>JAFSPN010000010.1 GCA_017442875.1 Bacilli bacterium
CATCTTTAGAACATTACATTCAACTCGTAGAAGAATGGATTGTTTTCTATAACACGAATCGAATAAAAAACAGGAACCTTAATTGATTCCTGTCTTTACCCGGTTTTTTTGAAGTGTGTCCAATTTGGGGTTCACTTCATTAAAAGATGGGTTTTTATTTTTGATAAATGATATATTATTTATAATACTGGTATGAAAGAAAGAATTGTTAGTCGATATAAAAACAACAGTGTGGCGAGTAAGAAGAAGCATATCTTCTCACGCCTATTAGATTATTTTTCTTTATTCGTTGCTACATATCTTCTTTTTACTGTTTTTTACGCGATAGGAAGTCATTTACCCGTGGTTGATAATCTTGCTAGGGGTTTACAAGATCAAAACGCTGAAATCGCCGAATTTATCAATTCAACACATCTTCAAAGACTTAAGGAAGATCGTAGTGGTCTTTTATCGGTGGATGATGGAGCGACTAAATATGTTGAACGAATCGCTAAAACAAGTGCCTATGTCCATAACTTAGCATTCCCTAAAAAGAATGAATCAGGAACATTTGATGAAATAGTGGTGCCAGTAGAAGAAACGTTCGCTGGTGATCCTAATTACGAATTAGATGCACTTAGTTTCTACTATAAAACGTTTAAGAAGAGCGAAGAATCGTTAAATAGTTATATTTACGATAATATTGATTATCAAGATGATATCGATACATATCTTTATCTTAAAATCATGAAAATCGATCAATCTTTATTTGTTAATGAAGATGACGCTGATTTATTAGCTCGAGGAAATGGCATTTCGCGTTATGTTGTTTTAAATGAGGAATCAACGAATAAATTATTGCAATATTTCAAAGAAGACCGCGCTGATGTGTCTTTATATAATAAAGTCTATCTCAATTATATTGACGCTGTTAAATATGGTATTAAAGATGTAGAAACTAACTCATTAAATTATGAGAACTTAATCCAAAACTATAACAACACTTATCAATCATTAACGCTTGCTATACTTCTCATTTATTTGGCCTCATATTTAGTGGCCTATTTATTATTAACAATCGTTATGCGACCAATCGCTAAAGAATGGACTACTTTAGGCCAAAAGGTCATGGGTATTGCGATGAGCTCTAAAAATGAATTAGAACCATCTATTTTGCAGTTAATCATTTATCACGCTTTAAACTTCGTTTTATTCTCAACTTCATTAGTGATTGCATTCTATTTCATGGGCATGATTGGTGTCTTCTCCTTTAAGATTGGTGGAGTAGTTAGCGTACTTGCAATTTTAATCGCCTTGTTAGTCATTAATATCGCTTCATTACTCTTACCATTATTCACTAAAAATAACGATGATTTAGTGACATTACTCACAAGAATTAGCGTTAAAGATACTAAGGAATTTGAAGGACCAATCGGCACTGAAGAAACCCCTGATAATAAGGAAAATAGCAACGATGGAACAAGTAAAGAATAAGGTTGAAGTCGTCTATAAAAAAGCCAAATTAGGTAAGCGTGTTCTCGCCTATTTTATCGATATCGGTTTGCTTTTACTTTCCACTTTTATCATGCTCTCCATAACTAACATACCTATCACATCATCGCCTTGGTATAAATCTAAAGAAGCAGAGCTCGTTCAACTTAGAAACGATAGTGGGCTATATGAAAACGGAATCAACATAGTTGATTATGTCTCCACGAATAGCGATTATTCCTCCTATGAAGAGAAGAAAAATTTCCTTTCAGAACGCATTGATAACTTCTACAAGAACACAACCTACTTTAGTGATTTACAGAAAATAAAAAATGACTATGAAAACCGCAAGTTATCCGCCAAAAAAGATGGCGTTAATTTATTTGTTAAAGAAGATGATCAAGTCAAGGAAAACGCCGTAAGCGCTGAATATCTATATAACTTTTATGCTGATGAGACCCAAAACTATACGTTTGCTTATTTAGTGAGGAATGTAAATTATTTTTATCTTACAAGGTTCTCATTTTTAGTAACCGTAGTGGAGTTTATCTCCTTGTTCACTTTGTTCTTCATTGTGTACTTTTTGATTTTGCCGTTAACCTGCTTTAAAAGGGGTCGCCAAACCATCGGTATGAAGCTAGAAAAAATTGGTCTTATTAGCGTAAAAGCGGTTAATATTACGACTGGAAAATACATAGGGCGCTTTGTATTTAATTACTTTGTCTTCTTTATTTTGAACTTTGTAGGTTTTCTTATTCCTTCAATTGTCTCCATCACAATGATGTATGTAAACAAAACAAACTCTAACCTGCCAAATTATGTCTTTAATGATTACGCTGTCGACGTCGACAATCAAACCATTTATCTCAATGCCCTCGAGAGAGCGGAATCTGAATTTAAACTACAAGAAATTAGTATCGAAAATAAGGACTTTACTATAAAGTAACTCCCGCTTTACTTTGGTTTTTTTCGCGTGCTAGAATATTCGCGTGGAGGAACACATATGGAAATAAAACTGAAGAACCTAACAAAGGTTTTTCCAGGTAATCCAGCGAAGAACATTCCAGACGCCGTTGCTGTCGATTCTTTAAACGTCGACATTAGAGACGGCGAACTTATCGGTTTATTAGGACCATCTGGATGTGGTAAATCAACCACTCTTTACATGATTGCCGGGTTAAAAGCACCAACAGATGGGGAAATCTGGTTTGGTGATGAAGATGTTACACACTTAGCGCCAGAAAAGCGTGAAATTGGTTTGGTTTTCCAAAATTATGCTTTATATCCGCATATGACAGTTTACGAAAACGTTAAGTTTCCACTTACCAATTTAAAAATTGTCACAAACAAAAAGGATAAGGTGCTTGAAAATAACAATTTAATTATCTCCCTCTTAAAAGAGGAATTTGATGCTATTTTAAACATCATCCTCAATTCTCGTTTCAAAGGTAAATTCTCAAAGGACATGAGCGCTAGACGTATGGTCAAGAAATACCATATCGTTACATCTGTCGCGGAGAGAATTTTTAAATTTGGTCTCCAAAACATTTCTTCTGACCAAGAAAAAGCCTTGAATGCCGCTTTAGCGAAGAAGAGCTCTTTGCAAGGCAAACTCTATGGTCGTTTATCCGAAGCCAAAGTCCAGGATATTCATAACCAAATCCAAGCAATTGATGAACAATTAGCGGCGATGGATGCAGAGGCCATTAGAAAAGATGTTTATGAAAAGAGAATCATTAAACGCGATGATATCGTTGCCCAACTAGAAGCAGCCAGTATTAAAGAACGTGAAGCGTTAAACGCTAAAGGCTTCTCCGTTGATGAAAAGTTCAATATTCTCGATCAAAACGGCCAAAAGATTCAAGTCAAGAAAAAACTCGATAAGGATGAAATGGACGCTCTTATTCAAGAGACGGCCCGTTTAGTCCAAATCGATGAATATTTAACAAGAAAACCAAGCGAATTATCCGGTGGCCAACAACAACGTGTGGCTATCGCTAGAGCGCTTGTTAAGAAACCAAGAGTCTTATTATTAGACGAACCGTTATCTAACTTGGATGCTCGTTTAAGACTTCAAACTCGTGAAGAAATTAGAAGAATTCAACAAGAAACTGGTATTACAACCATCTTCGTTACTCACGACCAAGAAGAAGCGATGTCCATTTGTGATGATATCGTCGTGATGAAGGCTGGCTTAGAAATGCAACGCAACCATCCACAAGAAGTTTACAATTCTCCAAACTGCTTATTCGTTGCTAAATTTTTAGGCACACCTCCAATCAACGTCTTTGACGGTGAAATTAAAGACGGCAAAGCCTATATCGGTAAAGAAGCCGTTTTAGAGAATAAGAAACTCAAAGAATTTAAAGATGGACATAAGATTAAAATCGGTATCCGTCCAGAAGGTTTCTTAGCGGGATCAGAAGTTCCAGACAAGAAGAAAGTTCTTTCTCTCAATGTTAACCAAATTCAAACAATGGGTAGAGACGTGTCATTAGTTTGCGACTCTGAATTCCACACAGATGAAAACGATATTAAAGTCATTATCGACTCTTTAATTAAGGTTGATCTCGGCCTCAATAAATTCGGTATCAAAGAGCAAAAATGCTTCATCTTTGACAACGAAGACGATAAGAACCCGAGGATCTATTTAGACTAGTATGGAAAGTAAAAACAATTGGAAAGCTTGGCTATATTTAGCACCTGTGTTAATCCTTTTGGCAGTGTTTACTTTCTATCCAATCATTAATACTGTCTATGTATCATTCCTTAAGGATTACAACTATATGAGGGGCACTCATAGTGGTTTTACTTTTGAAAACTACGTAGCTGTTTTAACACCATATTCTGAATTAGGTGGTGCGATGTTCAACGATGTTATGAAGACCGCTCTTCCTAATACATTATTGATAACAATTATTACCGTACCATTAAGCATTATCATCTCCATGTTAATTGCGTTAGGTCTTAACTCCATTAAAGTCCTTAAGAAGCTCTTCCAAACAGTCTTCTTCATGCCATATGTGACTAACGCTATTGCGATTGGTATGGTTTTCAGTGTTATCTTCTCCACTGACTATGGTATCTTTAACAACTTAATTGGTGCACAACACTTGAGCTGGATTTACCGTACAGGTCAATCCGATCCAGTCAATTACTGGAGAGCGCTCTTCGCTATCTGTTTCTACATTGTATGGCACTCATTACCATATAAGATTTTGATCTTCTTAGGTGGTTTACAAAATATTGACGCTCAATATTATGATGCCGCGAAGATTGATAGCGCACCAAAGTGGAAGACAGCTTTAAGAATTACTGTCCCATTATTATCACCACAAATCCTATATATGATGATTACATCATTTATCGGTTCATTTAAAGAGTATAACTCTGTTATTGGTTTGTTCGGAGCCAAGGGCGGTGCTTTTGACGCTAATACAGGGCCTTCAAGTATGCAGACGATGGTCTTCTTCATCTACGATCAGGTGGCGAAGAACAACGTTCACTATGCTTCCGCGGCTTCATTATTCTTATTAGTGATTATTATGATTTTCACATTGGTACAAAACCAAGTGAGCAAGAAGAGGGTGCATTATTAGTATGGCAAAGCAAGAAGAGTATAAATTCGCTGCTGATACATCCGATTACGTATTAGCCCTCTCTGGTAGTGAAGCCAGTACCGCTCAAAAAGAAAAGCTCAGTAAAGTTGCCCATATCGTTTCATTGGTATTTATTTACTTATTCCTCGTTGCGATGGGCATCATCATTATCTTCCCATTCTATTGGATGATTATTACATCCCTCAAGGAAGGTAAAGAAATTCAACAAATGCAGCAGACCTTCTTCCCACAAGTTATTAGATGGGAGAACTATACTGAAGCGTTTAAGAGACTAGATTTCGGTACATTATTAAGAAATACCTTACTCGTCGGTATTCTTTCCACACTCGGTACCTTATTTACCACAATCTTCGCGGCTTATGCCTTTGCAAGACTGAACTTCAAAGGTCGTAATCTCGTATTCGCCTTCCTTCTAGGAAGTATGATGATTCCAGGTGAAATGATGGTTATTTCTAACTACATTTCCGTTTCCCGTTTAGGCTGGACATCTTCAAGCAATACAGTTGGTAACTTTGCAGCGATGATTGTCCCATTCTGGGTCTCAATTTTCTACATCTATTTATTAAGACAAAACTTCAAACAAATTCCTAATGAACTCTATCTTGCTGCTAAAGTCGATGGTAAGAGTGACTGGGAATTCTTATGGAAGGTCATGGTGCCTTTAGCGATGCCAACATTAACAACCATCTTCATTCTTAAACTCATGGGTGCATGGAACTCATATGTCTGGCCAAACTTAATCGCTTCTGGTAACAGAAACATCTTCCTTATCACAAACGGTTTAAGAGAAACCTTCTCCACAGCCGATAATCCAAACGATTACGGTGCGCAGATGGCGGCGACAGTGGTTGTGACTGTGCCATTGCTTCTCTTATTCATCTTCTTTAGAAAATATATTATGCGTGGCGTTGGCCGTGCAGGTATTAAAGGTTAATAAAAGGAGGCTTATTTATGAAAAAGAAAAGCTTATTAATCATTGCTCTTACCACCATGTTAGGTTTAACAGCCTGTGGTGGAGCCGACACAGTAGTCGACCAAGAATTGCCAAGAGACGATCCAAGTAGTGAGGTTTCATTTGAATTCTGGCACTGCTTAGGTCATGAAAAAACCAAGAATTTGACCAAGGTTGCCGAAGCATTCAATACAAAATATGCTGGCAAATATAAAGTCATTCTTAAACACCCTGCCGGTGACTATGGCGCTTTGCATAGTACTTTAAAGACAAAGATGGCATCTGGTGAAGTGCCAGCTATATCAATGGGTTATCCAGATTCATTCTCTGAATACATTTCCAAACGTATGGGTGACTCATTCTTGCTCAGATTAACAAATTATATCAATGATCCAGACTTCGGTTATACCGCTGAAGAATTAGCGGACTTTGTTCCAGGTTATTATAACGAAGGTACAAATTACCAATTCGAAGGTGTTTGGTCTATGCCAATGTATAAATCCACCGAAGTCATGTACTACAACGCTTCCTATTTCGCTGGTGATAATGCTCCAAACGCTAAAAAATTCGAAGGTAACAACAACTATTTCAACCTTGTTAACGCACTCGATGGTGCTAACGCGACAGATGAAGATTTAGCCGCTCTTAAGACATGGGTTGATGCCAATGGTGGTTATTCCTACGATGTCCCAGAAACATGGGATCAAGCGATTGCTCTATCAAGAAAAATGCTCGCTGATAGGAAAGCAGAAAAAGTCACCGACGTTTTCTACCCATTTGGTTATGATAGCGATGCTAATTTGCTCATTACTCAAATGGAACAACGTGGCATTCCTTATACAAGTAACGATGAAGCTAGCAAGAATGATTATCGTGAACACTTCAAATTTAATAATCCAGAAGCTAAGGCTTTGGTTAATGAAATCATCGGTTACCTCAATGAAAAAACCTTAGTCACAAAGAACTCCAGTTCCGATTACACAAACGTGCTCTTCACCGAACTCAAGTGCGCCTTTACCGTTGGTTCAACCGGTGGTTCTAGTTATAACGTTTCTTCTAACTTCAAAGTTAAATTAGCTCCAGTTCCATATAAGAACCAAAGAAAATACATCCAACAAGGTCCATCATTCTGCTTCTTTGATTGTGGTGATGCCTACAAGCAAAAAGGCGCTTGGTTGTTCTATAAAGAATTCGCTGATGCTTCTAACAACGCAAAAGTGGCTTTAGAGAACTCTTATGACCCAGTTAGAATTTCTTCATATGCGACAGATGAATACGCAGCTTGGATTGCACAAGAAGGCAATGGTCTTCAATACGATATTCCAGCGATGACTGCCACATTAAAGAATTACTATATGACTTCCCCAGTCTTTATTGGTAGTAGCACCGCTAGAGACGAAATCGGAAACATCATTTCCTATATCTACTCCAGTAACAATTCGGTTGATGAGGCTTTTGATACCGCAATCAGCCACTGCTATACTGCTGCTAAGTAAGGAGGCAAAAATGAATAAACGTTTTTCAACAATTATCATTTGTTTATTAACAACTTTTGCTCTTGCTGGTTGTAATGGCACAAATGGTGGTAGTGAACCCGTAAAAGAAGAAACCAAATATACGGATATTACTGCTGATTCCATCTATGGAAAATTGAGCAATTTCTCAAGCCAAGAAGTGCAAGTTGGTGATACTTTGTCGTTCACTGTCACTCCTAGTGAATATTTCTTCATTGAAAAAGTTACAAATAACGACATTCCTTGCAAACTCGTCGAAAGAAAAGATGATGGTAGTGCTGTTTATAGCACGACAATCGTCGAGGGCAACAATAAGCTCAAAGGTTTATATTCTGTTGACCCAAGCATTGACTTTGTTGATAAGTTTAAACTCAACATTTCCGACGAAGTTTTCCAAACTGTTATGTCTAAGACACAATCCGCCAGTGGCAAAGGTGTCAAGACTGATTTAGACTTCCGCCGTTCAGGCATTGAGCAAATGCGTGCGCCTAATAAGTTTGATTCCAAAGGCAAAAAGGTCGCGGATACAAACGCATTTGTTAACTATGTCGATGGTGATACCACGCACGTGGAAACCTTTAATTTACAATACACAGTTAAAATTAGATATTTAGGTATTGATACTCCTGAAAGCACAAGCGAAATTGAAGAATGGGGCCTTTCTGCTTCTTACTTCAATAAATACATCTATTCAGGTGATGTCGAATATTGGAATTATGTTTCAAACACCTTCTCTTCTAGAGACGCTGAATCTTTGAAAGCGGGTGCTACAAGCATTATTCTTGTTTCACAAGAAGCCGCTGTTAATTCCGATAATTTAACTGTTGATGATCTCAAGATTGGTAGTGATGAAGAAGGCACATATCACGCCACAACTGATAGCAACCAAAGAAACTTAGCCTATGTTTGGTATGCTACTGTTCAAAATCCAACAAAAGATGATTTCCGCTGCTTAAACCTTGAAATGGTTTATGAAGGATATTCATTTGGTGTTGGTAGTAGAGAAAGCACTAGTGATTATTACTTCAAGATGTTTGATGCTGCTAACTTATCAGCGCAAATCAATAGACGTCACATCTATTCTTCAATGAGTGATGATAATTACTATTATTACGATGCAAAAGGCGTTAATGATTTAACCCTTAAAGAACTCTATCAAACCGCGCAAAAAGATGCGACTATTGGTTATTTACCAATTTCTGACTTTGCTAATAAGAAGACGCTTTACCGCATCACTGGTTATGTCAGTAGAAAAGTTGGTACATCTTTCTATATGCAAGATAAGACTGAATACGATAACGCTGCTGTTATCGCGGGTACGGAAAAACCATATGGTATCTACGTCTTTACCTATTCAGAAACCCCAATTAAAGTGGGTGATGAAGTAGCGGTCGTCGGTGCGGTCTCTAGCTATGGTGGTACTTTCCAAATGCAAGGTATTTCCTATAGCACAATCGATCCAGATCCAGTGAGAGATACCGTTATTAAATCAAGAAACCACGTCATTAAACCAATTCAATTGACCGGTGCTCAGTTTAATAACTTAATGCTCCCACAAGTGCTCGTTGAAATTACTGATAACCTTTGGTTCTATCCTTTCACTAGCGTCTATCAAGGCAATGCCGAAGACATCGGTGAAGGTGGTAGCGAAGAAGTTAATAAATATAACGAAGCCTATCCATTCTATAACACATCCAATGCACCAATCTTCTATGCGAGCTTTGGTGAAACAGATAATGCTGCTAATGTTAACGATACAGAAAGCAATATTAGATACTCTAATAAGATCATCAGATTCACTGTTGATCAAGAAATCCTTGTACGTTTTGGCGCAACCACATGCTATTCATATAAATTCTTTACCGGTGGTTCCTACTGGTACAATGCCGCAGGTGCAGAATATGCTTCCGCAGATTACACACCTGAAAAGGCTCCAGCTGATGCCACTCCAAAAGAAGCCGCTAAATATCAAGCGGTCAAAAAGGAATTCAAACGTAAAGCCAGTAAACCAGCTGAAGCTGGACATGGCCTCATTTGCATTTCCCATGGTTATGAATCAACCAGTGGTAAGCTCAAAATGTCCGCTAAAATTTGTAGCGGTAGTGTGAAAGATGTTTCTCTCACCGAACTAGACAATTAATTTGATTTAGGAGGTATGCATGGAAGAAGTACAAAAAGAAAATAAATACGAATCCTTGTCTTACGACGAACTATCTCAAATTAGTCGTGATGACCACCAGGAAGACGTTCGTCAATACGATAAGCAACAAAACGCTTTATGCTTAGTCGTTATTGGTGCGATCTGCCTGATTTGTGGTGCTCTGTTTATCATTCTTTCCTTCAAAAGAAAGAATAACAAAATGGCCGGTTTAGACGTTACTTCATTGCCATTCTTCGTCTCTATCGCCTGCTTTGTTGCCGCCATGGCATTATTAACCATTGGCCTTATTAGATTCTTCAAAGCTCATAACATTAGGAAGGCATTAGAGGCGGAAATCATGGAAGTCACACGTTTAAAAACTGCTATGATGACCGAAAACAATTATTAAGGAGGATTGACTATATTATGAAAGTCAAAACAAAACTCTGCGCTGCAGTATTAGCTATGGCCTTAGGTTGTGGCGTCATTGCTGGATGTAATGCCAATGGTGGCAGTAAAAATCCAAGCAGTGGTGGCCAACCAGACTCAAGCCAACAAGAAGACACCAAGTATCTTGTTAACGTTTCCCAAAGCAGTGATTACACTGTCGCAGGAATCAATACAGAAGGCTATGCCGCCGGCGCAAAAGTTTCCTTTACCGTCACACCTGCATCCGGTAAGGAAATCGTCTCTGTTGGTTACGACCAAGTCGACATCACTGCTAAAGCAGATGGTAGTTATGAATTTAACATGCCAGAAAAGAATGTCACATTAATCGTTTCCGTTAAAGCTATTGAGACATATGCATTAACCCATACTGGTTCAGTGCAAATCGATGGTGATCCAATTACCTTCACCCTTAAATTAGGTAATGACCCAGTTACAGGTTATAGACTTGAAGAAGCCGCAGGTGCTGACAAAGTCGATATCGATGGTGTTCAAGTTACTGGTAAAGAAGCTGGCGAAACCACAATTATCGCTTATATCGGTAATGAAGAAAAAGCCAGAGAAACAATCACCGTTGAAGCTTCTGCTTATATGACCATTGGTGACGCTATTGCTGATGCTTGGGCAAATACCACTAACTTCAGTGATAATAGCAAGAGCACCAAGACCACAAACAAATACAAAATGAGAGCCAAAGTCGTTTTCATGGGTAACGTTTATAGTGGTAAAGTCGAAATGCTTCTCGATGATGGTACAGGTATCCTAGATTACCAAATCTCATCTTCCTCCAACATTACTGCTTTCAAAGTCGGTGATGTTATCGAAGTTGAAGAAGTTCTCCAAAACTACTATGGTTTAATCGAAATCTTCTCAAGCGATGTTAAATATGCTAAGAAAGTTGAAGGCGTAACAATTCCTGAAACCGCTTTCCAAGATGCGACAACTGGCGCTAAATTCGATGCTATCTATAATGCCAATATCGTTAATAGTGGCACCCATAAAGTTGTTCCAGTCAACTTACAAGCTAAAGGTAAGAACGTTGATGGTAAGAATCGTTATGAAGTTCCAGGCGCTACAAAAGGTTTATTAGCCACAACTAAGTCCGTTATTAACTTAGAATTCGCTGAAGGCGCTACTTATAACTTCAAAGGTTACTTATTAAACTGGAATGATTCCAGCAAATATAGCAACTTTATTGCTATTGAACAAACAAAACTCGCTGCTAATTCCGTCCAAATCAACGAAAGCGACTTTGAATTAGCCCTTACTGGTAGCAATACAAAACAATTAACTTATACAACAGACCCAGTTGGTGCTGGTGTCTCCGTTGCTTGGACAGTTGCTCCAGCCGGTGTTGTTACCGTCAGTGATAGTGGTTTAGTCACCGCTGTTGCCGCTGGTAATGCCGTCATCACATTAACAGTTGATGGCAAGACCGACACAGTCAATGTCTCTGTTGTTGATAGAATTAGCCCTGCAACTGCAGTCTTGTTAGACAAAGAATCGTTAGCATTAGAAACTGGTGCAAAAGCAGAATTAAATGCTACCGTTACACCAGCCGATACAACTGACGAAGCAGTTTGGTCCGTCTTACCTGAAGGTGTTGTCACCCTCGCTCAAGACGCCGCCAATAAAGGCAAAGTCGAAGTTACCGCTGTTGCCGCTGGTTCTGCCACAATTACAGTTAAATATAACAATAACGTGTCAGCTTCTTGCCCAGTCACCGTTACCGCTAAACATGGTACAGTTGAAACCGATCCATTAACCGCTGCTGAAGCGTTTGAAATTGGTAAAGCTCTTAAAGGCCAAAACAGTCAATCTGTTTACACAGAAGATACTTACTATGTCAAAGCTATCTATACCGGTACTGCTGTTCCATCCAGCCAAAAGATTAGCAATGATTCCTCATTAGATGGTAAAGTCGGTTTATATAACACCAAGATCACAGATACAGTTGCTACTAAATTTGAAAAAGGCGCTGAAGTCATGGTTAAAGGTCAAATCTGCAACTACAGCAATGGTTACAAGATTCAATTCGCTAGCCAAGCTGAAGTTATCGCTGCTGACAATTCCAAAGCAACAATCGTTGAAATTAGTGGTGATTCCTCAGTTGCTGCTGGTTCAACAATTACATTGACTGCTAATGTCTTCCCAGCTTCCTTAAATGCTGCTGCAACATTCACATCTGAAAATCCAGATATCGCGACAGTTACAGCCGCTGGTGTCGTTACAGGCGTTAAAGCCGGTAGTGCAACAATCAAAGCTCAATATGGTAATGTGTCCGATACATTCCTTGTTACAGTTACAAGTGCTTCCGCAGTAACTATCACAAAGACAACCAACCAACTCGTTACAGATAACAACTGGACAGTTTCTTCACAAGGTAGTGAAGTTTGCTACACTTCCTTCAAACTTGATGACAACATCACAGTTTCCACAAATGGTTCAGCTAACTGTGGTTCTGTTTGGGGCTCAACAACAAAAGATTGGCGTTTATACCAAAACAAGAATGGTGATGTCGTTTTAACCGCTGCAACTGGTTATAAATTAGTTTCTGCGACATTCATCTACACAAATAGCAATGACGGTATCTTAAAATACGGTGATGTCGTTCTTACCTCTGGTAACCCAGTCGAATTATCCGGAAGCACAGCAACATTAGTTGTTGCCAACTCTGGTACCAAGACAAATGGTCAAATCAGAATTACTTCATTCTCCGTTACATACGAAGCTATTTAATAGAAGAATTCTAACCAATCAAAAAGGGGCGCGCTCATCGCGCTCCTTTTATTATCGATAAAAATGTGGTAGTGTTTTCTTGTGAAAACGAAATCGTATTTAGTGTTATCTACATTAGTCTTTTTATCCATTACTTCATGTGGTGCTTCTATTCCTAAGGAAGTAACTATTGCTTTGGATGAATTATCAGCGACTTTAGCTATTCATACTCCTGAACAAGTAGATCTTTTAGAGGCTAATGATCCATCCTATTTGGTGGATAACGATCCTCTTAATTATGGAAAAAAATATAACTCTGCTCCTTTACCTATTTCTTTATCTTGGAAAGAAGAAAATGACATCAATAAGAAAGCACCTAACTATGTTATTAAAGTTAGTGAAAAAGAGGATTTATCCGAAGCGATTTCTTATACGAGCAAAGAAGAAAAATTTGATCTTTATAACTTAAAAATCAATACACGTTATTACTATTCTATCTCCGCAAACCATCATGGCCACTATTTCGAAAGCGAGAAAAAATCGCTCATTATTAATAGTGATGCACCGCGTAATTTATTTATCGAAGGCGTGGAAAACTGCCGCGATTTAGGAGGATGGAATATCGGTGAAGGAAAGACTTATAAACAAGGAATGATTTACCGTACCGCTCAGTTCAATTATGGTGGTGGCAATAACACTTATGTTTCTGAACCAACAGCGCTTGGTAAATCAACTTTACTAGATGTTTTAAAAATTAAAACCGATATCGATTTAAGAAAGACAGACTCTTTCAGTGGGGAAGACGAAGTAAATAGCATCACCTCATCTCCTTTAGGAAAGAGTGTTAATTATGTATCTTGCCCGATGAGATATGGTGGTGAAAACATTTACACACAAAGCGAGAACATTCCTTCTATCAAGTTATTCTTTGAAACACTCGCTAATGAGGCTAATTATCCAATCGTTTTTCATTGCTTAAGAGGGACTGATCGCACTGGTGCTTTAGCCTATTTACTAGGGGCGATGATGGGAATGAATGAAGAAGATCTCATGCTTGATTATTTATTCTCTGATTTAGCTTACATTGGTAATCCGGTCAAAGCATCAACAATAAACGGCGAAAACTTCTTCATCCAAGGCATCGCTAATAGTGATGGTGCTTCTTATTCTGAAAAAGCCAAGAATTACCTCGTTAATACAATTGGTGTTTCGATTGAAACTTTAAACAATATCGTTTCCATCTTAACGGAATAAAATGAATAACATTTACTTGCTCAAAACTTAAATATTTTATATTATTATCTAGCGATGCACTCTTAGCTCAGCTGGCAGAGCACGTGACTCTTAATCTCGGGGTCCAGGGTTCGAATCCCTGAGAGTGTACCAAATTGATTGAGACAAGACTAGGTTTCCTAGTCTTTTTTCGTTTAGTTGAGAAACATTTAATAATGTTTTAAAATATTAAGAAAGAAGGTGCATATTATGAAGGGACCAAGTGTTACTGTTTTAAAGAAGTATTTGAATGCGATGAGCAAAAACAAAGTTAAATATATGACATGTGAAAGGCTTTCGCGTATTGTGGGTGTTTATCCTGAAGTCATCGCTGAAAACTTATCTTATTTTGATCCGCTTCTTAATATGGACCCATCTTATGATTTATTAGCCCTTATTCCTCAAATTAAAGACTATATTAACGAGGAAGAAGAAAAGAAATCACCAAGCGCTCATAAAGTGATGGCAACAAGAAAAGATATTGTCGAATATGAATCAGTCAGTGATTTCGTTTATAAAAAGATGACTTTTGCCGGAATGGTGGACCGCAATATCGTTCTTAATGAAAAAGACTTAAGAGTCTTAAAACGTCTCGTAAATGACGAATTAGCCAATCTTAAAAAGAAAAAATAAAAATAATTAAACTTTTTTGGACAAAATTCAAAAATCTCCCGATTAGTAATTAGGGAGGTTTTTTATTTACATATGAAACTATATCTGCTTTACA
>JAFSPN010000002.1 GCA_017442875.1 Bacilli bacterium
CGACCGCATTGTGAGCCTTGTAAACAGCAACGCAGATGCCATAAGGCAGAGAATGAGAAAGGCAAATTTGGTAGGGGAGATAAGGCAAGAGAACTGAATCAAGCCTTGTAGGCATCGCCTAGATAAATGGTTGTCAAAACAGAACATGGCTTATAGGACCGGATACTCACTTAAGGAGAAACAATGAATTTACCAACAAAAATCACAGTAACTAGAATAGTTGCCATAGTCATTATGATTATTACGCTTTTTGTTTTAAGCGTTATTCCAGGGTGGCAAACCATCGAAATAGGCAACACGGGTATTAATTTAGTGTTCTTAATCATCTTTGCTTTCTTTGTCTTAGCAAGCTTTACAGACTATCTTGATGGTCATCTTGCAAGAAAAAATAATCAAGTGACAGATTTAGGAAAATTCTTAGATCCAGTAGCGGACAAACTTTTAATTAATAGCCTTGTAATATTCTTAATTGCTCCAAGCATTTTTGCCCCATATATCCCAGGTGCACTTGGACAAGTAGGATTCAATATGTGGTGCGCGATTATTCTGGTGGCGCGTGATATCGTTGTGGATGCGTTGCGCTTTATCGCTGCCAGCAAAGGGAAAGTTATTTCTGCTAATATCTTCGGTAAATTAAAAACCGTTTTAGAAATGGTCGCCATTGGTGTGGTCTTATTAAACGGCTTCCCATTTAGATATTTTGATGCGACTTGGCCAGCGGGTTTACATATCGCCGACTTCCTAGTTTATTTATGCACCCTTGCTTCGTTATTATCTGGCATCATTTATGTCGTTCAAAATCGTCACGTCTTTAAGGAAGATAAATAATGGCAACTGTTCAAGAAATCAACCAAATATTCCGTCAATATGGAAGGACATTAGGTTCTGTTGAATCTTTTACCGGTGGTCTATTTGCAAAAAGCATTACTGCAGTTTCTGGAGCGTCTCACTTTTATAAAGGTGGTTTAGTAACGTATGCTACAGAAGAAAAGAATCGTTTGATTGGTATTCCTTACGAGGTTATCGATAAATTTGGTGTCGTTTCTAAAGAAGTCGCAACCTTAATGGCGGCGAACGGTCAAAAGGCTCTTAATGTCGATTATTGTGTTTCTTTTACAGGTAACGCTGGACCAGAGGCAATGGAAGGAAAACCAGTAGGCGAAGTCTACATCGCCATCGCATCTTACGAGGGTGTCGACGTCCATAAATACGATTTGGACGGCTCTCGTGAAGAAATTCAACAAAAAGGAGTAGAGCTTGCTCTAGAGCTCTTAAAAAATAAAATTTTTGCAAATAATTGAAATTTTTTTGGACAAATTTGAAAAAAACACCGATTGGTTAAGTATAAGGAGTTAATTTTATGGCAAAAGAAAAAGAAAACTTAAATGCCGATACGTTAGATGAAACGTTGAAGCAAATTCAAAAGCTATTTGGCAAAGGTTCTGTCATGCGTCTCGGCGATCGAGAGTCCGTTGATGTTGACGCCATTCCATCTGGTTCATTACTCATCGATGAAGCATTAGGCGTTGGTGGTTATCCAAAAGGTCGTATCATCGAAATCTTTGGACCTGAGAGTAGTGGTAAGACAACGTTAGCGTTGCATGCAATCGCAGAATGTCAAAAGAATGGTGGTCGCGCTGCATTCATTGATGCTGAACACGCGATTGATCCAGTCTACGCGAAAAACTTAGGTGTCGATATTAACGAATTAATCCTTTCTCAACCAGATAATGGTGAACAAGCATTAGAAATCGTTGAAATGCTTGCTAACTCCGGTGGTGTGAATTTGATTATCGTTGATAGCGTCGCTGCATTAGTCCCTCAAGCCGAACTTGATGGCGAGATGGGTGATTCCTCAGTTGGTTTACAAGCCCGCTTAATGAGCAAGGCAATGCGTAAAATCGCTGGTATTCTTAACAAGAAAGAATGCGCGGTTATCTTCATCAACCAATTAAGAGAAAAAGTTGGTGTGATGTATGGCAATCCCGAAACCACATCCGGTGGTCGCGCTCTTAAGTTCTACGCCTCCATTCGTATCGACATCCGTCGTACTGAAGCAATCAAACAAGGCGCTGATATCATTGGTAACACATGTAGAGTGAAAATTGTTAAGAACAAAGTTTCCCCACCATTCAAACAATGTGAAATCGACATTATCTATGGTCAAGGCATTTCTAAAGAAGGCGAAATCCTCGATCGCGCTGTCGAACTTGGTTTCATTAAGAAGAGTGGTTCTTGGTTCGAATATAATGGCAGCAAGATTGCTCAAGGTCGTGATGCCGCAAAGCTTTACCTTAAAGAGAACGAAGACGTCGCCAACGAACTTTTAGAAAAAATTAAAACTGGCGTTGTCACCGAATAAGAAAATACTTCCGTAACCAACCGGAAGTTTTCTTACCCTGTTTTTGTTATACCTTTGACAAAGCAAAGTCGTTAAAACTCGGAACGAATACCTCTCTTTCACGGAAGGGAGGTGATGTGTGATGAAACAATTCAAGGATTTCATATACGTTTTGATCCTAATTGTGATTTGCCTCTTTTTGTGTCTTTTGCTGAAACTGACATAAAAAAAGAATCCCTTGAAACTTAAGCCGTAAAGTGTCTGAGAGGATTCGTTCTTCTGGCTACATTATAACAAAGCTTTTTATGCTTGTTAATGAGTGTGAGAAGTTTTTTGTTTTCAAAAAAGGAACAACAATCTATAATTATTTTGTACCCTTCGAAAAGGTACTTACCTATAGATTCTCACTAGAGAACTTTGTTATCAGGCTTGCCTGTTAGTTATATAAAAATGCATTTTCCCTTTTAAATTAGGGGCATTTTAGGTAAAGTCCACTATGTGGACTAACTATAGCTATAAGCTTATAGAAAGGAACAACAATTATGATGCCAATTTGGTTAGGTGTCCTTATTGGTGTGCTTTGTTTAGTTGCGGGTGCCGCTGTTACTTTTTTAATTCCTTTTGTCAGGAAGAATTTCGCCAAGAATAATGCAAAAAAGATAATTCGCGATGCCGAAATTAAAGCGGAACACATTACCAAAAACGCACAACTTGACGGCAAACAAGCGGTCAACGAACTAAAACAAGAAGCCAATAAAGAAATTCATGAAAGAAAACAAGAATTACAACAACAAGAAAGATCTCTTCAACAAAGAGAACAAAACATCGATCGTCGTGATGCGGCTTTATTAGCCAAGGAAAATTCTTTAGACGAAAAGAATGAAACATTAACTCGTCGTTTAAAAGAAATGGACCGTAAAGAAGCCCAACTTCAAGAAAAGATTGATAGCATTATTTCCGAACTTGAAAAGGTCGCTCAAATGTCCACTCAAGAAGCCAGAGATGAACTCTTTGCAAGAGTGGAATCTAAAGTCAGCAAAGAAATCGCTGCCTTCATCAAACAAAAAGAAGAAGAAGCTAAAGAAGAATGCGATGAAAAGGCTAAAGAATTACTCGGCTTTGCCGTTTCTCGTTACGCGCAAGAAGTCACAACCGAAAGAACCGTTTCCGTTGTCGCTTTACCAAGCGATGAGATGAAAGGTCGTATCATTGGTCGTGAAGGTAGAAACATCCGTTCTTTGGAACAGCTTTTAGGTGTTGATTTAATTATCGATGACACTCCAGAAGTTATTACCGTTTCTTGCTTCAACCCAATTAGAAGAGAAATTGCAAGATTATCTCTTGAAGCTTTAATTAAGGATGGCCGTATTCAACCAGGTAGAATTGAAGAAATCGTCGAAAAATGCAAGAAGGAAGTCGAAGAAAGCATTCATAAAGCCGGTCAAGAAGTGGCCTTCAAACTTGGTTTACCAAGAATTAACAAAGAATTATTAGACTATGTCGGTAGATTAAAATACCGTACCTCATATGGTCAAAACGCTTTAGACCACTCTGTCGAAGTCGCTTATTTATGTGGCATTATGGCCGCAGAACTCGGCTTAGATCAAAACCTTGCTAAGAGAGCAGGTTTACTCCATGACGTTGGCAAAGCCGCTGACTTTGAAATGGATGGTAGCCACGTTGAAATCGGTAGCAGACTCGCTAAGAAATACGGTGAAAACGATGTTGTTATCAACTCCATTGAATCTCACCATGGCGATTGCCCAGCCAAATATGTTATCGCTAACTTAGTCCAAGCCGCTGATACATTAAGCGCAGCGCGTCCAGGTGCCAGAAGTGAAATTTTAGAAAATTACATCAAACGTATCGAACAACTTGAAGAAATCTGCAAGTCTTATGATGGCGTTTATCAATCATACGCGATGCAATCAGGTCGTGAATTACGTGTCATGGTTATTCCAGAAAAGATCGATGACGTGGGTGCCTTTAAGCTCGCTAGAGACATCAAAGAGCGCATTGAAAATGAGATGACCTATCCCGGTCAAATCAAAGTCTCGGTCATTAGAGAATACCGCGCTATTGAAACCGCGAAATAGTAGCCCTGTTTCATAGAAAGATATTGATTTGAAAATATTATTTATCGGTGATGTGGTCGGTCGTGTTGGCCGCCGCATGCTCAAAGAAAGAATCCCATATTACGTTAACAAGTACGAGATTGATTTTGTTATCGCTAACGGAGAGAACGCTACGCACGGCAAAGGTTTGAATAGAAATCACTATTTCGAACTTTTAGATGCGGGAGTGGATGTCATCACTTTGGGCAATCATTATATGAGCAAAAGCGAAATACTTCGTTATATCGATGGTGTTGATCGTTTAGTTAGACCTCTAAACTTATTAAAAGAGTTTCCTGGCGAAGGTAGTGTGGTCTTTGAAGTCAATGGTGTGAGCGTGAGAGTCACTAATGTCATGGGGTCCGCATTTATGGGTGAAGATGTTAATTCCCCGTATTATTCTGTTATTACTTTATTAAGTGAAGAAGAACCCGCAACTATTCATATCGTTGATTTCCACGCTGAAGCTACAGGAGAAAAGCAAGCTTTTGCCTTCGCTTTAGATGGTAAAGTTAGTGCGGTTTTAGGAACTCATACCCATGTGCAAACTAATGACGCTCATATTTTACCTAAAGGTACTGCTTTTATAAGCGATGTTGGTATGACTGGCTATGCTGATGGAGTATTAGGTTCCACAAGCGAAACAGTGGTCAATAAACTCATCTATGGCCAACAAAGTAAATTCCAAACTCCAGATGAAGGAAGAGGCTTATTCTCTGCGGTCGTTCTCGATATCGACGATATAAGCGGTCTAGCCAAACAAATATTTCCAATTTATTATTTAGAAAATGAAAACTAAGATTATTAACACTCCTGATATGCTTAAAGCGGCGTCCCGCAAGAGACAGCCAACTGTTTTCGTGCCCGCTTCTTTTGATAAAAAAGATGAATTAGAGGCGCTCACTAAAGGCGAAAAATATTATATCCATACATATGGCTGTCAGGCTAATGTGAGAGACGAAGAGACAATGCGCGGCATGCTTGAGGATGTTGGCTATTCCCAAGCCGATAAACCAGAAGATGCCCAGTTAATTATCATCAATACTTGCGCTGTTAGAGAAAACGCTGAAGATAAAGTATACGGTGAAATTGGTAACCTTAAAATTTTAAGAAAGAAAAACAAAAAGCTTATCTTAGCCATCTGTGGTTGCATGGTGGAACAACCAGAAATCTTAAAAAGATTAATGGAAACATTCAAAGAAGTTAACTTATATTTTGGTACGCATGAAATACCAGATTTATATTCTTTAATTTACCAAGTTAAAACCAGCGAACAAATTGTCGTTGCAATCGAAAGCAAACCTGGTGAAGTAGTGGAAATCAAACCCGCTAGAAGAAGCAATGAATATAAGGCTTTCGTTAATGTCATTTATGGATGCGATAAATTCTGTACATATTGTATCGTTCCTTATACAAGAGGCAAGGAAAGAAGTAGACACTTTGATGACGTCATCAAGGAATGCGAAGAACTTGTGGAACTTGGCTATCAAGAAATCACCTTATTAGGCCAAAACGTTAATGCTTATGGCAAAGATTTAGACGAAGGTAAAGACTTCGCCGATCTATTAGAAGCGGTCGCTAAACTCGGTATTCCGCGTTTAAGATTCACAACTTCTCACCCATGGGATTTCTCAAGTAAGATGATTGATATCATCGCTAAATATCCAAATATCATGAAGTTCATTCATTTACCCGTTCAATCCGGTAATGACCGCGTTTTAAAAGCGATGGGTAGAAGATATACTAGAGAACAATATTTAGCCCTTGTTAAAGAAATGAGAGAAAAGATTCCCGGCTTAGCCTTATCCACAGATATCATTGTTGGGTTCCCAAATGAAACAGAAGAAGAATTCAAAGATACCTTATCACTTGTCGATATCGTTAAATATGAAGCCGCTTTTACATTCATTTATTCGCCAAGAAAAGGCACACCTGCCGCCAAGATTGAAGATAATGTTTCTAAAGAAACAAAATCCGCTAGATTCATGGAACTTGTTAAACACTTAGAAAAGCATATTGAAGAGCATAGCGCTTCCTTAGTTAATAAAACATTTGATGTTTTAGTGGATGGTGTTAGCAAGAATGATAAAGATATGTATTCTGGCTATACTGAAGAAAATAAACTCGTCCACTTCAAAGGATCAGAAGATCTCATTGGCAAGATTGTAAAAGTTAAAATACTTGAGTCCCACACTTATTCCATGATTGGAGAAATCGTTAATGGATAAGGTCTTAGAAAAGGCGCAAGAACTCCGCTGCTTGATTGAAGAAACTAGTGAGTATAAAGAGTATCTTAAAAACAAGGAATTGCTCGAAAATAGCAAGGACGTGATTGAATTAAAGCACAATATTGCTAATTTAAAAGCGAAAGGAAAACTAGAAGAAGCGAGAAACTTAGAAAAGCTTTATAACAATCACCCTTTAGTCAACAATTATGAAGCTAGCAAAGACGCTCTATATCAACTATTAAAAACAATCGAATCAATTATTAAATAAATGCGATTAAATTCGCATTTTTTTATGATATGATAATCACATGCTAATCGTTATCGTTGGACCAACAGGGTGCGGCAAAACCGAAATCGCTTTAAAGTTAGCGGATTTTTATCACGCCCCAATTATTAATGCTGATGCCTTTCAAATATATAAAGGAATGGACATTGGAACAGCAAAGATTGAAAGAGGTAGTGAAGATTACAAAAGACACAGTCTTTTAGATATCATTACACCCAATCAAACTTATTCAGTCAAGCAATATCAAGAAGACTTTAGAAAGACATATTTAGAATTAAAGAAAACCAGCAAGAATATCATCGTCTGTGGTGGTACAGGCTTATATATAAAAGCCGCTTTATACGATTATCATTTTGAAGATGAAGAAGAAGTTGATCTTTCTGATTTAGAAAGCCTCAGCAATAACGAACTTTATGAGCTTCTTAAAAAGCTTGATCCAAAGGCTGCTGAGTCCATTCACATGAATAACCGTAAAAGAGTTATTAGAGCCATTCAAATCGCTAGGACTCACAATACAAACAAGAGTGAAAGCATCGATAAACAAGAACACGCTCTCTATTTTAAAGAAGAAACTGTTAAGTTCTATTTTTTGAATCCAAATCGAGATGAACTATATGAGAAAATCAATGCACGTGTCGATTTAATGATGGAAAAAGGTTTAGTTAACGAAGTTCAAGGTTTGTTGAGACATTACAACTTTTCTCAAACCGCTAGAGCGGCGATAGGTTATAAAGAAGTAATTGAATATCTGCAAGGTGACTATTCTTTAGAAGAATGTATTGAACTCATCAAAAAGAGAACGAGAAATTACGCCAAAAGGCAAGTTACATTCTTTAAACACCAATTACCTTGTATCGAATTTGATAACAAAGAAGCTTTGCTTCAGGAAGCGATGAAAAAATGAACAATATATTTGAACGCTCAATCGGTTTATTAGGAGAGGAAAACTTTAATCTTATCCAGCAAAAAGTAATAGCGGTTTTCGGTTTAGGTGGTGTCGGTGGTACAGCCCTTGAAGCCTTAGCGAGAACCGGTTTTAAACGTTTTGTTCTTGTTGATTTTGATAAAGTCGATGCTTCAAATCTCAATAGACAAATTTTATATACCCAAAAAGATATAGGAAGAAACAAAGTTGATGCTGCTAAAGATAGAATCTTATCCATTAATCCAGAATGTGAAATTCAAACAATCCTAGCCAAAGCTCAAGATTTTGAATCGAATCAGCCAATTGATTTTATCGTTGATGCTATTGATGACGTGGATGGTAAGTTATTTTTACTCAAATTAGCGCAAGAGAACAATATTCCGCAAATTATGTCTTTAGGAATGGCAAATAGATTTGATAATGAAGATGTCCATGTTACCAAGCTAAATAAAACTCATAGTGATCCATTAGCGAAAAAGGTCCGTTATTTAGTTAAAAAGAGCGGTCTTCAGGTCAGCGATGTTAATGTCGTAATATCAGAGGAACTACCACAAAAAAATGGCGAAAGATTATATTCAACAATGATGGTGCCTTCAAGTGCGGGATTAACTATTGCAAAATATATTTTGAATAGCATAATAGATAACAAGTGAAATAAGAGAGGAACATATTATGGGAAACATTTTCGATGTAGCAAAAATGATTAATGTCGATGAGAAATACCTCATCCCATTTGGCTATGATAAGGCTAAAATTTCATTAAAGATTATGGACGAGTTAAAAGATCGTCCAAATGGTAAATTAGTTTTGGTTACCGCGATTACACCAACTAAAGCCGGTGAAGGAAAAACTACAACCTCTATCGGTCTACATGATGGCTTACGCTATATTGGTGTTCCATCATTAGTGTGTTTAAGAGAACCATCATTAGGCCCAGTCTTTGGCATTAAAGGTGGCGCTACCGGTGGTGGCAAAGCCCTTGTTGTTCCTTCAGAAGATATCAATTTACACTTTACTGGTGACATGCACGCATTAACAAGTTCCATCAATTTAATCGCCGCGTGTATCGATAATTCCATCTGGCAAGGTAACGAACTTAACATCAATCCAGAAAGAGTTCTTTGGAAAAGAGCTCTTGATATGAACGATAGAGCCTTAAGAAGAATTACTATTTCTGAAGGTGAAACAAAATGCGCTCCTAGACAAGAAGAGTTTGTTATCACTGTTGCTAGTGAATTAATGGCCATTCTTTGCTTATCAGCCGATGAAAACGATTTCATGAATCGTGTTAATAACATCATCGTTGCTTATTCATATGACAATAAACCAGTTTTCTTAAAGCAATTAAGAATCAGCCACGCTGTTATGAAACTCATGATTACCGCGCTTAATCCAAATCTCGTTCAAACTTTAGAAGGCAATCCTGCCATTATACACGGTGGACCATTTGCTAATATCGCTCATGGTTGTAACTCCATCATCGCTACAAAAATGGGCTTAAAGTTAGCTCCAGTCGTAGTCACAGAGGCAGGCTTCGGCGCTGACCTTGGCGCAGAGAAGTTCTTGGACATCAAATGCCGTGTTGCGGGTTTAAAACCAGATGCGGTTGTTGTAGTGGCCACAATCCGCGCTCTTAAGATGCATGGTGGTCAACCATTTGAAGAATTGGCAAATGAAAATGTTGAAGCTTTAAAGAATGGTGTTTGTAATTTACAAAAACATATTGAAAACGTTCAAAAATATGATGTTCCCGCTATTGTTTGTATCAATCACTTTGCTAGTGATACCGAAGCGGAAACAGCTTGGTTAAGTAAATGGTGTGAAGATAACGGCTATGATTATGCTTATTGCTCAGCGTTTGCAGATGGTGGAAAAGGCGCTGAAGCTCTAGCAAGAGGCGTCATGAACATCTTAGAAAACAAAAAATCCAATTATCATCCTTTATATGATGTTAATAAACCAATCAAAGAAAAGATTGAAACAATTTGCAAAGAAATCTATGGAGCGGGCAACGTTGTCTACACAGAAGAGGCTGAAAAGCAAATCGAAGATTACACAAAACTTGGCTTTGATAAAACACCTATTTGTATCGCCAAGACCCCGCAATCTTTAACCGATGATCCAAAAGTTTTAGGCGCTCCTAAAGGATTCACTGTTACAATCCGTGAAGTAAGATTATCCGCAGGCGCCAACTTCATCGTTCCATTAACCGGCGCCATTATGACTATGCCAGGTCTTCCAAAGGTCCCAGCAGCGGTCAAAATGGAAGATGTTCCATATGATCAAAAATTAGATCACTAAAACTTTTTTCAAAAAAATACAACTTTTTTGGACAAATTTGAAAAATCTCCCGATTAGTAAGTAGGGAGGTTTTTTATTTGTGAGTAAAAAGATCACATATAACAAGCATTTAGAAAAAGGCAAGTTTTATATCCACAGTGACGATAATGGTGGTCAACCTGCTTTGCTCTATAAAAAGTATGATAAAAAGAATAGATATTTTGTGGTTGTTTTTACTTCGTCAGACGGGCCTAAGCGCAAGGTGCTAAAACACAGCATAGAGCCTGAAAAAATTGAAAAATCTTATGTTCACAACACTCCTAAGGTTGTTAAAAGAAAAGATTTGGGTAGAAATGAACTCAAGGGTTTAAAAATAAACAAAGAAGATAAAAAGACTATTGAAATAATAAAAAGAAAAAAGTGATTCATAAGACCGCTTCCGATCTCTACGTACGAATCACTGTACAACTATTAAACCAAAAACAAATGGTTAATTCAATTTTTTTCACTTTTTGGACAAATGTGATTTTTAAACCGAATAGTTAAGTAAGGAGGTTTTTTATGAGCTTAATCGAATTACGAAATGTTTCCAGATTTTATATAAGCGGAAAAGAACAAAAGAAATATGCTTTAAAAGCGGTGTCTTTATCATTTCCTAATAAAGGCCTAATAAGCATTTTAGGCAAGTCTGGATGTGGCAAATCCACTTTGCTGAATCTTATAGGTGGGATTGATAAAGCGAGCGAAGGAATCATTTATTTTGACAACGAAGACATCTCTAAGTTCAAAGAAAAAGATTTAATGGTATTTCGAAGTCAAATCGTTAGTTATATTTTTCAACATTATCACCTTTTAGAAGACCAAACCGCTTTATATAACGTCATGCTTCCAGCGCTTATAAATGGTGATGATTATAAGACCGCTAATAAGAAAGCCAAAGATTTGTTAAATAGCTTTTCAATTAATAAGGAACTGTTTAATAAAAAATGCGCTGATTTATCGGGTGGAGAAAAAGAAAGAATTGCCATTTTAAGATCGCTTATCAATAAACCAAAGGTGATTTTAGCGGATGAACCTACTGGCGCTCTAGATAAAAATAACGCCATTTTAACAATGGAAACGCTTAAGAAAATGAGCAAAGAGTGTTTGGTAATTATGGTGACCCACAATGCATCTTTAGCGGAACAATACAGCGATAGAATCATCAAAATGAGTGATGGTCGAGTGACCGCTGATATTAGAATCAATAATATTTATGCCAAGACAAATAGAGAGCTACCAAAAAAGCATAAAACGAACTATCGATGGATGAATAAAATAGTTTCATCGAACTTTGTTAAGCGTTTCAAACGCAATATCTTTTCCATCCTTTCCTTAGTAGTTGGCTTGGTGTCAAGTATGCTCATTTTTGGTTTTTCTAACGGAAAGGATGATTCAATTGTTAAATCAATGGAAAGGCAATTCGATTATGGCACTGCATCGATATGTAAGGAAAACAAAATCATCAGTCCTGATTCGCCGATTACTCTTATTCAGACTATGAGACCATCTTATAACGAAATGCAAGAAATAGGCCAGGCGTGTAATGATTTTCGTATCTGTTATTCTTATGATTCTTTGATTACTTCCTTTCCCACGGTCTCGTTTAACGATAAACAAATTGATAATTTCTCATATAGCCCCATTTACTCTTTTTCTGATGCTTCAATCAATCGCGATTTATTAATAAAAGGCAAGATTCCAAGCTTTGATACGCTTAATCAAGTTGTGGTTAATCAAGTGGCTTATCGAACGCTTAACAATTTATTTAAATATGATTCTTTAAATTCTGTTTTGAGA
Source organism: Bacilli bacterium (assembly GCA_017442875.1). GTDB lineage: Bacteria > Bacillota_I > Bacilli_A > RFN20 > CAG-826 > RUG14515. The sequence goes on from JAFSPN010000002.1 coordinate 12,014, forward strand.
ATCAAAGAACAACAATCATATTCGCTTGCAACAGGTGATGGCGAAAAGCCTTATGTAACCGATTATTTTGTTTTTGACCGTTTAGTTCAAATTGTAGGAGTGGTCAAAGAGGTGGAATTTTTAAACTCTCCTAAAATCTTTTATTCATATCTAGCGATGGATGATTATATGAACGAAGCAGTCTTGAATAACCTATCAGTATATTTAGGTGATACCACTTGGAAAGACGCTGTTATTGACTCTATGGATAATGACCCTTTATCTAGTTATTCTTGTCGGTTGTTTTTAAAAGATGCCCAGAAAATTTCCTCAATGAAAAGCATCAAAAACATCATTAGCGAACAATATAGTGTTACTTCTAACGGTGTGACGGTAGAGGAAACATTATTGACGCTGGTCAATGCTGCAAGTGTGGGTATGGAAGTCTTTCTAGGTATCGCTTTAGTTGGTGTGGTGATGATTCTTGGTATCATCTCTTTCGCCTCTTATAACGAAGATATTAAGGATTCTGCAATATTGCTATGTTATGGCGCTACTCGCGATGATATCGCCATGATTTATGTTTTTGAGAGCATTATGGTTGGCATTATTAGTGTTGTTGTCTCTTTTTTGGTTAGTGTTTTAATCACTAAGCCTATCAATTTATTAATTGAGAGATTCACTTCTTTAATTAATGTTATAAACATTCCATTTTTAGAATTTCATAATCGTACACTTCTTTTCCCGCTTTTGATAATAGGCGCGACTTTATTTATTTGCGTCATCGCTACCTATTTACCAATAGGATTCAGCAAAAGGATATCGTTAAAGGAGGAATTAAAAGCCAATGATTAAATTAACTAATGTTAGAAAGTCATTCCAAGATCGTCTTGTCTTAAAAAATATTAACTATGAATTCCCTCGAAATGGACTATGCGTTATTTATGGGCAATCTGGCTGTGGCAAAACCACCTTATTAAACTGCTTATCAGGCCTTATTCCCTTCGAAGGAAGTATCGAAATAGATCATCAAAGAATCGAATCACTAAATGATAACGAATTAAGCAACTTAAGACTTTCTAGTTATGGCTTTGTTTTCCAAGATTTTAAATTGTTTGAAAACGAGACAGTGTCCGCGAATCTTCTTTTTCCTCTGGAAACATTGAACCATTTGCCAGCAAATGTCGAAAACCGCAAATGTGAAGACTTGCTATCTTTAGTGGGGCTAGAACATAAAGAAAAGCAAATAGTCAACAAACTAAGTGGTGGAGAAAAGCAAAGAGTGGCTATAGCTCGAGCGCTAGTTAACGATCCAAAAGTCCTTCTAGCAGATGAACCAACTGGTTCTTTGGATGAAAAAAACGGTACCGAAATAATGAACATCCTTAAAATTGTTTCTAAAACCGCTTTGGTCATTATGGTTTCCCACGATGAAGAACTGAGTAAAAAATACGCCGACCAAATAATCGAAATGGAAAACGGCGAAATATTACACGTAATTCATCAAGAACAAAAGGAAACAAAAAGGCATCTTCCAGTATTAAAAAATAAAACAGGCAATAAAAAAAGCAAGATTCCATCATCATTTCTTTTATCTCACACCTATCATAGTATGAAACAAAAGAAGTTTAGGACCATGATATGTTATTCGATGACTTCGATGGGGCTCATCGGTGTTGGTTTAGCGTTTTCTTTGTCTTCGTCTATCGCTACTAATATCAAGGATGCCTACAAAGAAATAGTGGATGAAAACTCAATGATGGTTTCTTTGAAAAAAGATAACAATATAAAGAACGAGCAATATGCCGCTAGTTATTATGAAGTAGAAAGTATTAAAGAAAAATACCCGCAATATATCGATGATGTTGGAGTGTGTTATTTAGCGAATTTTGAAAAGTTTTTCCCTGACTTAAATAATTTGGCTATTTCTAAAGACTATCATTACCGCGTATTACCAGGTTTTAGTGCTAGACATATCAATGAATATGTGTGGTTAGATGATTTAAAAGAAACAATTTATCCAGAAAAAATAGATGCTTTGGAAGATGATGAAATTGTTCTTGGATTCGATTTCAATGAGCTAATTGATTTGTGTTTTGAACTGCAAATTGAAAGGAGTGTTTCCTCCTTAAGCAACTATTTAAAACACAACGAATTGTACCTTTATTTTGACCTAGCAAATAATGATTGGACGTACTCTGATCAACAGCTATTGAGACTTGTAGGATTCACGCTAGAAAATGACTTAAAAATCTATCATAGTAATCACCTTTGGAACGAATACATGTTTGAAACTAGAATGCGTTTTCCATCGAGTGATGCCTTGTCAATTTCGGAAAATAATCCGTGGACGATGAAGAAAATATACTACTTAAAAACAAATGAAAAACGAGATGAATTTCTTAACCTCTATTATTGTGATAAATTATCAGATGAATACATGTTAGAGATAGCTAATGAAACATACTATCCTTGGCTTTACTATGAAAAAGAAATGAAAGATAGAAATCGGCTGTTGGCTTTCATAAATACGAGCCATCATCTACCTCTGTGGCATATACCATATTTTCTTAATAATGATAGTAATTTAAAGGAACCAATAATTGCTAACAATAGTGGCTATTCAATCTATCCTGAATCGTTAATGATGGGGTTTTCAAAAACGATGTATTTTTCTAAAGACGAGAACGCCCTTAACGATATAATTGATCAGAAGACATCAAATAGCTCAGAGGGCTTTGTGCAAGAGCAACTGCCAGACTCAATAAAAAGCGGAGATTATGCAAAAAGTCTGCAAAATGGCGTTAACTTTTTTGTTTTTAATGGAAATATAAGCTCTGGAAGGGAATTTGATAATGTTAACGAGATTATTCTTTCTACCTCTTTATTTGACGAACTTGGATATCAAAACCTAGGAGAGAATTTATATGTCATGACATCCAAAAATGAGGTGCTTACAAGTGGTAACAAAATCATCAAAGATTATGTAATGATTAAACTCAAAATTGTGGGTTTGGTTAAGTCTAATAAGCCTGCTATTTACCACAACAAAAACTGGACTGTTCTTTTTTATCAATGTTTGGTTGGTGTATCCGCTTTTAATCTTCAATGTCAGTCGCTGTCGTTTCCACTTAACAAACCAGGCGAAATTGATAAGAGCATCGACCTAGCTAAAAAGGCATTCCCACAATATGAGATAGTTAACCCTCTTTCGAATATTAATGATAGTGTAGATAAAACCTGTTTTTACATCACAATTGCATTGATTATTTTTTCAACGGTGGCCGCAGTCATATCCATTTTACTTTTGACGATTTGCAACTATTTATTTGTCTTAGAAGGAAGAAAAGAAATAGCGCTTGCTCGGTGTTTAGGAGTGAACAAAAAGGAGAGCAGAAAGTTTCTGTTTTGGAATTCTATCGTTCAATGTTTTGTTTCTTTTTTAGTTGCCTCAATTGAACTGGTAGTTATATCGTTTGTTGCCAATCTTGAAGTGAGCCAATCATTATCTGTTGGAATGTCTTTTTTGTTTAATCCGATATCGCTTTTACCGATGCTTGGGCTAGCATTATTCATCTCATTGCTTTCAAGCCTTTTGATGAGTGGGCGAATTAATAAAATTAATCCCCTTGAAGCCCTTAAACCATAAAACAAATTTTATTTTGTTTTGTTATTTATAAACATTTCTTTTATAATAGGTAGCGCACTAAAGGAGTGAATTAGGATTATGGGATTAAAAGCAGGCATCGTTGGTTTACCAAATGTAGGAAAGTCCACTTTGTTTAACGCTATTACCAATTCGCATGTTGAAGCAGCGAATTATCCTTTTGCTACCATCAACCCAAATACTGGTGTTGTTAATGTACCAGATGAAAGATTGGATTTTTTGACAGATATCTTTAAACCAGAAAGAAGAATTCCTGCCACGATTGAATTTACTGATATCGCTGGTTTGGTTAAAGGCGCTTCCAATGGCGAGGGCTTGGGAAATAAGTTCCTTGCTAATATTCGTGAGTGTGATGCCATTGTCGAGGTGGTGCGCTGCTTTGATAATGCTGATATCGTTCACGTCGAAGAATCTGTTGATCCAATTAGAGATATTGAGATTATCAATCTTGAACTTGTCATGGCGGACCTCGATACCGTTGAAAAGCGTATTGAAAAGAGCGAATCGAAAGCTAGAATCGCTAAAGACAAAGATGCTATTTATGAAATGGGTCTTTTAAAACCGCTAAAAGAAACTCTTGAACAAGGTTTGCCTGCTAGAAAAGCAAAATTAACAGAGGATCAAATCGCATATTGCAAAGTGAATTATCATTTATTAACTGATAAACCAATTATTTATGTGGCCAACATCGGCGAAAATGATCTTTTGGATTTAGATAACTGCAAGTATTATCAAGATGTTTTGAATTATGCTTCTAGCGAAGGCAATCAAGTAATTCCAGTTTCCGCTCAAATAGAAAGCGATTTATCTGAATTATCTCCAGAAGAAAGAAAAGAATACTTAGCAGAGCTAAACATTACCGAATCTGGTCTAGAGAAGGTAATTAAAGCCACATATAAATTATTAAATTTATCTACGTTCTTCACTGTTGGTGCGGATGAATGTCGTGCTTGGACATTTAAAAATGGCATGAGCGCACCCGAATGTGCAGGCGTTATTCACACCGATTTCCAAAAGGGTTTCATTTGTGCAGAAGTTTATCCATATGAATCAATCAAGGAATTAGGCAGTGAACACGCAGTTAAAGATGCGGGAAAGATTAGAACTGAGGGCAAAGGATATTTTCCAAAAGATGGAGATATCATGTTCTTCCGTTTCAATGTGAAAAAATAAGATGAGAATTGGATTTGCTAGTGACATTCATAGATTGGTTGAAGGTAGACGCCTGATTTTGGCGGGCGTTGTCGTTCCTTTCGAACTTGGCGAAGAAGCTCATAGCGATGGTGATGTAGTTTACCATGCTGTTGCTGAATCTATTTTGGGCGCGCTTGCTTTAGGCGATTTAGGAAAACATTTCCCGGACACTGATCCAAAGTATAAAAACATCGATTCTTCAATAATTGTTAAAGAAGTCGTTTTGATGATGAAAAAGCATAGTTGTAGAATTAACAACATCGATATTTCAATCACACTAGAGAAGCCAAAACTTAAAGACTATATTCAGGCTATGCGTGTCAACGTTGCGGGCCTCTTAGAGACAGAGTTGGAAAATGTTTCAATCAAGGCCGGAACTAATGAACGTGTCGGCCCTTTAGGTAGAAATGAAGCTGTTAAAGCAGAAGCAATCGTACTATTAAAGGAGGAAGAGTAATGGACATTTTGCTAAATCTAAAAACCAATATTCAAAACGCATTAGCGAAACTTGGCCATGAAGTTTCCTTAAACGATATTATTATCGAAAAGAGCAAAGATACCTCTCATGGTGATTATGCAAGTAATGTTGCTATGAAGTTTTGTCGTCTTTTTTCCAAATCTCCAAGAGGTGTCGCAACTTTATTGATTGAAAATCTAAATATGGAAGGCATTGACAAAGTCGAAATAGCCGGACCAGGTTTTATAAACTTCTTTATGAAGAATGATTCGTTACAAGTCTTCGTTAGCAAGATTATTAACGAAGGTGAACAATATGGCCGTTCATCAAGAAAGAATCAAAAAGTTAATGTGGAATTTGTATCCGCTAACCCAACGGGTTTATTACATGTTGGTACCGCTAGAGGGGCTGCTATCGGTGATAGCATTTGCCGCATTTTAGATTTCGCTGGTTATGATGTAACAAGAGAATACTATATCAATGATGCTGGTAGCCAAATCACCAATTTAGCGTTATCAATTCAAGCTAGATATCGTGAGTTATTTGGTTTAGAAGGCGTTATCCCAGAAGATGGTTATGCTGGGCAAGATATCATAGAAATTGCTCAAACCATCAAAGAAGAAATTGGTGATAAAGCACTAAAGATGGATGATCCTATTCCTTATTTTAAGGAAAAAGGCATGAAGATTGAACTTGATAGGATTGTCAAAGATTTAGAAACGTTCCGTGTAAAATTCGATGTCTTTAGTTCAGAAAAAGCCATCCGTTCAGATAACGCCATCGAAAAAGAAATTGCTTTCCTTAAGGATTATGTTTATGAAGCAGACAATGCTTTATACTTGAAAACTACAGCTTTTGTCGACGACAAAGACCGTGTTATTCGAAAAGGCAATGGAGATTATACCTATTTCATGCCTGATATTTGTTATCACGTTAATAAAATGTCCCGCGGCTTTGATCAATTGATTGATGTCTTAGGCGCTGATCATCATGGTTATATCAATCGTATGAAATCTGCTTTAATGATGCATGGTTATAAGGAAGATGCTTTGCATGTTGAACTAATTCAAATGGTGCGTTTCCTTAAAAATGGTCAAGAGTTTAAAGCCAGTAAAAGAAGAGGCGACGCTATCACGCTTAGAGATGTTTGTGAAGAAGTTGGCGTTGATGCAATGCGTTATTTCTTCGCAATGCGTGCGGCTACCACACACCTTGATTTTGATATGGACTTAGCAATTGAACAAAGTTCTAATAACCCTGTTTATTATGCTCAATATGCTCACGCTAGATTGTGTTCTGTTCTTGAACAAGGTAAAGACATCGCTCTTGATAAAAGCGGAAAAAACCTCAAAGAAGTTTCTGAATTAGCGTTATTAAAACACCTTGCTGATTTTAACAATATGGTGAACGATGCCGCTAAAGAAAAAGCGCCTTATCGTGTAGCAAATTATATACACGCCCTCGCTGAATTGGTCCACGCATTCTATAATGATTGTCGTGTGATTGATCGTGAAAACGTTGAAGTTAGTGCTTCTCGTTTAGCGTTAGTGAAGGCTAGTCAAATCGTGTTAAAAAATGCACTTGCACTTATCGGTGTTAGTGCTCCAATACATATGTAGGAGGATACATCTATGGCAAAATCATTATTAGATTATGCTTATGACTATGTCAGTGGACAAAGTCAACAAAGTAAGTTCGAAGACATTTGGGCCTATTGCGTCCAAGAAGCGGGCTTAAGTAAAGAAGAAGCGGATGCTAAAGTTTCTCGTTTCTACACCAATTTAATGCTTGATGGTCGTTTCGTCACATTAGGTGAAAACGAATGGGATTTAAGAATCCGTCACAAATTCGAAAAAGTTCATATCGATATGAGCGAAGTTTATAGCGATGTTGAAACTTATGACGAAGACAGCGAAGAAGAAGAGGAAGAAGCTGAATACAATTCCGCCTTTGAAGATGAAAATAAGAGCAAAGACGATGATTTAGGTTCTGAGTCCGAAGAAGAAGCTGAAGAAGAAAAAGAGGATAACGAATTCTAATGTTTGAAAAAATCATCTCCAAGATTGAAGAACATGATTCAATAGTGATATTTGGTCATCGCAATCCTGATGGTGATTGTTATGGAAGTGAAATTGCCTTAAGAAATATCTTAAGAGCAAAATATCCAAGCAAGAGTATTTATTGCGTTGGTAGCGGACTTAAAAAGTTCTTTGATATCATCGGCCCAACAGATGATGTTATCGATGAAACTATTGCTAGATCGTTAGCCATCTTAGTGGACGCTAATGATTTAGAAAGAAGTGAAGATCAAAGAATCTATAAAGCCTTAGATTTCGCAAAGATTGACCATCACATTAATACTTTTACTTTTACCGAAGGACCAGAAGTCATTAATGACAAAGCGTCTTCAACTTGCGAACTCATTTACGAGTTTGCTATGGAAAACGGCTTAGAGATTGATTTGATCTCTGCTAGTGCGCTTTATCTAGGCATTATGACCGATAGTGGCCGCTTTCAATTTGCTAACAACTTCGTAAAGATGTTTGAAATAGTGAGAGACTTATGTGATTTAGGTGTTGATCCTATTTTGCTTAATAAAACCAACAATCTTATTCCAGAAGAGTCTTTAGCTATTAAAGCATTCATTTATTCACATGTGAAAAAGACAGATGATGGAATCATCTATGTTTATGCCTCTAAACAAGATAGAGAAATACTGGGCGTCACTTCGGCTCAGATTTGTGCCAATACATCTTTAATTGGTTATATCGCCAATCATCCAATCTGGTTTGTTTCCGCTGAGACTGATACCGGTGGTATTCAAACCGAATTAAGAAGCAGCATCTTTAATGTCCAAGAAATCGCCGTTCGCTTTGGTGGTGGTGGTCATACATACGCCGCTGGTTTTACTACCAAGGGATATAAGGATGGCGTCATTGAACAATTATTATCAATTTGCCGAGAAACGATAAAGAAAGGTAGCAATTAATATGTGGGAAGAACAACTAAATGCCGCTATTGAAGCGGGAGTTAAAGCTATTGAAGGTATATTAAAAATATACAACAGCAATTTTTCTGTTGAAATCAAAGAAGATGATTCACCAGTAACTCTTGCGGATAAAAACGCTGATAAAGTGATTAGGAAATATCTTCATGAAAAATTCCCAGACTATGCCTTTTTAACAGAAGAAAGCACCGATGATTTATCTCGCTTAAACAACGACTTTGTTTGGATTGTTGATCCAGTTGATGGCACAAAAGATTTCGTCGCGAAAGATGGTGGCTTTACCACCAATATTGCTCTTGCATATAAGCACGAAGCAGTCGTTGGTGTAGTGGTGGTTCCGCTCACTGGTGAAATCTATTATGCCGCAAAAGGAATGGGCGCCTTCTATCGCAAGAATGGCGTAACGAAACGCATACACGTCAACGATAAATTAGAGAATTTGATATGTTATAGAAGCGTCTTCCATTCTAAGCAAAACGAAGAAGACATGATTAAAAAACACAGCGATAAAATCACCAAGGTTGAGAAATGGGGCAGCGCTTTAAAACCATGCCGCATTGCCCAAGGATTAGGTGAAATCACTTATCGATTGAGCGATGGTACAAAGGAGTGGGATACCGCTGCAAGTCAAGTAATTGTTGAACAGGCAGGTGGCATCTTCCTTGATACCAAAGGCAACCGCATAATGTATAACCGCGAAGATGTTCATAACCGTATTGGTTATGTCATCTGCAATAGGATAGAAAACTTCTTACTATAAAAACAATCCCACATGGTGGGATTTTTTATTTGGCTGGGGTGACTGGGATCGAACCAGTGAATGGTGAATTCAGAGTCCACTGCCTTACCGCTTGGCTACACCCCAATTTCACTACTAATACTGGTCGTCTGTATATAAACGGACTTCGGTGACACCAGGGACTTCTTCTTGCAAGATAACTTCCACTAAATCCTTAATGTCGTTATTAGCGAAAGCACAGTCTTGGCAAGCGCCATGAAGTCTAACGTAAACGACTCCATCAGCAAATGAGACGAATTCCACGTCTCCGCCATCTCTCTGTAAGAAATGTCTGATTTTATCAAGCGTTGCAACAATAAGTTTTTCAGAATCGTCTTTCATAAGCCCACGTAAGATATTACCACACCAAAAAAGAAAAGTTCACTGAAATGATAAAAATATTATAATAATGCTATGAATATACACGCTGAAGATTTAGAAAAAGCATTAGCCTTACTACCTGGTTTATTCAAGTTTTATGAAGACGGGCAATTCTTTCAAGCTGTTCTTGCGGTAAATGAAGAAAGTCTTTATCTATATAACGATCACGCTCCTGATAATAAAAACGGGAATGATTTACAGTACAAAGTAAAACTTCGTATTCCTCATGAAACGGTTGATGTCGTATTAAATGAAAAGATTTATAAACAACCCGATTTAGCGGGATTAAGCCGTTTATCAATCATGACTAGAGAAGAAGATGTCTATTACTTCTACTATTTTGATAAAGATAAAAAAGCTATCAATAGTTTTGTTTCAACGCTAAAAAAACTCAAATATTCAGTCGAGACCACTAAAACGAATTTGAATTATTAAATATCTTGTATTTGTTTCCAAGAAGAAGTGAGCTCTTTCACAAGCGATTGAGCTTTTTCTTTATTTAAAGACTTATTTAAATATTGATGAATAATAAGAGCGACTTGTTCCGCTTGTTCTTTGGTGCAACCTCTAGTTGTGACCGCAGCAAAACCGATGCGTAAACCGCTAGTCTTAACAGGTGGAAGCGTATCATTAGGAAGCATATTTTTATTGACAGTTATACCAATTTCTTCCAAAGAAAGTTCGGCTTCTTTACCAGTGAGGCCGTATGAATCTAAGACGTTCACGAGGAATAAATGATTGTCAGTACCTGATACTTTGGCCCCTAATCCTTTTAATTTGTCTGAACATGCCTTAGTGTTAATAAGCACATTTTTAATATATTTTTTGAATTCATCGGAAAGCGCTTCTTTGAAGCAAACCGCTTTTGCGGCTATGACGTGTTCTAATGGTCCACCTTGATAATAAGGGAAGATAGCTTTGTTAACTCTTTGAGCGATTTCTTCATCGTTGCAAAGAATTAATCCACCCCTAGGGCCTCTTAATGTTTTGTGAGTGGTACTAGTAATAACATCGGCATATGGAACTGGTGACATATGTAGACCTGTGGCTACTAAACCAGCGATATGAGCCATATCCACCATGAAGTACGCACCAACCTTATCAGCAATTTCTTTAAACTTCTTAAAATCAATAGCGTATGGATAAGAACTATAACCAGACATTATTAAATCTGGTTTTTCTTTAATCGCGATTTTTTCAATTTCTTCATAGTCCAAACGCCCGTTTTTAAGCGGATAGTGGATGAATGTGTATAAATGAGAAGAGAAGGAAACAGGCGACCCGTGTGTTAAATGTCCGCCATCATTTAGAACTAGAGAAAGAATCTTTCCGCCATCAGGAAGCAAAGCTCTATAAGCAGCGGCGTTAGCTTGCGAACCGCTATGAGGCTGAACGTTTGCGTATTTGCTACCAAATAGTTCACACGCTCGATCAATAGCGATTTGTTCAATTTGATCAACGCACTCACAACCGCCATAATATCTCTTACCAGGATATCCTTCAGCGTATTTATTGGTGAGTATTGAACCCGCCATTTCTCGAACTTCTTTGCTCGTATAGTTTTCGCTAGCAATGAGTTCGAGCCCATTATTTTGTCTTTCTTGTTCTAACAATAAGTATTTTCTAATCTCTTTATCCATATAATTCACCTGTCATTATCATAAATGAAAATGTGATTTTATCACAACAAAAGAGCAACACAAATTATAGTATGAGCATCAAGCATTGCTTGAATGCTTATAAGTGAGTATAATCATATCGGAAGGTAAATCTATATGAAACCACAATACGAATTTAAAAAATTTCCAATCTTAGCAACTGTTCTAGCGGCAGCATGTTTATTATTTGCCGTCATCGGCATCACATCTTCGTTGATGAATTATGACTATTTCTATGGCGGACCAGTGTTTACAGGTTTATTGCTTGTCGTTGTTTCAGTTTTAGTTATCGCTGGTTTAACAACTGGTAGACCACTTTTATTAAAAGTTATTTCTATCATCGTTTCCATATCAGTAATAATCACTAACTTTTCACTTACTATTGCAGAATATAATGACCGTAGAGTCGTCTTGTTTGGCATTGTTCTATTAGCGCTTATTGCCAGTGTTCTTGCCTTTGTTTACTTTTTGACTGTTAAAACAGATCGCATTAGAAAGATGTATTTAGTAACTGGATCAACTCTTTCAGTATTAGTGCTTGCTTATGCTATTACATTTACAATCGTGGATTTGGTAAAAGTTTTAGGAGAATATGACTATTACGAACACCCATATTATTTCATACTAGTCAGTTATGCATTAGCGACCGCTTTACCTATGGTAATTTTCTTCTCTCTTTCGAAGAAAGAAGAACCTCAAGAAGAACCAAAACAGGTCGAAGAGGCTCAAGAAGAAACAAAATAATTAGATTTTTTTGGACAAAAACGAAAAATCTCCCGATTAGTAAGTAAGGGAGGTTTTTTATTACGAGCAACAATAAATCTGAATCTGTAATCAGCATAGAAATACAAAATGGACAGAAAATAGTGGTCATTAAAGAAAGTGAAATAATCAAAAGAATAAGCGAAACTCCTAATTTTAAAGAAAAAAGAAAAATAGTGGAGAAATACTTAATTGATAATTTTGTGGGAAGAACAATTACAAAAGAGTTTTTGGACAAACACCTCAATACTAAAGCCATTGCCATAAAAGAAACTGGTGGCGATATCAAAGAACTAACTTTCCGAAGGGGAAACGATGTTTTGAAGTCTCTCACATTGTTGGACCAACTTATCGAAGCAAGCGAATATGATACAGAAGCAGCCTCTACAAAAGAAAAAGGTAAAAATGATTACTATTGGTATTTTAAAGTGGCCGTAAGAATTGATTCTAAAACATTCAATTACAAATTAAACATCGGAAGAAATAGATATGATGGTAATATTGCATTGTATTCAATTACTAATTATAAAAAAACAAGGCACGGAGATTTCTAGTTCCGTCGGCCTTGTATTAACAATATACCAAGAAAAGCCTTGATAGTCAATTTGTCATAATAATTCAAAAGGGCAAATCAATAAACTTATTTGTTAGAAAAGGCTTTAATCATTAATTCGTTAAGTTTCTTAACAAACTCTTTCTTGCTGGATATCTCTCTTCCTTCAAGAAGCATAGCTTCATCGTATAAAACAGAGGCATATTCTTTGACTAAGTCGTCTTGATCTTGAATAGCGGTAAACGCTTTAAAGAGGTCGTGATCAGGATTGATTTCTAAGACTTTTTTGGCTTTGACCTTTTCTTCGTTTCCGGGTTGTTCATTAAGCGTCTTTTCCATTTCTAATGAAAGACCATCTTTAGTGCTTAAACAAAGTGGGGAATCGACGAGTTTAGAAGAGATGACAACATCATCGATTTCATCTTTAAGGCCTTCTTTAAGATTATCGAGTAGTCTCTTATTATCCGCGGTAGCGAGGTCAATTTTTTCTTGCTCTTCTTTACTGATTTCATTAGTGGCGTCGTCAGTGATGGATTTGAATTCGGTTTTATCGTAATCGTGCATCATCATAATACAGAATTCATCAATTCTTTGATCGAGCAACAAGACATCATAGCCAAGTTTCTTATATCTTTCGATTTGTGGTAGTAACTTAATCGCATCTAAGTTCTCACCAGAGACAAAGTAAATAGCTTTTTGGTCTTTGGCCATCTTATCCTTGTACTCTTTTAGAGTAATATAATCATCATTGTTATTTAATGAGTGGAACAATAAGACGTCTTGGAGAAGTTCTTTTTTGCCTCCATAAGTACTATAAATGCCAAACTTAATATGCTCACCAAAGTTCTTCCAGAATTTAACGTATTTTTCTTTATCTTCTTTGAGAACTTCTTTTAATTTATCAATCACTTTCTTTTCAACGTTTTCCGCGATTTTATCCATGATTGGTGAATGCTGAAGAATTTCTCTAGAAATATTTAAGTTGAGATCTGGAGAATCAACAAGGCCCTTAACAAACTTTAAATAATCTGGAATAAGCTCAGGAGCCTTATCCTTGATAAAGACACCTTTAGAATAAAGTTGTAAACCCTTTTCATAGTTTTCGCTATATAAGTTATAAGGCACATGTGAAGGAATAAATAATAAGGAATTATAGGTAATTTTCCCGTCTACGGACACGAATAAAGAAATCGCTGGATCTTCATAATCCATAAATTTATCTTTATAGAACTTATTAAGTTCTTCTTCACTAACATCTTTCTTATTCTTTTTCCAAAGAGGAACCATAGAGTTAAGAGTTTGTTCTTCTTTAACTTCCTCGGTTTCGCCTTTGATTTCGTTACCATCTTTATCAAGTTTTGGCTTGTGTGTTGTGCACATCATCTTGATTGGATAGCGGATATAATCGCTATAGCGTCTCACTAAATCTTTGATTTGATATTCTTCTAAATATTTATCGTAATCAACTTCTTTAGATGATTTCTTTAAATACAAAGTAATCGTGGTGCCTACCTCGTCTTTTTGGGCTTCTTCAATAGAATAACTATCTTCGCCACTAGAAGAGAATAAATAGGCTTGTCCGTCATATGTCTTAGTTAAAACATCGATTTTTGAGGCCACCATAAAAGCGCTATAAAAGCCCACACCAAATTGACCGATGATATCTAAATCTTTCTTCTCTTTCGCCTCTTTGATTTTGTTCATAAAGTCTTTAGAACCACTTCTTGCAATCGTGCCTAGATTATTAATCAAATCATCTTTAGACATACCAATGCCATTATCAGAAATAGTAATAGTTCTATTCTTTTTATCTAAGGTGATATGAATATCGTGATCTAAAAGAGGCACCTTGCCTTTGCTTGTTAAAGATAAATACTTATATTTATCAATCGCGTCAGAGGCATTGGAAATGAGTTCTCTTAAAAAGATTTCGTTATTGGAATAAATAGAGTTAATCATTAAATTTAATAACTCTTTGCTTTCTGTTTCAAATTTCTTAATTTCTTTCATAACAATTCTCCTTTTGCTAGTTCAGCGTAGGACTAGTTTCATTATAATTTTAGCCATTATTAGCACTTAGTCAAGCAGAGTGCTAAAAAATATTGCATAATGTAAAACATTAAATTATTTAAAAACTCCTTCAACTGCTCCTAGTATATTGACGTCTCAGTTTACATATGATAGCATATGCTTGAAGGAATAATTGTAATGGCATTTAATCAGCAAAAATATATTGATAGTTTTAATAAAGAAACATATAAAATGTTTCCTTTTCGTGTAAGAAAGGATAATATAGAAGTAATCAATAAACTCAATACTGTTCCTAATAAGAACAAATATATTGTTAGTTTGATTGAGAATAATATTAATCCATCTGTTTTGACACTCAAGCAGATAAAAACAAGAATCCTCCCCATCATGACAAAGCACAACATTCATGAAGTGTTTCTTTTTGGTAGTTATGCTAGAGGTGAGGCAAACAATAATAGTGACGTCGACATCTATTGTGATAGCGGCGACATTAAAACTTTAATCGATCAAGGCTTCTTTGAAGACGAATTAGAAGAGGCATTGGGAAAAGAAGTTGATATCGTTTTTATTGGATCTCAGATGGATGATTATTTTAGGCAACAACTAGAAGGAGATTTGATTAAACTATGCTAGCCGTTAAAGAAAAAGGACTGCTTTTAAATATCATTAAACATTGTAATAAAATCGAATTAAAAATGGCTTCCCTTACGAGAGAAAAATTTGATGCAGATGAAGACATTAGAGAAATCATTTGTTTTAATATTTTTCAAATTGGAGAATTGGCTAAGAATTTTGATGCAGAGTTTGTTAAGAAATATGGTGGTGTTCCTTGGAAACAAATTAAAGGGATGCGAGATAAAATAGGACATGGCTATGGCACAATCGATTTAGATAGGATATGGGATACAGCCTCTATTGACATCGCACCTCTCAATAAATATTGCAAAGAGATAATCAATAAAAATAGTTAAGGTTAAATAATATTTTAAAAATATTGTTTTGCTTGTAAAATGATAGTAGATAAAAGGATACTTAGGAGATAATATGAAATTTTTAAGATGCAAAGTGTGTGGCAAGATTGTCGCTATGGTTAACGACTGTTCAAGCTGCCCAACAAAATGCTGTGGTGAAGCAATGGAAGAAATCCCTGTTAATACCCAAGATGGCGCTCATGAAAAGCATTTACCGGTTTATAACATTGAAGGTAACATTCTCAAAGTTAAAGTTGGTGAAGTGGCTCACCCAATGCTCGATGCCCATTATATTCAATGGATTGCAGTGCAAACTGATAAAGGCAATCAAAGAAAAGTGCTTCAACCAGGTCAAGCACCAGAGGCAGAATTTGCCTTATTACCAGGTGAAAAAGTTCTTGCGGTTTACGAATACTGCAATCTTCACGGATTATATAAAGCTTAAAAAACATCGAAAGGGTGGAATAAAAATCCATCCTTTTTTATTCGCACGCAATAAAATATGCTACAATATTTTCAAATGTTAGATAAGGAGACTATCGATTATGAAAAGTAGACTTTTGCTTTTTGTGTCTTTTCTTTCCACTAGCTTGGCTTTAACAGCCTGTGGTGGATTTGGAGAAGGCGAAGAAAGTGGTGGAGGCAATTCAATCACTTTGCCAAATACTGCTCAAGAAGCCGCCAACATGTTTTACCAATTAGCGACCAGTACTGGTGTCGAGATTACTTATCGTGCTTACGACGATGAAAGTAATGAGCCAGAAACAAACACAATTGGTTTCAAAAACGATGTTTTCTGGGTGAAAGAGAATGTTGCCTATAAGAAAGCAGACACAACCTTAGAAATGTATGAATATGATGCCACAAAGCAATCATATGAATATCAAGTTTCTGTCACAGAATCAGAACAAACTTCTCTTGATTTGATTTTGAAGAACTTCTCGTCAGTTTTTTATGCTGGTTATGAATATGCTTCCACACAAGGAATGGGTTCGTTTACTTCTAAGAAAGATGTCACGTTCTTAACTAGACCAGCGACAGAATACACGCTTGCTTATTCCGATGGTGTTAATCAAGCGAGTTTAAATATTATCTTTGATAACGCTACTGGCATTACCTTAAAGATATACGCTGCCGCCTCTTCTAGTAGTGATGGTTCTTCTGCTGAATACGAAGTTACTTCATTTGCGATTGGAAATGCTGTTATTGTTCCAACGCTCAATAAGTCATCTGGCCAAGGTGGTGAAGGTCAAGGTGGTGAAGGCCAAGGTGGACAAACCGATGTTGATTATTTCAACAATAAACTACTCATGTACACCAGCCATGAAAACGCTCCTGATTATGTCAATTCACAATTAGGCCTTTTTGCTGACGGCAAATTTGAATTAAAAAGCTTTCAAAATGGCTATCAAATAGTTTTCTTTGGTAAATATGTAGTTGCCGCTTCTAAAACATCGGCGACGTTGGTGACTGAAAGAGTCTATAAAGATCAAGTCAAAGAAACTTCTTCAATCACACAAACATGGACACTTGATTACTCTGATGGCGCTTATACACTAGCGGTTTCTAGTAGGAGTAAGGCCTATTACAATGCTTCCGGTGCTGCACCAACTCACTATGTTATTCCAGGTCAGGGTGGAGGCGAAAGTGATGTTGAAAACTTTGTTAATCACTTCTTTACTTTTGTTAGCCAACAAAACGCTCAAAACTTTGTTAATTCCACAATCGCTTTGTTTGATGATGGCACATTTGAAGTTGTAACCACTCAAAACGGAAATCTACTTGTTTATTTAGGAACCTATACCGTTAATGCGAATGATACCGCTGCAACACTAAGCGTGACGAAATATTACAGCGCTGCCAGCGGTGCATATACCCATCAAGCAGTTGGCAACTGGTTATTCACACTGCAACAAAACGGCTATGCTTTAGCCATGGCTGGTGGCCCAACTGTTATCTACGCTTTATCCAATAGTGCTCCAACACACGCGAATATTCCAGCCGATGAAGGCCAAGGCCAAACCGGTGATGATGCCAAATACAAAGTCAATGAAGCGATTTGGAACGAAATGATTGTCAATCGCGGTATTATCAGTTTGGCAAGCAACTTTACGATGATCACAAATAACGCCGATGGTCAAACAAAGTATGAATTTGATTCTGGTAAAGTTCACTACACCTTTGCGTCTTCAAGCTTTACTACTGAAATGTTCTATGAATTCACAAGTTTAACGAGTGGTACTTTCTATTATAAAAATAACGGTCAATGGGCAAGTCAAGTTGCTCCTGCTGATATGCATTTGACATTTGATGATTATATTGGCGTTTTACCAGTTCCTTATAGCAAAGTATCATTCAACAGCACCTCATATTACTATGGCTGCAATGAATGGAAAGATGAGCAACAAGATGCTTATCAAAACCCGCGTTTCTTCTTCGAAGAAGGAAATTTAATTAAAACGACTTATAAACATTGGGATGTTGAATATCTTTATACATTCAACGAATATGGCACAACATCAGTTACTCTTCCAGAAGTTAGTGGTGGTCAAAGTGATGAAGATGCAAAATACAAAATTACCTCTTCCACATGGGAAGATATGATTGTTGATGCTGGCCTTGTTTCGTTAGAGAGCAATTTCACCGCAATGGTTCGTTCATCCGATTTAAGCGGTGTCAATAAATATGAATTTGATGAAGGTCTTGTTCACAAACTCTATAACGACGGATATGAAGAATATATTGAATTTCTTACCGAAACAAGCGGAAATAGATATTTAAAGAACGAATCTGGCGCTTGGGCTTCTAGAGAATTCGGTTTCTCTGATAATCTCAGTATCTCTGGATATACGGGAACCCTCTTTCCTCTCTTTAATGACATCAGCAACATCTCATTTAGCCAATTAACATTCAACAAACAAACAAAAGGATATGAACTCAGTTCATGGTCATATAATGGTGGAAGTACGTTCACCAGCATTTATTTCTCCTTTGTTGATAGCAAATTGATGAAAGTGAGTTATACACTTGATGGTATTAATCACGAAACTGAATTCAATAAACATGGCACAACCTCAGTTACTCTTCCAGAAATTGGTAGTGGTGGTGAAGGTGGCCAAACCACATCCAAGTGGCCGGCTGCAGATATCGCTGCAAAATTAGCTGAATTAGAGCTCAATGTCACTGTTCCTGCTCCAAAAGAAGAATACATTGAAAGCGTCACCGACGAATTCACAGAGGATTATAATGGTTTATTCATTTCCGTGACCGCTGCTGATGCTAACTATTCCTCAGTCATATTCAGTAGTTTCGTGTCCGGTTTCCAAGGGTTTGTATTAGATGCAACAGCATCCAATATCGATGATGGTATTTATGTTCTTTTTAATGAGACACGCGACATTAAGATTACCATGACATATTCAAGAGGAAATCCAACAGTTACAGTTCTTATCGAATGGTATGAAGCCGAACTTGAAAATACATATCCAGTAGATAGCATAGCAGCGTTCTTCAAACAATATGAATTAACAACCGCTCTTCCAAGCCTTGAAATGGAAGGTGTTGCTTATCATTATGGTCAATCTGAATATGCTGCAATGGCCTATTTGACCATGGCACCAAGTGAAGGCAATACATTAGAGGCTATTGTTGCTAGTGCAGAATCTGCTCTTACTACAGCAGGTTTCAAAATTGTTTATGTTCCTTCAATGGATGGCCAAGGCGGACTATCAGCAATGTATATTGATCCAGCTTTGCAATATTATGTTTTCTTCTCAATTGATGCAAGCACTAACGAAGCAACAGCTATCATCGCAGTGGATTCCGAAGGCGAAATGGCGGCCGCTGTGTCCCTTGATTATCCACAAGACATAGTTGAATCATTTATACCAGAATACACAACAGATACTCTTCCTTCATTAGCGATCGATGGTGCGGCCTATATGATTGGCGAAGATGGAGATGGTTTCCAATTACAAATAAACTTACAGCCAGGTATGGAAGCTGCAAACATCTTAAGAGACTTAACAACACGCATTGGCCGTGCTGGTTATATCTTTAACGAAGAAGATGAAGGATATCATTCCGCGAACAATCAAATCGTTATCTATATTAGTAATATTGATAACAAGTTGCTTGAAATCCAAGTCAGATTCATCGAAGAAGAAGAGCCACCAGTCGAAGAATTTGAAGATGTCACATATACATTTATTTGCGATGACGAATGGGATATCTTTGAATATGAACCAGAGTTCTATGTTTATGTTTGGAACGAAAAAGGTGAAACAGGCTGGATTGAATTAAGCCTAGTTGAAGGTAAAACATTTACCGCTGAAATCAGCACTAAATGGACACATTGCACCGTTGTGAGATTGAATCCAAATGTAGAAGAAGGACAGGAATGGGAACCTAACTGGGATGCTAAGTGGAATCAATCTAAAGACCTCGACTTAAGTGGTGAGGAAGAAACATTCAATTTCAATTTTTAATTGAAAATATTAACATTTTACAAAGAACGGGCCAATTGGTTCGTTCTTTTTTATATGTTTTTCTCGCATCATAGAAACATACATGCACGTTTACACTTGACTAAATAAAAAAATGGTTATATATTTATAACCGATAAGGGCAAAACCACAGCAATGTGGCGACGCAAAACTAGAGGGTCTTTAAATGAAGATAGCCAGTTGCCGGAGAATGAAGAATTCGGGACTGGGTTTTTTATTTAAAGGCGTATGAAAAAACTAAACAAGAAAGCAATTAAAATAGTCGCGGCCACTAGTATGGCCATTTTCTCGTTATTAGCGACCATGACAAGTGCGTACGCTTGGTTTCAAAGTACCCTCAATCAAGGTGGCAACAACGAAGACTTCTATATCAAACGTTTAGATACTCCGGTCACTTCCATTACTATTCATGAATTCTATGGCGAAACAGATGATGGAAGCGCTAATAGTTTTGCCTTTGATCCGGTTGGCGTTAGTGTTTACGATGGTTCTTTTGACAATAATGCTAAAGTAGTTGAACTCAACAAATACATTCTTGAAAAACCAAATCACCCAGTTTTAATTCTTTTCAAAAATGAGGAAGTAAGTGGTTTTGAATCACAAATTAATTTAAAAACAGAATTCTCATATTTGGGTGCTGCCGATAATTTCCTTGCTGGTAAGACCAACACCAAAGAAGAACTTAATGCTTTGAGCAAAACACAAAATGGTTATTATCTTGTTGTTACTGACGAAACTCAATCAAACAAAACATATTTATACCAATATGTTAGTGGTTCTTTACAATCCAAATCATTTGCGACTTATGCTGCTTTAGATACAGCTGCAAATAGAATTGCAGCTAACAACAATAAGTATTTCCTCGTCGTCGACGATGAAGAACACGGTGACGTTGCGACTATTTACCAATATAAGGATGCCACAGCTTCATTCGATATGGTTTGGTGTGCTTTAGGCAATGCATATTACAGCGAAACAAATCCATTGTCATCCGCTGTTCAATTCCATACCTTTACCTTCACTGATGAATTAGAAGATATAGTCGAGACACGCGATATTCAAGTCGAATCGTTCGATGATCTTGGCCAAGACTATACATACAATAAACAAACTGATAAGGATTGTATTGCCATTCCAACCGCTAGTTTTACAAATTCAAACAAACATAGTTTTACAAACTTCACAGATGAAGAAACTTTTGATTACAGCAAAGAAATTAACGTTTTCCGTGGTGATGTTACTGGCGTTACCTATATCGGAATCGTTGTTAACTATGATAAATACGCTCTTGAATACATTTTCTCCCGCAACTTAGGTAACGAAGCTTTAAACGCTGGCTTAGATTTCAAGTGCGACTGGATTACGGAGTTCTAATATGAAAAAGAAAACCGTTGGATTCATCGCTCTTGCAGCTATAACTTTCTTTAGTTTAGTTGGTACTGCTTTCAGCACCATTTCTTGGTTTGTGGCCTCAGTTGTTACTCCGGAATACAAAATCAATGGTAGTTCCGCCGGCGCTTATTTTGCGTATGGTGATGGTAGTGAACAGCACCCATTTGGCATTTCTATTCCTCGTCACTTATATAACTTATCTTGGCTTCAATACATGGGCCAATTCACAGACAGGCAGTATTATTTCGAATTAGCTGATTCTGTTCCTGCGGACGGCTTAAATATGGCCAACTATGTTCTTCCACCAATTGGTACGGAAGATAACCCATTCGTTGGCAATTTCAACGGCCAAGGCAAAATTATTAAAAATTTAACAGTTTCGAATGATGAATCGACTATTTTTAATTCCGATAAACACCCAGATAATACACAAGTCGATTTCACCAACCCAGAAATAGTGGGTTTGTTTGGCGTTGTCGGTAATTTAGGCGGTGCTTATACAGGCTCATATGATAGCGCAACTAACTCTATTTATGATTTAGGCATTTCTAATATCACCGTTCAAACAAAAACAAGCAAAGCTTTAGTCGGTGTTGCTGCTGGTTACGTTGATGCTACTATCAGCAATGTGGCGGTTAACGAATCTACAATTGACGTCAATACATTGAATACAGCTGCTGTTGACGGCACTAACCTCACTGCGAATTTATCCGATTATGGTGTGGTTGGCTATGCCACAGACACCTATAAGAAGAGTATTAAAAAAATTGAACAAAACCTTTACGACATTGAAATAGGCGCCAATGCGCAATTCAACGCTCTTGATAGTGGTGATGCCACTGGTTGGGGTGGTTCTATTAACATGACCGATTTGTATCATCGTCTTTTGAAGTTCAAATCAACCGATAGTGGTAGTTTTGGTTCTACCTCCGGAAACTATTATTATAAGCGCACATGGACTTATAATCCTGAAAAGACAAGCTATACAGAATCGGGAGGCAACTATAACAGTTCGGCTTTCCGTTATTACAATACCGATCCTAAAGTTGGTGTCTATCAAATTGGTAACAGAACTAGTACTAACGCCTTTATGTATTTAAATGGCGGCCAATACATCACCAAACAATACCAGGAGTATAGAGAACATACTGGCACGATGATTAAATATGGTAGTACCGCTAACAAATTAACTGTTAATAGTTTTACCAATAATAGCGGAACGCTTGGTAATACAACTGGAGATTCTCCAGCACTTTGGAGTGTTCCTGCTGGTTCTAGTGGCTATATTTCAACGCAATATTACTACAATGATGGAAACTCAGCTACTACTTATTATTTGTATAATAATAATGGCACTCTTGGTCTTACAAGTTCTACAAGCACAAGGACAACGTGGTACAAAAGAAGTAATGCTAATGGCATTTGCTATGCGACAACAAATTCCGATAATAGTGGTTACTATTTAACATTTACAGGAACAAGCTGGGCACTCGCTCCATTTACAGCAACTCCTAATACTCCAGAAGTTTCTAGACCTACTGAAGCCGTCGAAGAACCAGATCCGTTCACTGAAACAGAGCCTCAAGAGCCAACTCCAAAACCAGTGGATTATGGTTATCAACTTTATTATACCGATGGCAGTACCCGCCATTATATTACTGGAACGAATAATGCTTTGGGCCATAGCACCAATCCTTTCCAAGGCGGTTGGACCTGGAATAGTAGCGATAGAACAATTCAATTAACGGGCACAAATTAT
Organism: Bacilli bacterium; assembly: GCA_017442875.1. GTDB lineage: Bacteria > Bacillota_I > Bacilli_A > RFN20 > CAG-826 > RUG14515. The sequence goes on from JAFSPN010000002.1 coordinate 35,108, forward strand.
TATTTGAGACCTAGATCCGGTAATAACACATATTCTTTAAACTTAAGCACAACAAATAACTATCGAACTTGGTCTGGACGCACCGAAAATGACGATGGAACGTTTAAATTCTACAGAACACGTTCTTCCGGCTGGTCAACATACTACCGTTATTTGCAATATAACAATAATAATGGTTTTACTATTTCTGGTGACCAAAACTCAAGCTATAGTACGCGTACTGATTTCTCATACGAGCGTATGGCCTCTTATAATGGAAATTATTATTCTTACGATGCTGCTTTTGAGGCTTATCATCAGACCCAAGCCTATCTTGATTATCTTTCTGAAAAGCAAGACTATGATGCTGCTCTAGCAGAACACAACGCAGCAGTTACCGCATATAACAATTATCTTGACGCTGTTGATCAATGGGAACAATACGATTCGCAGTTAGAGCAACACAATACCGCTTCTGCGGCTTCCTATTGCTTATCACAAGATAATAGAGACGCTCAGAATCCAGTTATTGGACCAGAAAAATATATTGATAACGCCCAAACAACAAGCGGCATGGAATATGGACAAGACAACACAACTTATTTCCCACTTAACGTTGTTGCGGATGGTTCACAAACAGACATTACAAAGTATTATCCAAAAGATAGTAATACAGGTTATGTGACCGTTGGTTCAAGGTATGATGCCAACTATACTTGGGCATATGACGACAATACTTATTATAGAAGAAGTAACATGCGTGTGTCTGAGTACGCTATTTCAAACATCAGTTCCAGCTATACACCAGCAAACGGCTTCTCAACAATATATACATTAGATCAATCAAACGATGTCCAAGAGATTGATGATCCAGATGTTTATCAAAGATATTCTGATTCTTTGGAATCATTAGGCACAATTCTTGGAAAGAATAGTAGTAATGTTTACGGTTTGCACTTTATGGAATCCACTATTTCTAAGGATGCAGTGGTGGAAGCTAAATACGTTATGATTAATGGTCATGAATATACCAATTACCAGTTACCAGTCAATTCTATTGACTTTAACTTAAAAGAGAAAGGTTATATTAACTTGTTTGCCGGCATGTACTTCTCTGACAACGACTCTTTGTTCTCTTTGCATCAAGTCATTAGAAATAACGATAATACGATTAAAGAAATCAAAGAAATCAAAGAAGTTTACACTGATGGTGTTACCAACCACTCTGTTATCTATAAATACACAGATAACAAGTACTCTGCTGGCTATTCATTCAGTTCGACTTCTAAAACACCGTTAACACCTGGTCAAGACGTCAATGCGGTTGATTTAGCCACTTTACAAAGCGGTTACACTCTTGCGTTTAAAACAACGCAATTAACTAACCACAACCATGATACGCACGCGATTATCAATTCTGATTTCGATCAGACCAATCAATCAGGTAAGATTTTCTACTTTGAAGTGCCAATGAATTCTGGTGAATTCTGTCTTGGTTCTGTCGAAGGTGGTACTGGTGGATATTTGTTCTACCTCGATATCGGTGCTAATGCGGCCAAAACGCAAAGAACAACGATTTATGAACACTATAAAGAAATTAGAAAAGTGTTTGATTATCCAGCCGGTATCGCTATTGTTCCTGTTTCAACAGTGGCGGATAACCTTGAAAACTCAACAACTTTAGATGATACCAATACCGCTAACTTCTTAATCGTTGCCGGTACAAGTGGTACGATTACTGTTACACGCGCACAAAACGACGTTGAAGTCGCTAGGACTGGAGGACTTTTGAGCGGTGCTTCAGGAGCGGGCGCTAAGCCAACGCTGATTGGCGATTTAATGTGGGATAGTGAGCACTTGCAATACAACATTCACGATCCAGGAGGAAGCAACCTTTCCGATGAAATAACTTCTGAAGACACAGTAACTGAAGTCAGAAGACTTCAATACTACGATTGGAACGTCAACCTTAACGAATTGACCATTACTCGTATTACTGACACATCGACTGATGGTGGAACCAACTGGGTGAGAGACTATTATCAAGAATTTGCTGATGGAACTTCAACTACAGTATTCGCCAATATGAAGATCTATCACTCTGTGACTGGTGTTAAATACGCCACTCAAAGTGACGCTGATACCATCAACACCTATGTTGGCAACGATGAGTCTAGCGTGAACAACACCTTAATCTTCAAGGTTACATATCAAGAAGACGCTGGTGAGAACATCATCTACGAATGGGTGCTTGAGATGGCAATCGATGGCAACGCTACGGGCCGATACTATATCTTCCAAGACTATGTCTTCGAAGCGACGCTAGATAATGGCGAAGTAGTGTTAACTGTCAAAACGCTTGGTAGTAAGACTATAAAGATCAACTCTACGACTATTACACAAGCTGGACAAACAGTGACACTAACGCCAACAAATCCATAAAAAACGAGAGACTTTATAAAAATAAGGTCTCTCTTTTCTTTACTTGTTTTTTTGTTAGTTAGATTCCTTCTTACGTATGCGTGATAAATCCTTATTAATAAATATATCTATCGATCACAAAAAAGGCGCTATAAGAGCGGAAAAATACTGATTGGATAAATATAAAGTCTGATAGCGAAAGAGCTTCAAGAAGTCGCTTAGAAAGATTTTAATAATAGCCAATTAAACAACTATTTCGTAAGCGATGTTTCAGGGCCAAAAAAGAAGTAATAGTGGGGCGAAAACTTTGAAGAAGGATTTAAAAAGTAATCTTCTAATTTCTGTCTAGTAATTACAAAGATCTGAAGCACAAAAACAGCCTAAAAAATAGTAAAAAACTTATGAAAAAATAAAAAAACGAAGATAACAAAAGGCATATTTTTTACATTTTTTACTCAAAATCATATTTATATAATAAATATGTAAAAAAATATTTGACATTATTATGATGATTTTCTATCATTATTATGCAAAGCGAAAGCAACAAGGACGTCCCAAACCTTATTGACGACAAGCGATGCATGAAATCCTATCATCCACTCAGTTTAGATATAAGTTGAGTGATTTTGTCGTTTATAAGGAGTTATTATATGAAAAAATCAAAAATTATCATTCCTGCCTTAGGTATGTTGATTCTTTCTACCGCTGCTTCTGTCACAGGAACTGTTGCATGGTTCACCACAGTTTCATCAGCAACAGCCAATATTACAAGCTTTGCTGTTAGAAAACTCGGTGGTGACTTAAGCTACGTCGTTGCCGCAGGTGTAGGTACAAAGAAGGTTGATTCTTCTGCTACCTCATCTATTACATTAGATGGTGATAACCCAGCGTTATGTGATGCTTCGTTCAACCATACAACCAAGCACCCATGGAAAGCTAACAGTACAGCTAGCGCATTTACAGAAATTACAACTGAAAACGTTGCTAACTGGGGTGTTACAAGCACTACACCAGCACAAGTTACATATTATGCTGTTTCCTGGTCATACACATTCACATACACCTTCGGTGGTGATAGCACACCAATGAATCTCTATTTCGGTAGTGCTGATTCCACAATTACCCCAACAGTTAACAAAGCTGCTGAAGGTACCCAAACAGAACAAACCTACAAAGGTTTCAGAATCGCATTCCTCTGCGATACCAGCTCTAGGGCTGTTGTTTGGGCAAAGAATCAAACTTCCGCAAATTGCCACTATGTCGTTGCGAGCAATGATCAAACCGGTGCATATAGCAATGTTAACAGCACAAGTGCTGCTGGTAACTTAATCGATTCTACTGGTATTGCTACAATCAGTGAAAACGCTACAGGTACACAAACCCGTACAGACTATCTTGGTCAATTCACCTCTGGCTCTAACACACTTGTTGTTAAATGTGTTGCTTGGTATGAAGGTACCGATCCAAACGTTATTAATGGTTCTGAAATGGATACCGTTGCTGCGGCGTTGACATTCTATACCAGACCACAAGCTGCGTAGGAATAATTAACCTATTAAGATACAAAAACCGCTCATCTGGGCGGTTTTTTGTTTTATTCAAAACAAAGTTTTAACCTTAAAATTGATACTACAAAAATTGTTTGGTATTTTGTTTAATAATGATATAAAATAGCCTCGTATACGTATCTAACGGCACTGTATTTTTATGAAAAATTTTCCAAAACCATTATTTATTGCCTTGATCGTTCTAGACTTAGGATTGACCATCTTTTTGTTTGTCATTAGCATTATTATGCTATCAACAATGGTTGGTTCTGCTACGACCGCAGAAGCGATTGCTAACTCTACTGGTTTGATCAATTTCTTAATTAGAGATACTGCTAGTGGTGGTTTTGTCTACTTAGGTGCCTTCGTTATTCCTTTATTTGTTTTATTAGCTTTAAACATCGTTGGCTTAGTTCTTTACGTACGTAAAACAACCAAAAAAGAACCCGCTAAATTACAAGATCTTACTGATGAGCAAAAAGAAGCTCTCAGACAAGAACTCCTTAAAGATTTACAAAATGGAGATAATAAATAAGAAGGAACGCAGGGATGCGTTTTTTTCTTAATTTTTAACTAATATAATTTATTTTGATAAATTTTATAAAAATGTATTGCGTGTTTAATTTTGTTGTGATAAGTTATATTCGAGTAAAAAGCAAAACCGAAGTGATTCGGCGACGCAAAACTACAGGGTCTTATATAAGATAGCCAGCAACCTCAATTGTTATAAGCAGTTGAGGTTTTATATTTCTATCCTATACTAGATAGCCAGTTGCCTTGGGGGTGAAATAAATCCCGCCGTGAATGGATGATAGGCACTGGCTTTTTATTTCGAACCCATTGGGACAAAAAACAAATTTTACTTAACTAACAGGAGTAAAGAAAGAAAACACTATGTACGATTTATTGTATGTGAGAAAACGTAGAAGAAGGAGAATTGCCGCACTGGTAAGTTTAATCTCAGCGATTGGGGTTACTTCATTGGTGGTGGTGTCCTTTCTTGGACGATTCGTTGGGACATTCACGGTATCGCTTACTAATTCAGCCGTGAGACTGTCGCTCAGTGAAAAACAAGCGTTCCAGGATACAACGTCTTATCTCCTCATCGATAAGCTCAAACCATTTGAAGAGAACACTTACAGAAATCTTCCTGGTGCTGATATTCTCGATAATGAAGATACCGAATACGATTACGGCAAAAACATTAGCGAGTTGAACGGTCAAGAAACACTCCAATACTTCAAATACACATTCTATGTTAAGAACGTTGGAAGTACGATCGCTCAATACAACATGAATATCAAAATCGATGAAAAGAGTAAATCGAATGACGGAACAAAGAGAACACTTGACGAGACAATGCGTGTGATGGTGTTCGAAAATGATCCGAGATCAGATGAAGAAACACACGATTTCAAGGTCTATGCCAAACCAAGTCATGAAGTCAATTATGATAAATTCGGCAATAGAACCTACCAAGAATTCATTTCTGAGTTTGATCCAAAAACAAACAAAGAAGACGACGATCATCCACTTGCTGATGCTTTCCTAGCTGACGGTAAAACGGTCGCAAAGTACAGCGTAGATAATTTCGGAAAAAGTGATATTAGGAGATACACTCTCGTTATCTGGTTAGAAGGAGCTGATCCTGATTCAGATAATAAAAAGAACGCCCCTGTTGGTGCAACAATTAAATTAGGAGTTGAAATAACTGCATATGAAAATGAATAAGAAAAAGATTTTAGTTTCTACCCTCGCATTAGCGATGGGTGCTGGCCTTGCCGGTTCAGTTTCTGGTACTATGGCATGGTTCCAATACTCAACAAGAGCACAAGCTGCCTACATTGGTTCAGTCGCTCACTGTTCTGAAGCTTTAGAAATCTCCTGTGATGGTGGTACTTCTTGGGCAACAGATTTAAATAGCACAGTCATGAATACAAGCAAAGTTGGTGGTACAGATATGGAACCAATTACTGCTGGTGCTATTGATGCCGATGATGCTCTTCCAACAAAATTCTATAAGAATCCAATTTATCAATTCATAAATGAAGCAAATTGGGGAGAAGCCGACAGCACAAACTATGTTCAATTCAATTTGAAATTCCGTGTTAAAGATGTCAATTCTCCAGTGGGTTACTTATCTGGTCATCATCTTTATTTAACAGATTTAACAATCGCAAACGAAAATGGAGCAACCGATTTATACAAAGCAGTCAGAGTTCATTTCGCCGTTGGCACATCTTACAAACTATTTGCTAGAAACAATGATTTAGATAACGCAAATATCGAAACATCCACTTCTGGCAACCTCGACTTAAATAATAATGGTAGATTTGATAAAGGTCCTGGTTATGAATGGGATGATCGTGGTGCTGATTTAGTCTATGGTACAGTCGGAACACAAACTGCTCTCAATGCAAACAAATCTGGCGTCTTAGCTAATGATGCAAATCCACGCTCTATCGTTGCTAACAGCGGCGACTTAGGCGAAATCACTGGTGGCGAAAGCGGTTTAGCAGTCAAAGTTACAATCTGGTTAGAAGGTTGGACAAAATTAGGCAACGATGTTGCTGGTGTCGACGCTAATAGTGATGGCGATTACGACGATGATGGTGACACACAACCAACAAATGCCGCTAAATGGGATGCTGCAACCTATATCAACAAAGCCTTTAAAGTTGGTATGAGATTCGCAACCGAAGTTCACGGCGACGCTGAATAATTAAGTTTTTAAATATTACTATGCCTGCATCATGTGATGTGGGCATAGTGTAATTCTCTGTTTAGGAGGAAAATACTATGAAAAAGAATTTATCAAAAGTGATAGTTCCAACTTTAGCCATAGCAATCGGAGCCGCTATTGCGGGTTCAATCTCAGGTACTGTGGCTTGGTATCAATATTCCACCAGAGTGAATGTTGCCTATTTAGGCACATCCGCTGGTACAAGTGGTAATTTGTTCTTAAGAATCAAAGGAACAAACCCATGGCTAACCAACTTATCTTATTCTGCTATAGCTGATTATTTACAAGGCAAAGGCATCGGACAAAAGGTTCAACCAATTACCTCTGGTAATATGGGTGAAGATGACGATTTACCAAGAGTTGGTGGTACAGGCACTGACAAATATAATCCAGTGTTCTATCAAAACCCAATTCAAGAAAAAGAATACGAAACATCTCCATATTCAAGATGGCTTAAGGCTGATAATTCTATGTATGTCACAATTCCACTCGAATTAGCATACATTGAAAAAGACAATAAGTTATCCGCCAATAACATTGATGAAGAATATCTTGCAAAAGATGTCTATTTATCAGATCTTCTTATTCAAGAAGACTATTCCAATAATGGCAATACTGATCCATTAAAAGATAGAGAAGATTTATCTTCTGCTGTTCGTGTTCACATTCGTTCATATCTTGATACAGACACATCAGAAAATCATGCTACTTCTGCGATTAACAGATTAATCTCTAAAGATGGCGGAACAATTCTTACACACGGATATTTGCCATTAGGTGATGGTATTCACGATGACTCAGTTACTTTGGGTGATGATCCAGGTGCAATGTATGACTTCGGCAAAGACAACGAAACTAAAAAAGTTGTTTACGGCGAAGGTTTACAAAAGTCTTATTCAAATGGTACCGCCGTTAAAGATGGTAGTTATGTTGATAAAGATGGTTTAAACCCAACTGCAGAAAAAGTCTATCCAACAGTTGTTAAATCTGTTCTTGATGCAAACGACAAAAAGACTAACGTTTTAGATGAAGACGACTTTGAATACGACACAGATAGTGGTTCTGTTTCCAAAAAGATTGGCACAACAATTGCTCACAAAGATGGTGAAGACGAAAACGCAGGTAAATACCTCCAAGTCGAATTAACCATTTGGGTTGAAGGCTGGCAAAAATTGTTAGTCAAAGGCAGCAATCCTGCTGAATACAAATCAATTTGGGATTCTGACGACTATATTGGTTCCAAATTCAATGTTGGTTTCCAATTCGCTGTTCAAGCTGAATAATTAATAAAAAAATATTTGCATAGAGTAAAGTCACATACACGTA
>JAFSPN010000011.1 GCA_017442875.1 Bacilli bacterium
CAGTTCACCGATATGCTTGGTGATATCAAAGCGGTGGAAATACCTACTAATAGATTAGAAGACGCTTTAAATAACAAAATCATGTTTGATGGTTCTTCTATTGAAGGATTTGTCAGAATCAAAGAAGCCGATATGTATCTTCATCCTGATTTAGATACTTTTCTTATTCTTCCTTTTGAAGATTCCTCTAAAGGTGGAGTGGCTAGATTTATCTGTGATGTTTTTATGCCAGATGGCACGCCTTTCTTAGGTGATCCACGTTATATCTTAAAAAAAGAAGTCAAAAAGATGAACGAAATGGGTATTGAAACCATGTATGTTGGTTTTGAACCAGAATTCTATCTTTTCAAATTAAATGATGATGGCAGTGTTTCCACAACTTGCTCTGATAGAGCCTCATATTTTGATTTATCTCCATTTGATGGTGGTGAAGATATCAGAAGAGAAATCGCTTTAATGCTTGAGAAGATGGGCTTTGAAGTCCAAGCTTGCCATCACGAAGTGGGCCCCGGTCAAAACGAAATCACTTTCAAATACACTGATGTTGTCTCAGCATGTGACAGAGTCCAAACCTTTAAACAAGTCGTTAAGATGGTGGCCAGAAAGAATGGATACCTCGCTTCTTTCATGCCGAAACCTCTTAATAAACAAGCAGGGAATGGTATGCACACTAACTGTTCCCTGTTTTCTAAAGAAAAAGGCGATTTATTTTATGATCCAAACGCTGATATGGAATTATCAACGATGTGTAAGAAATGGATTACAGGTATTTTAAAACACGCTAGAGAACTCAGTTTATTAACTAATCCGATTGTTAATTCTTATAAGAGACTTGTTAGTGGTTATGAAGCTCCGATTTATGCTTGTTGGAGTGACGCTAATCGAAGTTCGTTAGTGCGTATTCCAGCGGCTAGAGGCCTTTCTACAAGAACAGAATTAAGAAATGTTGACCCATGTGCTAATCCATATCTTGCCCTTGCCGGCATCTTGGCGTGCGGTTTAGAAGGAATTAATACAGTTAACGATAAAAATATCGTCCCACCAGTAAAAGATAACTTATTTGCCTTAACTAGTGAGGAAATTAAAGGAAGAAAGATTGTCTGTTTACCAGAAACATTGCATGCCGCTATTGAAGATTTCAAGGATAGTGATATCCTTAAGGAAGTTTTAGGAAATCATTTATTCCCAAAATACATCGAAGCTAAAGAAAAGGAATGGAAAGAATACCATACCACTGTTAGCGAATTCGAATTAAGAAAATATTTAGGTAGATAAGATGTGTGGCATTGTTGGTGCAGTAGGCTTTATTAGCCCAAAAGAGTATGTCTTTAAAGGATTAAAGATGCTTGATTACCGTGGATATGACTCCGCGGGTATCGCTTACTTTCATAGTGGCATCAAAATCTATAAAGACGTCGGTAGTGTAGAACATCTTTTAGAAATCGTTCCAGAAGACATTAGTGCTGATATTATGATTGGCCATACTAGATGGGCCACTCATGGTGCGCCAACTAAGCTCAACACCCATCCGCATTTATCTTTTAATCAAAGAATATGCCTCGTCCATAACGGAGTTATTGATAACTATAAAGAAATCAAAAAGTTCTTATTAGATAAGCATTATTCGTTTTATGGTGAGACTGATTCAGAAGTCATCGCTAATCTTCTTGAATATTATTATTTAGAAAACAATGATGTCATTGAGACAATTAAAAAAGCGATGTCGATAATTAAAGGTAGCTATGCTATCACATTCTTTACTGATGATATTAAAGACACCTTATTTGTCTTAAAGAACGCTTCTCCATTAGTCATTGGTCTAGGAAAAGGTTTTAATCTTGTCGCCTCAGATGCTAGCCCAATGATTGAACAAACTGATGAATTTATCGAATTAGATGATCTAGAGTTTGGATATATTACCAAAAAAGAAGTTAAAATCTTTAACAAAAATGGTGATGAAATTAAAAAAGAGCCAATTCATAAAGACATCGAACTTATTTCTCATGATTTAAAAGGTTACCCGCATTATATGATTAAAGAGATTGAGGAGATTCCCCAAACCGTTAATCGTATTATTTCTAATTATTTCCAAAAAGGGAAATACCAGTTTGATCCTGAACTAATTAAAGATTTACAAGAATCCGACCACATTATTTTTATCGCATGCGGTACTTCGTACCATGCTGGTTTAGTAGGTGGTCGTTATTTTGAAAAATACGATAAATCCGCTTCAAGATTTATCGCTAGTGAATGGGCATTTCATCCAACTTATCCAGGACAAAAACCATTCATTATTATGATTTCTCAATCAGGAGAAACCGCTGATTTAATTCACTGTTTAAAAATCATTAAAAAACACAATTTGAAAAATTTGATTATTACTAATACAGGTGGCTCCACATTAGATAGAAACTGCATGTATTCTTTACTTTTACATAGTGGTGTTGAAGTTTCCGTTGCTTCTACGAAAGCCTATGTAGCGCAGGTGACCTTATTAGCGATGCTCGCTGCATCTTTAGATAAAGACATCAAAGTCGTGGATGACCTTAGACAATCTCTTGATGTCGTTTATGATATCCGTGACCACTATAAGCCACTCATCATGAAAGTAGGCGAAGAAATCAAGGATAAAAAGAGTTTGTTCTTCTTAGGAAGAAGTTTTGACTATTTCTTATCTTTAGAAGCTTCTTTAAAACTTAAAGAAATTAGTTATATTCACTCAGAAGCCATACCTGGTGGTGAACTTAAGCACGGGCCAATTGCTTTAATCGAAAAAGGCATTCCAGTCATCGTTTTTATTACTGATCCAGATACCGCAAGTAGCATGCGCGGTAACATCGAAGAAGTAAAAACAAGAGGTGCTAGAGTTTATACAATAGCCACTAAGAGTCTTTCTCGACCAGAAGATACCATTGTGGTGGAAGATTATGCTTACTATCTATCAAGTGTGGCTATTTCTTCAATTGCCTTCTATTTAGCCTATTATGTTGCTCTAGCCAAAGGTTTAAACGTTGATAAACCAAGAAACCTTGCTAAGAGTGTGACCGTTGAATAATATATTCATATATTGAGGATTCATATATGACGAAATATATATTTGTAACAGGTGGAGTTGTTTCAGGTTTAGGCAAAGGGATAACTGCCGCTTCTTTAGGCCGTTTATTAAAATCCCGTGGCTTAAAAGTGGCCGCTCAAAAACTAGATCCATACATCAATGTTGACCCAGGAACAATGAGTCCATATCAACACGGTGAAGTTTATGTCACTGAAGATGGTGCGGAAACAGACCTTGATTTAGGCCACTATGAAAGATTCATTGATGAAGATTTGAATAAATATTCCAACTTAACAACTGGTAAGGTTTATTGGAATGTTTTAAATAAGGAAAGACGTGGAGAATACTTGGGTTCAACTGTTCAAGTCATTCCTCATATTACTAATGAAATTAAAAGATTTATATATAACGTTGGTAAGAAAAGCGATGCTGATGTTGTCATCACTGAGATCGGTGGAACGATTGGTGATATCGAGTCTCAACCATTCATCGAAGCGGCTCGTCAAGTAGCCTTAGAAGCAGGTCGAGAGAATAGTTTATTCATACACGTCACCCTTGTTCCATACCTTCATGGTTCAGAAGAGCATAAGACAAAACCTACCCAGCATAGTGTTAAAGAATTACAAGGAATGGGCATTAATCCTAATATCATCATCTTAAGATGTGATGAGCATTTAGAGCCCGCTATCTTTGATAAAATATCTTTATTCTGCAACGTCAAAAAAGACTGTGTCATTGAGAATATAACTTTACCAAATCTTTACGAAGCCCCTTTAATGCTTGAAAAGGCAAACTTTTCTTCTGTTGTTTGCCGTGAACTAGGCTTAAATACCAAAGAGCCAGATCTTAAAGAATGGTCCTTAATGGTGGACCGCATTAAAGCGAGACCGTATACAACCCATATTGGTTTAGTGGGAAAATATGTTGAACTTCACGATGCTTATTTATCAATCGCGGAAGCCATGAGA
>JAFSPN010000003.1 GCA_017442875.1 Bacilli bacterium
ATTTACGTGACTATATCAAATGGTATGGTCTCAGAAACCGTATTTCTATCCCAGGTGATACATTCTCTTATAAGAGACAACGTTATGTCTTCGTGACAATCGTTGGCAAACACATTCGTGTTTACTTAAACCTTGACCCAGCAAACTATGCTGATTCCACAATTCCAGTTGAAAAAGCAGAAGCTAAGAAGTACGAAGATCTTCCATGCTTACTCAGAGTCAAGAGTGACCTCTCATATCGTCGTGCTAAAAAGTTAGTTGATGACTTAATGCAAAACATTGGCATTCCTCAACCTGACGAAGATGCACCAAAAGAAACACAAGAGAAATAGTTTCTAAAAGCAAAAAATAAACCGTTGGCATTCCCCGCTAACGGTTTTATTTTTGAAATAAAAAAGACACACTTTCGTGCATCTATTTTACAAGATGGTGGCCCAGGCCGGGAGCGCGCCGGCGACACATGGATTTTCAGTCCATTGCTCTACTAGCTGAGCTACCGGGCCACTTCTTTAAAAAAGCGCTGGCGGATCTGACGGGAATCGAACCCGCGGTCTTCTCCGTGACAGGGAGACATGTTAACCGCTACACCACAGATCCGTGTTAATGCGCTTTAATATTATCTTAAAAAATAAAAATAATTGCAATACTTTTATAAACAAAAAGCACAGAGACTTAATCTCCATGCTTTTATAACCTTATTATTAATTATTAATAATTCTCAACTCTTAATTCAAAATAAGATTGTGGATGAGCACAAGCTGGGCAAATCTTTGGTGCTTCTTTGCCAATATGGATATGACCGCAGTTACGGCATTTCCAAACAACGACATCTGGTGCAATGAAGACTTTGCCTTCTTTGACCTTTTCTAAGAGTTTTAAGTATCTTTGTTCGTGTTCCGCTTCAATCTTAGCAACAAGAGCGAACTTAGCGGCGATTTCCATAAAGCCTTCTTCTCTGGCTTCTTCCGCCATTCTCTTATACATTTCTGTATGTTCGAAGTTTTCGCCTTCAGCAGCGGCTTTTAAGTTTTCAATCGTGGATGGGACGCCGTTATCATGAAGATACTTGAACCACATCTTCGCGTGTTCTTTTTCATTTTCTGCTGTTTCCAAGAAAATCGCAGCGATTTGTTCATAGCCTTCTTTTTTAGCTTGGCTAGCGAAATAAGTGTATTTATTTCTAGCTTGGGATTCACCCGCAAAAGCTTCTTGTAAGTTCTTTTCAGTTTTACTACCTTTTAATTCCATTATATATGTTCTCCTATAAATTAAGTTTATGCGATATTGATAATTTTATCAATAACTGTCTTTTATTGCTTCTTATCTTGATACTTTTTAGCGATGATATAGGGAATATCAATGATAAACATAATAGCTAGGGCAATTAAGACATAGGCTGGTACTTCTGTTAAACCTCCATCATAACTTGTCGTACGCGCTAAAGAAATCAAAGTTCCTATGCCCTCGGTTTGATTAGAGGCGGTTAAGACTTCTGACATAATTAAAACTTTGAAAGATAGTCCTAAACTTTGTGTCATTCCTAATCTGATATATGGCCAAGCATCAGGAATTAGAATTGCTTTGATAACTCGCGCCGAATGGATATTAGCGTCTAATTTAATAGAATTAATAATCTCATGACTTTCATTTCTTATGCCTGCTTTAAAGGCTTCGAATAATAGGGGAAAGGCTACCACAAAGACAAGCGTGATAGGAATCCAACCTAACAACTGATGATCAACGGCTAAAGTTATGGCAAATAATATCATTACTAGTCCTACTGTAGGAATGGTTTTAAATAAACCAACACTTGGCTTGAAGAAGTCACCAACGCGTGGAAATAGACCCGCTAAGATACCTAAAACTGCCCCCAAAACAAATGAAATAGCATAACCAATGAGAAGACGTAGCATGCTCATCCCAATGCCTCTCCATGTTGAAGAAGCACTATATAGTCCTTCAGGGTCTTTGCTAAATAGCATTCTTAATGCTAATAACAAAGTTTCGTGAGGATATGGAACACCATAGTTCTTTTTAGAAATTAGTATCGCAGCGATTAAATACCAAACGCCAATAACAAAAACGATACCGCAAATGATGGCAATTGTTTTGGTTAATGTTTCTCGTTTGTTCTTATTCATTTTTAGATATTGACGAAAAGATTATCCGAATAAACTGGTTCTAAATCTTCACCGTCTCGAAGAGCATCAGCAAAGCCATTAGCATAGTTCATATTTGAAGTCGTTGTTTGTGGTTCTTTCATAAAGCCTAACTTATTAGTGACTTGAAGAACATCTAACTGATTGACAATAGGGAGGCCAATGCCAAATTGTTTTTGAACATTGCCGTCTTTTTTACTCTCAAAAGCTAGAAGAGCGTCTTTGGCTTTGCCTGGATTATCCACTAAGTCATCAACACGTGAATCTAAAGCATTTATAAATGCTTTCATCTCATCTGGATGTGCATTTAACGAATCGGTATTAACAAATAGACCGGCTGAAGGAATATAAGCGCCATAAGCGCTATACCATTCATTTTGTAAATTTTTAATAGTATTTAAAGTCACACCTTTTTTAGCAAGAGCAGCTTTTGTTAAGGTATAAACTGGTTCCGCTAATAGATAGTAATCAAAGGCGGTGTCACTGCTTGTGATGTTAGCCTGTACTTTATTAACGCCATCTTCATATGTAACGTTAGTTAATTCTCCAATTTCCCAACCTTTGCTAGAGTCGCTCGCTAAGCGGCGCAAAGCTTGTGAGGCTGCTCCAGTTTGTACAAAGGCATCAATTTTGGCATCAGCCGCAATTGCTTCTTCAGCAGTATGTGTAGTGGATACAAGATAAAAGGAAAGCTGATTGATCCATCTTGCTAGAGCATAATGTGATTTGCTCGCATTTTTGTTAATGAGGTTCAAGCCTGTTAAACCATCAAAGACAATAGCATCGTAGTTGTTAGCCACAAATGCTCCGGGGATGACATCCGCTGGTGAATCGGTCGACAACCAGTTCTCATTTTCACCTTGATCGTAAAAAGCTAATGTTGGAGCGCCAACTGGAGTTACCCACTTGACATCATAATTCTCTTTATTAGATGAGTTTTGATTTGTATTGCAGCCTGATAGAGTTAGCATCATGACTGGTATTAGCAAAAATATTTTTTTCATAATTTGATTTCTCCTCCTTGATATTATAAATAAAACAAATATAATAAAATGTGATTGACGTCACGGAAACATTATGAAAATAGCACTTTTAAACGTTTTAAGCAAAAAAGAACACCAAATGGTTAAGGGTTATCAAATATCCAAAGGTAACATCATTTTCCATGAAGGTGATGTTTGCGAAAGCATCGGTATCATCATCAGTGGGAAGATCGATATTGTCTCTTACTCATTCCAAGGAAAAGAACTTTTAATCAATTCGTTAAAAGCCGGAGAAATATTTGGTAACAACCTTATCTTCTCAAGCTCGCCAATTTATAAGGGCGATGTTGTCGCTAAAGATAAATGCGTTGTGGCTTTTATCAATAAAGAAAACTTAGTTAATCTTTTACAAAACAATAAAGAGTTTTTAGAACTCTATTTGCAAGCTCAATCTGATAAAGCAAAACTTCTAACCGGAAGAATTAGACTTTTATCTTTTCCTAACGCTGAAGAAAGATTGTTTTATTATGCGAGTAGAAATCACAATGTCATCGAGTTTAAAAATGTGACCACATTAGCGGCCACACTTGGTGTTCAAAGAGAAACTTTATCGCGTTTATTAACGAGTTTGGTTGAACGTCATCTTATCAAAAAAGAGAAAGGTAAGATCACAGTTTTAAAGAAAAAGCGCTAACCTACTTATTAGCGCTATAGATTTCTAATAGATTTTCGTAAAGGGCAAGCCTTGTTGCTAAGCCAACGCCTCCAGGAACAGGTGTTTGAAGACCAACTGGAAGATTAGGAATCGCATCGCCCTTTAAACCTTCTTCGGTTCTGGAGATGCCAACATCAACAATAACGGCGTCTTTTTTATATGTGAAGCGATTATCTAAGAAGCCAGCCTTACCAATTGCCACAACAATGACATCAGCGTGAGCGATATAGAAAGCCATATCTTCAGGAGAAGTTTTGCTATGCAAAACAGTCACATTCATATTCTCTTTTAATAAGAGTTTAGCCATTGGTTTACCAACAATATTGCTTCTTCCAATGACCACAGCGTTCTTGCCTTGCATTGGAATCTTTTCAAAATGTAAATAATTGATAATACCTTTTGGAGTGCATGGCACTAAGTTTGATAAAGGATGGAAACCATCGACATCTTTTTTAGGAGAAACCGCTAATTTAATAGTTTCTTCGTCAATACCTTTTGGTAATGGCATTTGCACAATAAAACCATCGTGTTCTTGATCATTATTTAATTCATCAATAACCTTCAACAGTTGTTCTTGTGTTGTCTCTAAAGAAAGCTTAATGAGGTCGGCTCTGATGCCTAATTCATCGGCGTCTTTGAGTTTCCCGCGCACGTACGCGCAGCTGCCCGCATCCTCATTCACCTGCACAATCGCGATGCTTGGTTTTCTTTCTAATTTAGAAACGAGATTTTTAATCTCTTCTTTTCGATAACTAACGTATTCTTTAATAGTCATATTACTTAACTAAGTCTACTAATTCTTTAGCGGTATATTGTCTTAACTTGACACCAGCTAGTTCAAGCATTTTTCTACTAGCTTGGAAGCCGATTGTGTCAGCATATTTATCTTCAAGATAAATAATTTCTTTAATGCCTGTTTGTATGCACGCTTTCGCGCACTCATTGCATGGGAATAATGTCACGTATAAGCGACAACCTTTTAAGGCTTCCCCATGTCTAGTGTTTAAGATAGCGTTAAATTCAGCATGGCAAACATATAAATACTTAGAATCTAAGCCCTCGCCTTTATTCCAAGATAATTTACTTTCATCAAGTCCTGTTGGCATGCCATTATAGCCAATAGATACAACTTTATTATCGTTATCAACGATACATGCGCCTACTTTTGTATTGGGATCTTTGCTTCTTAAAGCGCTTAAAGAAGCGATACCCATAAAGTATTCATCCCAAGAGATATTATTGTTTTCCATATCATTTATTATAATGATATTTGCTTTTAAAACAACGATATATTAAAGTAATAATACGTGTTATGGCTATTGTAGGTATCGATAAATTATCTCTACTAGATTACGAAGACAAAGTCTCCGTAGTGTTATTTTCTCAAGCTTGTAATTTCCGCTGCCCGTTTTGTCATAACGGTGACTCAGTTTTAAACGCTCAAGAGGAACTAAATTTCGATGATATTTTAGCGTTCCTTAAGACAAGAATTGGTTTGGTGGACGCTGTTGTTTTCAGTGGTGGTGAACCAACTTTAGAACCAGATTTAGAGGTTAAAATTAAAGCGGTCAAATCTCTTGGCTTTTTAATCAAACTAGACACTAATGGCACTAACCCAGAATTACTAGAAAAATTGCTTGATGAAAAGCTTATTGACTATGTCGCAATGGATATTAAAAATAGCCCATCTTTATACGCTACAACATGTGGGGTCAACTTCGTAAATATTGACAATATTAAAAAGAGCATTGCTATCATCATGAGCAAAGCTCCTGATTATGAATTTAGAACTACACTAGTTAAAGAGTTCCATGAAAGAATGAATTATGATGCTTTCTTTGAGTTGATTAAAGGGGCGAAAAGATTATATTTACAAAAGTTTGTTGATCGTGAAGGTTGCATTAAAAAAGGCCTCCATGATGTTGACGAATTGGAGGCCACTAAACTTAGAGATTATCTACTAAGTAAAGGTTTAGCTTTTGTTACACTCCGCGGTTATTAAACTGCAAGTATTTATCAATAAACACACTGGCAATTGAGGCATCACCAATCGCAGAAGCGACTTGTCTGACGTCTTTTTTTCTTGTGTCGCCTATGGCGAAGATACCAGGCATTGATGTTTCCATCTTTTCATTAGTAATGATGAAACCGTGTTCGTCAGTTTGCACTAATGATTTGAATAAATCGTTTTGTGAGACTTGACCAATAGCGACGAAAACATTGTTGGTTGGATATTCATGAATTGAATGGTCCTTAGTATTTTCAAAGCGGAGTCCCGCTAATTCATTTTGCCCTAAATAGGCAATAAGATTCATATTGTGGGTAATATGGATATTATCTTTTTGCACTAAACGGTCAATAAGAATTTGATCAGCGAAGAAGCGATCAAATAAAGTGAACATATAAACGTTTGTGCAAGTATTAGCAAGCATCAAAGCATATTGAAGAGCGGTATTAGCATCGCCAATCAAATAAACATCTTTATCTTTATAAAATGCGCCATCGCATACCGCACAAAAAGAGATGCCTTTACCAATGAATTCTTCCTCGTTAGGAAGGTTCATTTTGCGGTGCTTAACCCCATTTGCAAGAACAACAGCTATTGCTTCATATGTATGGTAATTAGTGGTCACCTCAAATTTATCGTCTTGTTTTAAAACTCTTGTGACTTCTTCAAGCTCGAACTTCGCACCTAAATCAAGGATTTGTTCAAAGAGATTACCCGCGAAATCTAGGCCAGATATTTCCTTTGTGCCAGGGATGTTCTCAACGCGAGGAGAATTGGCGATTTGTCCGCCAAAATTCTCCTTTTCTAAAATGAGAACACTATGACCAGCACGTAGAAGATTTAAGGCCACGCTCATTCCAGCGGGACCGCCACCGATAACAATTACATCGATCATACTAGTTTAAACTCTCGATGTAACCTTTGATGTTTGAAGCGTTTTCAAACACATCATTTGTGCCATCATCCTTTGGAACGATTAATGTTGGAGCTTTTCTCACGCCAAAGGCTTTGGTTTGCTCGACGTTTTCTTCAGCGTCTACGACGCTATATTTAATACCAGCTTTATCTAAAAGCATCTTAGCCATTTTGCAGTTTGGACATGTCTTAGTGGCAAAGAGTAAGATTTCGTTACAAACAGCGTCTTCTTGTTCTTCTTCTTTGCTGCCTAAAACGTCTGTAACTTTATGGGTAAGTTTAGATTTAGCAGGTTCATAAACTTTACGGTGTTGGAACTCTTCGGTCTTGCCATCATTCCAGTTTTGAACTGGACGGTAGTAACCTGTGATTCTACTATAAACTTCTGTTCTTTTACCACACTTTGGACAGGTGTATTGTTCACCGGTAATATAGCCATGATCTTTACAAACACTGTAGGTTGGAGACATGGTGTAGTATGGGATGTGATAATTCTCAGCAATCTTTCTTACTAAGTTCATGCAGGATTTCCAACTTGGGAGCTTTTGTCCTAAGAAGCAGTGGAAGACTGTACCAGAAGTATAAAGGGTTTGTAAACCATCTTGAATGTCAAGGGCTTTATAAATATCTTCGGTATAACCAACTGGTAAGTGTGAAGAGTTGGTGTAGTATGGAGTTCTACCATTTTCACTAGCGGTAATAATATCTGGATATAAAGCTTTATCGTGTTTAGCTAAACGATAGGCTGTTGATTCCGCTGGGGTGGCTTCTAAGTTATATAAGTCGCCATATAATTCTTGGTAGTCAGAAAGTTTATTTCTCATGTGATTGAGAACATCTTTTGTGAATTGAATGGATTCAGGATTTGTTAAATCTTTTCTAATCCAACGAGCATTCAAGCAAGCTTCGTTCATACCGACTAAACCAATCGTGGAGAAGTGGTTATTAAAGTTACCTAAATATCTCTTAGTATATGGGTATAAACCCGCTTCCATTAATGTGGTAATTGTGTTACGTTTCACTTTTAGTGAACGAGCGCTGATATCCATGATGTGATCAAGTCTTCTATAGAAGTCTTCTTCATCTGTGGCTAAATAAGCAATTCTTGGCATGTTAATTGTAACAACACCAATACTACCAGTGCTTTCACCAGAACCGAAGAAACCACCGGATTTCTTCCTGAGTTCTCTTAAGTCAAGTCTTAAACGGCAGCACATACTACGGACATCGCTTGGTTCCATATCAGAATTGATATAGTTAGAGAAATATGGTGTACCGTATTTCGCAGTCATTTCGAATAAGAGTTTGTTGTTTTCGGTTTCTCCCCAGTCAAATGTTCTAGTAATGGAATATGTTGGGATTGGGTATTGGAAACCGCGGCCGTTCGCATCGCCTTCAATCATGATTTCAATGAAGGCTTTGTTGACCATTGCCATTTCTTTTGCGCAATCTTTATACTTGAAATCCTGTTCTTTTCCTCCAACGATGCAGTTAAGTTCTGCAAGGTCGGCTGGGACAGTCCAGTCAAGTGTTA
>JAFSPN010000012.1 GCA_017442875.1 Bacilli bacterium
TCTTCTGGTTTAGTATATTGAACCATTTCGACTTTGTCGAATTGATATCCACGGATCATACCGCGTTCTTCAGTACGATAACTTCCTGCTTCTCTACGATAGCAAGGAGTATAAGCAAATAATTTACGTGGTAAATCTTCTTCTTTAAGAATTTCATCACGATATAAATTTACAAGAGCAGTTTCAGCGGTGGGTAATAAGAATCTTTTTGGTTCTAATCCATCAAGCCAGAAAACATCTTCTCTGAATTTAGGAAATTGACCTGCGCCGAATCCAGATTGTTCGTTTAATAAATGAGGTGGTAGGATAAATTCATATCCATCTTTTAAATGTTCAGAAATAAAGAAATTTAAGAGAGCCCATTCTAAGCGAGCACCTAAATTTGTATAGATCCAAGCACCACGACCAGCAATCTTTGCGCCGCGATCATAATCAACCAAACCTAAAGATTCAGCTAATTCAACGTGGTCTTTCATTTTAAAAGCGAATTCGGGTTTTTTGCCCACTACTTTAATAACTTTATTATTTTCTTTTCCGCCGCCCACTAAATCATCATCAGGAATATTTGGTAAGCAAATAACAAAATCATTTATTTTTTGTTCTAGTTCTTTTAATTTGGCTTCATTTTCAGCGTTTTCTTTAGCGATTTCTTTGACTTTTGCGAAGATTTTGCTAACATCTTCGCCTGCTTTTTTAGCAGCAGGAACACTGCCAGATAAACGATTCATCTCGGCTTTGTTGCCTTCCACTAACTGAATGAGATTCTTTCTTTCGGCATCCCATTTTAATAATTCATCAAAATCAGCGTCCCATAATTTCTTTTTAAGAGCAGCTTTGATTTTTTCTGGATTTTCACGAATAAGATTAATATCTAACATGATTTATCCTCCTTATAAATTTTTAATATTGATTTGTTGTTGATAATACCATTTTAGTTTTTCGCCGTGATTAATTAAGGAATTTTGTAATACTTCTTTATAAGCATTTTCTGTTGTGTCTTTGAGTTTTCCGTCAAAATAATCTTTGGTTAAAGAGGTTAAAGTTTCTGAGAATTCAGCGAGATATGCAGTCTTGCCATCTTCTAGCATTCCATCGAAAACAGCTTGCTTTCTAACTATTAATTGACACTTAGCCGCCATGGCATCCATAAGAGCTACAACACCAGCTTTTTTATATCCTGGTAACATGAATATGTCAGCATTCATCAATGCACTACGATAAACATCATCGGGAATAATGCCTTTAAATTTCACATTTTTAGGACTGGAATCAATTAAACTTCTCAATTTAAATGATTTAATAATTCCTGGTATACTTTCTCTACCTATATAATAGAACAACACATCAGGACACTTTTTAGCGGCATTAATAAATGCGCTAATTCCTTCCATGTTATTATCATATTCACCAATAGCGACGACTAATTTTTTTGAACGATTTTCTCCAAAATAGCGGTAAAAGATATCTTTTTCATCAGTTCTAGAAAAATCAAATCGCGATACATTGACACCCGGTAGAGTAACTTGAATGTCTGAAGTAACACCATTATTGATTAAAATTTCACGACTTTCCTCAGTGGGTGTTAAAACTAAATCGGCTTTATTTAAAAATTTTAAACATTTGGATCTAATAGAGATGGTTCTTAATCCATCTTTACTTTTATATTCCAAATAATTAGCTAGTGGATCGTCTTCACAATATAAAGCGCTGATGATTAAAGGTATACCATTTTCATTTGCATCGTTGGCTTTATTATCGTCTTCTACACTGATTAAATGCATGACATCAAATTTATCAACAATGCTCGTGGTATATTCCACATTTGCCATTTCAAGAGAACCCTTGATGATTTTTCTCAAACGGGTTCCCTCAAAATCAGGCGCTTTAGTATTCGGTTGAAACGATACTAGTATTTTCATAATTATTCTTCAGAATTTTGGACTTCTGCAGGGTTTTCGGTATTTTCTTCGCCTTCAGCAAGTTCTTCTTGCACATCTTCCTCAAAAGGAACAATGGCAACAGAAGCAACTTTTTGACGTCCTTCAAGGTTCATAATCTTGACACCTTGAGTGTTACGACCAGTTGTACGGACTTGATTAAGGTGGGTTCTGATGACAATACCTGCTGTAGTAATAACCATGAGGTCTTCGTCACCATTAACAGCACGAACATCCACTAATTTGCCAACTTTATCACTGGATTTTAAAGTGGATACACCTTTGGCGCCACGTTTAGTGACACGGTAGCAAAGATCACCATCTTCATCGATAAAGTTGGTCATTTTACCATAACCTTTATCGGTAATAACTAAGACTTTGCTTCCTTCATATTGAGCTATAACACCAACTGCGGATTCGCCTGGGAATAATTCAATACCTTTAACACCAGAAGCACTACGTCCCATTGGTCTAACTTCGTTAACGGGGAAATTCACCATCTTACCATTGCTGGCAGCGATGCCGACTTTCATATCTTCGAAGTATTGATCAAGTTCTTCTTCTTTTGGTTCAGAAACAGGAATAATAATGTGTTCTTTTGTTTCTTCATTAACTTCTAACAAATAGTATTGTTTATTAGGTCTAATCTTGGTGTCAGGAGTTTTAATAATTTCTTGTACTTCTTTAACCGCAAGTAAAGTATCGCCTTCTCTTAAAGTGATAGCGATCTTACCGTTTTGACGTATAGATTCATATTCAGACATTAAAGTACGTTTAATAATACCTTCGGTGGTGAAGAACATGAGGTATCTATATGGTAAATAATCATCAACAGCGATAATTGATTTAACATTCTCACCTTTTTCAATATTAATTAAATTGATAACAGGGATACCTTTACCAGTTCTTTGATATTCAGGAATTTGATATCCACGAATACGATAAACCTTACCTAAATCAGTAAAGAAGAGGAGATCTGTATGGGTTTTTGTATAAACCATGAGATCAACAACATCATTATCGTTAAGAGAAGCGCCACGAACGCCACGGCCACCTCTATTCTGGGCACGGAATGTATCAGCGGATAATCTCTTCACATAACCGCCTTTGGATAATGTGATAACGATATTTTCTTCTGGAATCAAATCTTCATCATCAATTGTTGCGGCGTCGTTAGAGATTTCAGTTCTTCTTTCATCACCAAATCTATTTTTGATTTCGAGTAATTCATCAACCACGACAGCGATTTCGTTTTCTCTAGAAGAAAGAATACGATTATATTCTTCAATGTTCTTTTCTAGTTGCACTCTTTCAGCTTCTAATTTTTCGGTTTCAATACCAGTTAATCTTCTTAGTGTCATAGCTAAAATAGCTTGAACCTGTGGTTCGCTAAATCCGTATTTTGACATTAATTTATTAGTCGCGTCTTCGGGAGTAACAGATTCTTTAATGATATCAACGATATCATCAATGTTATCATGACATTTGATTAAGCCAATGACAATGTGGTCTCTGGCCATATCTTTGTCTAATAAGAATTTGGTTCTTCTTTCAATAACTTCAACTTGGAAGTCTAAATAATGTTGAAGAAGTTCTTTTAATGTACAAATGCGTGGAGCATTGTCTACTAAGCAAAGATTGATAATACCAAAACTGGATTGAAGTTGTGTCATTTTGAATAATTGATTTAACAAAACTTCTGGGATGGTATCTCTTCTTACTTCAATGACAACACGAATACCTTCTTTGTTGGATTCATCACGAATATCAGTAATGCCTTCAATGACTTTATCACGGACTAAACCCGCCATATTTTCAATCATTTGTGCTTTATTGACACCATAAGGAATTTCATCAACAATAATTCTCTTTAATCCGTGTTCACCACGTTCTTCAATATGACATTTACTACGAACAGCGATGGAACCTGTACCGGTTTCATAAGCATCTTTAATGCCACCTTTGCCGAGAATAATGCCACCACCTGGGAAATCAGGACCTTTAATAAATTCCATCAAACCAAGGGTATCAATTTCGGGATTATGTGCTAAAGCAATAACACCATCAATTACTTCATTAAGGTTATGAGGTGGCATATTTGTGGCCATACCAACAGCAATACCACTAGAACCATTAACTAATAAGTTGGGGAAACGAGATGGTAAAACTACTGGTTCTTGGTCAACACCATCGTAGTTGTCCATGAAATCAACGACATTACAATCAATACCTTTTACCATTTCAAGGGCTAATTTAGCCATACGAGCTTCTGTGTAACGATAGGCAGCGGGTTCGTCACCATCAATACTACCGAAGTTACCATGACCCTCTACGAGGGTATATCTCATAGAGAATGGTTGAGCTAATCTAACAAGTGCACCATAAATAGCAGCGTCACCATGGGGGTGATATTTACCCATAACGTCACCAACGATACGAGCACATTTTTTAAATGGTTTATCGGGTGTGTTACCAGTTTCGCTCATAGAGTAAACAATACGTCTATGAACTGGTTTCATACCATCTCTAACATCAGGGATAGCACGTGCGACGATAACACTCATCGCATAATCAAGGAAGGATTGTTGGACTAATGGGACAGTATCAACATCTTGTAAGCCAGCTTCGATACCTGCCTTAAGTTCTTCTTGTTCTTCTTCAGAAACAACTTCTTCAACTTCTTCGTTTTCCGCTGTTTCTTCTTCTAATTTCTTTTCTTCATCTTCGAAAAACATATGCAAAACTCCTTTCTTTTATTAAATATCTAAGTTCTTCACGAATTTCGCATTTTCATGAATGAACTCTTTACGTGGATCAACGTTATCACCCATTAAGTCAGTGAAAACTTGTTCTGCTTTGATAGCATCGGTTAAAGTAACACGAATCATCTTTCTATTATTGGGATCCATTGTGGTTTCCCAAAGTTGCTCAGCATCCATTTCACCTAAACCTTTATAACGTTGGAATGGATAGCCAGGTTTTAACTTTAATCTTTCTTTGATGTTCTCTAATTGATCATCAGTATATGCATAGTATTGTTTACCATGATATTCAACTTTATATAGAGGAGGTTGAGCGATATATACGTAACCTTCGGTAATCAAAGGACGCATAAATCTGTAGAAGAAAGTCAATAATAAGATACGGATGTGACTGCCATCGACATCAGCATCGGTCATGATAACAACTTTATGATATCTAATTTTGGAAACATCAAATTCAGGATCAATACCACCACCGATAGCGGTAATCATGTTACCGATTTCGGCATTAGCAAAGATTCTCTTAGCTTGTGCTTTTTCGACATTCAAAATTTTACCACGAAGTGGTAGGATTGCTTGAGTATTACGGTTACGACCGTTCTTCGCTGAACCACCAGCGGAGTTACCTTCAACGATATATAATTCGCATTCTTCAGGATTTTTACTAGAGCAATCAGCTAACTTACCAGGAAGAGTAGTAAGTTCTAAAGCACCTTTACGACGGATATCTTCACGAGCTTTACGAGCCGCCATACGAGCGTTCGCAGCCATGACGATTTTTTCCATAATCGTACGAGCTAATCTTGGGTCTTCAAGTAAGAATCTATTGAATTGTTCGCCAACAATACCAGAA
>JAFSPN010000013.1 GCA_017442875.1 Bacilli bacterium
CAATCCATAGTTATAATCTGTTTCTTCGCTATCTAAAAGTGCAGCGTCAGGGAGATTGCTATATGTGTTTTCCATCATCGGATAAAGATTCTGAAGTTTTATTCCGTCATCGCTTGCCATCGTGCCGTCTTTATGAAGGCTACAAACGATACTTTTGTTGCTGTTAGTAATACTGAAAGCATAACCAGAGTCAGTGTTATTACCGCTACCTGTTGGATCAACTGAACAGGCAGTTAATAATAAAAGGCTAATGAGAGACACAAGTTTTTTCATAAGAATTAATTCCTTTCATTAATTATAGCAGTTTCATAACAACAAGTAGTGTTTTTTTGTTTCTTTAGAAACACTATTGGAGTATCATTGATTTATGCAAACTAAAGAACAAAGAGTTCAGACAGCGTTTATCTTATCAATTGTTGGTTACTCGGTTGCAGATCTATTCTTCCTAGCACTTATTTTTTATTACCGAGTTACTTCTTATATTACATCGAATGCATTTGCACTCTTTTTCTTGCTTCCATCTTTAGTGGCTCCATTAGTTTTGGGTTCAATTGCCTTGTCTATGATTAGAGATGCTAGGGGAGTGAAAGGCAAATATAGAGTCTTTTATGTAGTTGCGCGCATTCTTTCTATTGTTTCGATTGTAGTGGGTGCAATCATGGCTACAGTCGCTATTATTTACTTAGGTGTTCTTGTTTTTTTCTTTATTCCATATATGATTGTGATATAAGCACAGGTATGTGCTAATATAAAGAACATGAGAATCGGTATTATTGGTGGTGGAGCATCAGGCTGTTATCTAGCTATTAGGCTTAAAGAATTAAAGCCTAGTTTTGATGTAACCATTATTGAAAAGAACGATAAACTCATGAAGAAAATTGCCGTCACCGGTAATGGCAGATGTAACTACGCTAATCTTGGTGATCTAAAAGGCAAATATAACAACGATGAATTTGCTAATAAGATTATTAATAATCTTCCACCAAAACAAATCGTGGCAAACTTTGATAAATACGGCATCCATCCTACGACGATTGATAATCTAGTTTATCCCGTTTCATTATCCGCTCAAACAGTCATTTTAATGTTTGAAAAGCGTCTGCAAGAATTAGGTGTTAAATCTTGTCTCAACGAAGAATTTTTAGATTATAAAAAAGACAATAATGGATATAGTGTTAAAACAAATATATCAACGCACGTATTTGATGTTTTGGTGTTCACAAGTGGTGGTAAAGCCTATCCACAATTAGGCACTGATGGTGCGGTTTTAGATGTTTTGAGACAACATGGCTATGAAATTGAAACATTATCTCCGTCATTAAGCCCAATTAAAACCAAAGAAAACACCAAGAAAGTATCTGGCCAAAGAGTTAAGTGCCATGTTTCTTTATTTAACGGCTGTGAACTCTATTACGAAGAAGATGGTGAAGTTTTATTTAAAGATGATGGATTAAGTGGCATAGTCACGCTTAACATGTCAACAAAAATCAACTCCTTAGAAGATAAGAATAAAGTAAAGATTGTTTTAGATTTAGCTAGAGGCTATGGAACCATCAAAGAGGATGAATATCCACAGTTTGTTAATCCTAAAGTGGCAACCTATTTAAAAGACAATCATTTAGATATTCACAAATTGGGCTTCTCTTTTAAAGCGTTCTATGACTATAACGTTGCTGAAGTAAGCCATGGTGGAATCTCAATTAATGAAGTAAGTGATTCTCTTGAATCAAAGAAAGAACAAAAACTATATTTTGCCGGAGAAATACTAGATGTTGATGGCATGTGTGGCGGTTATAATTTAATGTTTGCTTTTGCTTCCGCTGAAACGGTTGCTAAAAGTATAGTGAGGTAGTTATGTATCAAAAAAAGTATATTGTATCGAACAATGATGTCGACAAACAGTTCAAACTAAAAATCCCTGCAATCTTCCGCTATTTTCAGGATGTTGCTCTTTTAGCGACAGAAGCTGTTGGAGCGGATTCCATATCGTTAAGCAAAAAGAATATTGACTGGGTCATTACTAGAATGGCTGTGGAAATTAAACGCTTACCAAAATGTGATGAAGAAATCACTGTATGTACTCATCCTGGTAAAGATATGGCGATGCTGTATCCTCGTTATTTCTACATTATGGACGCTAAAGGCGAAATCATCGTTTCCTCATCCTCAATCTGGGCATTAATTGATAATACAACACGTAAAGTCATCGTGGATCGTGATGTGATTAGTAAACTTCCTCCTGAAAACTATGACTGCCAATTAGCGTTACCAGAAAAGATTGCGCTTCCAGAGAATAAACGATTTATTGAAAAAAGAACCATTCACTATAGTGATTTAGATTTTAATTCTCATATGAACAATGTGCGATATGTTGAATTATTAATGGATGCTCACGATTCAATCTTTTATGACAAACACTCAGTCAAAAGCATCACATTGAACTATATGAAAGAGTTAAAAGAAAAAGAGGCGGTGGAAGTTTATACCGATGCCTCTATCCCTGAAACAATTTCTGTATGTAACAATGAAGGACTATCCTTTTTAGGCAAGGTCGTTTTCACTAACAATTAGTTTCTTGTTGTATTTTTCTTTGACTTCGACAAGCATTTTTTCCATATTGTCCATGCATTTGACAAAGTCAAATTGTTTGACGAACTCAGCGTATTTAGCGCGCATCTCAGACATTTCGTCTTGGCGTTCATACCAGTATTCAATGTGCTTAGTTAAATCGTCAACGTTTTTGGATTGATATTTGCATCTATCATCAAGAGCAAACTTTCTAGTCGCGCTTTTTTTGCTGTCCGCGATAACAGGAACCATGCCACAGGCAATTGCTTCTAGACATGATATAGCTTCGATTTCTACGATGGATGTATGAACGTATAAGTCGCCACACCATAAAGCGGTATTTAGTTCCTCATGTTTATAAAGTTTTTGGATAATTGGGTTAGTGAACTTTAAACGGCTAGCGAGTTTCATTAAATACTTTCTTCTTGGTCCGTCGCCCGTTAACATGATTTGAATTTTGTCTTCATATTTGGAGCGTTTAACCGCGTATAAAAGCTCTTGTTGATTCTTTTCCTTACTTAACCTACCTGACATAATTACCACAAACTTGCCTTTGAGATTATCTGGACGCTCATATTGTTGAGGGTGGAAGTACTCAAAGTTCACACCGTTAGAGATGACATAACCAGGAACATTGTTCTTGTTATAACCTTTGACATAATCCTTAATGAATTCTGTTGGATAGTGGATAGCGTCAACTTTATTAAAATATGTGCCCCAAATATAACGATATGTGCAACTATTCATTAGATTAGACGCCATCATAAAGACATGGCTTGTGAAGTTTTCCGCTTGCATATGGAAGCCAGAAGTATATGGAATATTGTGTTTATGGCAGTATTTCAAAGCTTTTTTAGCGGCGTTAAATGGAATTAGTCCGTGTACGATATCCGCCCCTTCACACGCTTTAGCGATAATACCTTTTGAACCTCTAGCCAAACAAACGCCATTCTTTTTAAGATAGCCATTTAATGGGCCTAAACTCAGCTTCTTTAAAATATAAAAACCTGGTAAATTCTTTTTATCTGGATCTGGGCAAACGACTTTAACTTCGTGACCCTTTTTAACTAAAGTAATAATTAGATTATATGCCGCTAGGGAGGTGCCATTATTAGCTTCCCCAAGGACATCGCAAATGATGGTAATTTTCATAATTTCTAAACCTCGATGGTAATTATCTTTCAAGACCGCTTGAAAAACAAACTACTCGTTAAATGTCGATTTCTACTGATGTGTTTAGCAATTCTACTAGGTAGATAATGCCGCTACACCAACTATTTTAAGACGACTTTATGGAAGGCTTTTTTGCCTTTTTTAATCTTGACTGGTTCGGCGAAGTCTGCTTGTTTTAATCTAAGATTAACGTCGCTAACTTTTTCGCCGTTAAGAGAAATACCGCCTTGATCAATGAGACGTCTAGCTTCACCTTTAGAGGCAGCTAATTTAGTTAGTACTAATAAATCTAATAAACCAATTTCTTCACCCATCTCATTTTTGTTGAGCTCGGTGGTTGGCATATTAGCATCATCGCCTTCGCCTGAAAATAAAGCACGCGCTGCACCTAAAGCTTTTTGGGCTTCTTCTTCACCGTGCACTAACTTAGTGATTTCAAAAGCGAGAATCTCTTTTTTCTCGTTAATTCTATTATCTGGCCACTTGGTCATTTCTTCGATTTGCTCAATTGGAATGAAGGTAATCATCTTTAAGCATTTATCAACATCAGCATCATCAATGTTTCTCCAGTATTGGAAGAATTCATATGGTGATGTTTTTTCTTTATCAAGCCAAAGAGCGCCGTTTACGGATTTGCCCATCTTTTTACCTTCACTATTTGTTAAAAGTGGAATAGTTAAAGCATAGGCATCTTTACCCGTTTTCTTTCTGATAAGTTCTGTACCAGCGAGCATATTGCTCCATTGGTCATCGCCCCCAAATTCCATGTTGCAGCCATAATGCTCATGCAAATAATAGAAGTCATAAGACTGCATAATCATATAGTTAAATTCTAAGAAAGTAAGACCTTTTTCCATTCTTTGCTTATAGCATTCCGCGGTTAGCATTTTATTGACGGAAAAACAGGCTCCAACATCTCTTAAAAGTTCAACATATTTTAACCCTTTTAGCCAATCAGCGTTATTCACACAAATGGCTTTATCTTCACCGAAATCAATGAAGCGGGAAATCTGCTCTTTAAAGCGAGCGCAGTTATGAGCGATTTGCTCTTCGGTTAACATCGCTCTCATATCAGTACGACCACTAGGATCACCGACTAAACCAGTGCCGCCGCCTAAGACAACAATCGGTTTATTTCCGGCCATTTGAAGTCTCTTCATGAGCACTAATGTCATAAAGTGACCAGCATGTAATGAATCAGCGGTTGGGTCAAAACCAATATAAAATCTCGCGCCACCGGAATTGATTAAATCTTTAATCTCTTGTTCGTCAGTGACTTGAGCTATTAATCCTCTTCTTTCGAGTTCTTCATAAATCTTCATAAGCTAACTCCTCATTTAGACTCATTTGTTAATATAACAAAGAACCCCTGTAAAGTAAAGATTACAGTTGGACTCATTTTGTAAAACAAAATAACGTCTTATTGCCATTAGAAAAACGATTATATAAAATATAAAAGTCAATTATGGAAAAAAAGAAAGCTAAAAAGCCAAACTATAAAGCCAAAGTGTTTTCCTTCAAATATCTGCTATTTTATCTTGTTAGATTATGGACATGGTGGCAGGTTTTGCTTTGGTGGCGCCCAAATGTCAAATACGATGGCAAAGAAGCCAAAAAGAAAATCTGGGGTAAGGGTATTATCGTTTCAAACCATGTTGGTTGGAATGACCCATTCATCTTAATGACCGCTTTTCCATATCGCCGCTTGCATTTCATGTTTATGCAAGAACTCATCAAAAACAAATTCCAGAAATGGGTTTACCGTTATGTCTTTTTATCTTATCCAATCGATCGAGATAATCCATCTTTCTCTTCTATGAAATTTTTCGCAGATTATGTCAAAGGTGGTAATTTACTCGGCTTATTTCCAGAAGGACATATTACTACCGATGGTAACATCGCTTCTTACAAAGGTGGCGCCGCTTTGATATCGTATCTAAGTGATACACCAATCGTGCCAGTTTATCACTTAAAGCGCACGAACATATGGCGTACTACCCGCATGGTTGTGGGTAAACCATTTAACGTAAAAGAAAAAATCGGTCCTGTTCTTAACCAAGAAAAACTTAACGCTGTTTGCGAAGAACTTCGCGATTATCAGTTAGAATTAGAAAAGATTTGTCATGAGGCTATGAAAAAATGAAAACGCTATTTAAAAACGCCAAAATATTAACAATGCTTAATGAGGAAATCATCGATGGAAGTTTAGTAGTCGTTGATAACCGCATCGCTTATATCGGAAAAGAAGATGGCAATTTTGGCCAATTTGATCGCGTTATAGATTGTCATGGTAATTTGCTCATGCCCGGATTCAAAAACGCTCACGCCCATAGTGCCATGGTGTTTTTAAACGACGTGCCAAAAGATGTGACTCTTCAGGAATGGCTCTTTGATTACGTCTTTCCAAGAGAAGCAAGGCTTCGTAGAGGCGATGTGTATGTTTTGAACAAAGTTTCTTACTTGGAATATCTTGCGGGTGGTATTACTTTCTGTTTTGAACATTATTTCTTCCCACCTGAAAGCGCGATGTCTGCTAAAGAAGTGGGTATGCGCACTTTGCTTTTGGGCTCATATAGCCTTGGTGAAACATCTACCACGGTTGATGAATTAGTAAGATTAGCAAATCTATATAACGATGAAAAAGATGGTTTAGTCCGCTATTTAGTGGGTTTCCACGCTGAATATACAACTGAAAAGCCTTTATTAGAAGGCACTAAAGAAGCAATTAGCATGATCAAAACCCCTTTCTATACCCACATTTCTGAAACCGCTAAAGAAGTGAAAGAGTGCTATGATAGACATCAAAAAACCCCTCTTCAATACTTATATGAAGAAGGCTTATTTAAATATGGTGGTGGTGGTTTCCACTGCGTTCATTTAACCGATGAAGAAATAAAGATTTGTAAAGAAAATAGCATCAATATAGTTTCTTGCCCTGGTTCAAATGATTATCTAGGATCTGGCGTTGCCCCTTTAAAGAAATATTTAGATAATGGCATCAATGTCGCTTTAGGCACTGATGGACCGGCGAGCAACGAAGGCTTAAACATGTTTAGGGAAATGCAATTAGTGGTTGAGCATCAAAAAGATGCTATTCCGTCTTTTGAGATTTTAAAAATGGCCACTGTTAACGCTTCTAAGGCGATGGGCTTAGATAACGCCGATGTTTTAGCGGTTGATAAATATGCCGATATCATCATGCTTGATTTATCAAAACCAAATATGAAGAAATCTGGCAATATTATTTTTGATATTGTTCACTATGGAAATAAGGAAAATGTCCTTTTAACAATGATTAATGGTCAAATTCTTTATGAAAATGGGGTTTATAATATTAAAGAAAGCGTCGAAGAGATTTATAATAAGGCAGAGGAAATATCTAGACGTTTAGCAAATAAATAATAGAATTATTTTATAGAGACAAACTCGTATGGCATCATTCAAAAAAGGTTTTTGCACACATTGTAAGGGAGAAGAAAGAACACGTATCTTTGAAGTCAACAAGGATGCGGATGTTTGCTATTGCCCACATTGCACACACGCCATGAAACCTAAAGAGGCGATTGGTAATTACAGTTATCTTATTTCCTCTTACTTAAAGAAAGCTTCAAAAGCCTTATTTGAATCAACTGAATATTTATATGCTTATCAAACGTTCGCCTATGTCATCGATTTAGATGAAACAGTGAAAGTGGCTTACTTTGGTCGTTTGTTATCGTTAGTTTATTTGTCCACTCTTAGAACTAGCAAGATATCTCTTGCTCTTCAAATGCATAGCTTACAAGCTAAGCTATATCACTATCAAGAAACTTCTAGAGAATATTTCAACTTCCTTTGGCTCCTTCTTGACGCTTTGGATCAATATGAAAGCAGGATGAAAAAGCGCATTCAAAATCACCAAGTTTTCTATGATTCAGATTGCATTGTTTTGTATTTAAAACGCATGGATGAAATCACAAAGTATCGCTCTTTCATCAAAGAAGAAGCGGAATATTTTGTCGATTCAAATAAAGAGCAATTCCTCGTCGTGGTGGAACGCGTTCAAAATGAACTTGAACAATCTAAAAATGTCTTTTCGCAAAGATTTGTCGACGCTGAAGGGCATAGTTATTTGTTCGACGATTTTGGTAAAGACGGCAATCCAATCATTAACTTACAAAACCAAATTCCACAACAAGAGGCACACAACTTTAAGCCACAGCATCTATACGCAAAAGATAAAAAAGGTCTTATTAGAGATGATATTTATTTGAACAACCTCACTTTATCGAATTTAGTGAGAATAAGCATACCATTAGCTATTATCCTCTCAGCTATTGTGATCGCTGGAATGATTGTGTCGTTCTTTGTTGAACCACTAACGGTAAAACTATTAATCTATATTATTTCCTCTTTCTTACTATCATCATCGCTAGTGTTAGTTATCCTACACTTTGCGTGGAAAAATAGTCTCAAGAAGAAATATTATAATGGTACGAACCCATTTATCTTTAAATAGGTAAGTAGTTTTTTCAAGGCTTTAGCACGGTGACTGACCGTGTTTTTTTCTTCTTGCATCAAAGCAAAACAATCTCCTGTTTCATCGCTGATAAAAATTGGATCATAACCGAAACCACCTTCACCCATCTTAGCTTCCGCGATATGACCAGGGGCAACACCTTCAAAGATGCGTGGCTCTTTATCTACGTTAAGCAAGACAATATCACAGACAAATCTAGCGGAGCGATCTTCTTTATCTTTGAGTCTTTTTAAGATTTCCTTAATAGCATTATCGTGTCCACCTAATGATTCGGCGTAACGCGCACTATGAAGACCTGGTTCGTTATTCAAAGCGGTGATTTCTAAACCAGAATCATCGGAAATAATCGGCATCGTGGTAAATGCTTGAACGGCTTTTGCTTTAATCAAAGCATTTTCAGCATAAGTCGTACCGTTTTCTTCCACTTCAGGGAGCTTGATATTCAAATCGCTTAAGCCATAGACAACAATTTTATGAGGAGATAAAATCTCTCTCACTTCTTTGAGTTTATGTTTGTTATTGGTGGCTAAAATAATTTCGTAATTCATAATCTTACTCATAGTAAACTATAATAGTGGTTGATGAAAGCATTTTTACAAAAATATAAATGGACCATCGTTAAATCGATTATCATCCTTGTTGCCATTGCCGCTATTGCAGTGGGAACTTTCTTTATTTTGAAAGCTTGTGGTTTTACCACAAAAGAAGATTATCTTGCTTTAAGAGATAGAGTGGGCGATAACGTTTGGTTTTGGGTTATTATTGGTCTACTTCAAGTAGTTCAAGTAATCTTTATTCCACTCACTAATCAAATAATTACTGTCCCATGTGCCTTAGTTTTTAACAATGAACTATGGAAAGTATGGATTACATCTTGGGTTAGCATCTGGATTGCCACACTCATTTTATATTGGATTGGAAGAGTGGGTGGCAAAGCCGTTTTAAAATGGATTCTTAACGATGAAGAGCAAGTTGAAAGATGCACACATTGGCTAAATAAAGGCTGGATTTTTTATCCGATTTGCATGTTATTACCATTGCCTGATGATATTATCACAACTTTAGCAGGAACAGGGAAAATGAACTTTTGGTTCGTTTTAATCTGTTCTTTCTTAACGCGTGGCATAGATACCGCTTGTAGTGTTTATGGCTTTGGTTATCTTGCCCGCTTCTGGTGGGGTTGGATTATCTTAGCGGTTGGTATATTGTTCCTTTTCATCATGACTTTTCTCTTATGGCTCTATGATAAGAAAAGAAAAGAGAAGGAAGCCGCGTTAGAAGAATTAAATAAAAAAGATGCATAAGCATCTTATTTATCTTCTGGAGCAAGTGACGGGAATCGAACCCGCATAATCAGCTTGGAAGGCTGATGTTCTACCACTGAACTACACTTGCAGTGCGGTAATGATTATATATCATCACCACATCATAATTCAATAAATTATTATTGATTGATAAAGGCTAATAATTGGTTTTTGTTTTGATAGCCTTGTCTGACTTCAACGCGTTGGCCGTTTTTAAATAGCATTAATGTTGGGATGGCTTGAATGCCATATCTCGCGGCTAATTCACCAACTTCATCAACATCAATCTTTAAAACTGAGACATTTGGATTTTCTTCGGCAATCTGTTCTAAGACTGGTGAGAGCATTTTGCATGGTCCACACCAAGTAGCGAAAAAGTCCACTAAAACTGTTCCTTCTTTAATTTCTGCATCGAATTCAGCAGCGCTGTTAATATGTTTTAACATAGTTATTCCTCCTATAGTAACGAAAAGATAAGATAGAGTATGGCCATATGGAGAGGGTAATATAGATAACTCCCATATTGGAACCATTTTTTATTATAACCGCGATTGCCATTATATAACAAAATAAACGCTCCGCTAACGATAGCGAATAGTTGGATATCTTGAACCCAGAAGACATATCTAGGGGGCATCAATCTTCCGCATATATATAATGCCACTGTCGCAAGAGCAAGCATGATAACAGAAAAAATATTAATGACGTGTCTTTCTATATTACTCCCTCGATAGTTTTCTTTATTTATTCCAGTCAAGCCGCTTAAGTAAGAGATAAAAACATTGGCTAAAAGAACAGCAAAGTAGAAAAGTATGCACATCAAGATCGCATACCACCCGTATTGTGTTCTCATGAAGTAGGGGAACCAAAGAACATAAATACCACATTCTGGACATTCATATGACGTTGCAATAAACGAGGCAATTCCATACGCAAGTGGCAAGATAGCAAGTACCTTAAAATACCATTTCTTTTGTCTTAAACAGAAAACAGCGGTAGCACCTAAAAGTAGGTCAAGAAAAATAACGCCTTGATCACGCATTGAAAAACCATTATCTCTAAAGAATGGAACTTCATCCGAAATGATAATTGCGAGCGAAATCAAACTCGCCATAACGCCTAATCGAAGAGCGTATTTTTTAAAGTTTTTCGTATGGATGGCGCCTTCGACAATCATAAAACAGAAAAGAGGAAGGGCTAATCTTCCAATATGGCGAAAAACGTTGCTCAGTTCATAGTTGTAGTTGAATAACAAGAAGCCCAAATGATCAATTGTCATGGTTAAAAGCGCGATGACTTTAAGCCAAAAGCTACTGAGAATTAACGGGAATTTGCGGTTACTATCCATATGCTTTTCCTATTATAACAAGAATTAACGCTACTATATTATAGGTAACGTGAGCGGTTATTGAACAAGCCGGTCCGCGGTGCTCATAGGCCAGTGCCAAAATAAGGCCACAAGTTAAATATGAAGGAAGTGCCCATAACTCAGCGATATAGTCTTTAGCAGAGAAATCGTAGTGAATCAAAGCAAAGACAATAGTGGTAACAATGATCGCTAATATTTTATTAATTCTTCTTAAAAATGAATATAGACCTACGCGATATGTTAACTCTTCGCAAATCGGCCCTAATAAGCAAACTAGAAAAATAGCAATAATAGGGTAATTTGTAATAAGGCTTTCTGCCGCTTCTTGATTGCCGTTTGTTGCTTGATAAATGAATCCCTGAATAGTGTTTATGATTACTCCAGTTAAGATGATAGCGCCAGCATAGGCCAAACCAAAAAGATAATCTTTGTAGCGTTTGAATTTTTCAATAAAGATGCTTGCTCTCGCTGATAAAGAAATGGTTAAAAGAGCGGAGAGCATCAAAATGTAGACGAACAATATTTCTAGGGCATCCGCCAATCCACGATCAGGTAGTCCTTTAAAAATAATAGTGCTAATTATTTCGGAAACTAACATCCCCACAAAAGAAAAACCAGCGAGAAATAAACCTATTTGAGCAGCGGGATGAAAGAAAACGACGCTGTCTGGTATGCGCCTTTGATCGTATAATTCATTACTTTTATTGCAGATAGGACACTTTTTTAGTGTCGGATCATAATAAGATGCACAATTAGAGCATTTTTTATTATTAAACAACATTTTCTTTTATTCCTAATAAAAAAAATATACACTAAATTTAAGAACAAATGTAGCCATAACTTATTATTAAAGTTATTGGTCGTGGAGTAAAGAATGGTAGATATAGCGCAAATTACCCAATATTTCAATATCGGACTTCTAGTCTTATTTTTGCTGATAGCGGTTGGACTTTTCCTCGCTGGTTTAAGAGGTTTTTTAAGAGGCATTTGGAAATCAACTCACAATATGATTTTCATGCTCAGCCTTGTTTTAATCGCTTTCTTTACACTTTCTGTTCTTACCGATTTTATTGGCTCATTCAACCTTTCAATGTTTTGGAAAGGTTCGCTTTATCTTACTAGGGAAATTGATGGCTCTCCAGTCACATACTACATCCCAATTACTTCCGTCAAAGACACTCTCACCGAGGTTATTAAAGGATTCTACACCTTGTATAACGTCTCAGCTTCCGCTTCAAGCGCGTCTAATTTTGCCATTGCTTTAACTGGATCTGTACTTAAGATTATTATTTTCATCGTTGAGATGCTTCTAATTGTTACCTTGGGTAATTTCTTTTCTTTCCTCACGTGGTATCTCATTTTCCAACATTTTATCCCGCGTATTGCAAGAAAACTCATAAAACTTAGATGGGTCGGCATGCTTGAGACGGCGACGACATTCCTCGTTGTCACATTCTTATTTATGACACCTTTTACATCATTAGTTAATTCGCTTAATCAGTCGTATCAACAAAACCGTCCTAAAACCGACAACCAAATGGTGCAAAATGTCGGTAACTTCGTTGATGCCTATAATGACTCTTTATTCGCTAAAATTCTATTTAACTGGACAGTTGATTCCAGTGGCATGACTCTTGATACGAGATTATTTGATACTTTAACTACAAGCGTATGTGGTGATTGTTCCATCGGTTTAGTTGGTGAGTTTGCTAACTTAACAAATGTTCTGGTTAGTTCCGCTACTGCGTTAGTTTCTTCCGACGAATCAGAAATGACCTTTAATCCTGCTGCTTTAGTTACCAAGAATATCGTCGATTTGGCTTTTGATGCACTCGTTAATTCTGATTTATTAACCAATGTTTTCCCAGTAATAACTGAAATCGCCTTAAATAGTGATATTCTCGCTGAATATGTACCAAATCGTTTACTG
Source organism: Bacilli bacterium (assembly GCA_017442875.1). Taxonomy (GTDB): domain Bacteria; phylum Bacillota_I; class Bacilli_A; order RFN20; family CAG-826; genus RUG14515. The sequence goes on from JAFSPN010000013.1 coordinate 12,864, forward strand.
GATTTAAGCGATGTTAAATGGAATGATGAAATCGGCTATGTCAGAGATATGGTCGACTGCATCTTTGAAAGCGGTGTGATTGACAGCATGTTTGTGACCGACGAACAAGGTAACCGTGAATTCCGTAGTTTTGAAGGCAACGACATCTTTGATTTTATTAACGAAATTGTTTATAGCGAAAATTTCAATCGCGTTCTCGATATTTTCAAATCCATCGATCAATCCAAAGTCCTTTCTCGCGCTGTTCCTGCCGCTCTTTCATTTGCGATGAATAACGACGAAGAAGGCAATATTCAAAAGTATTTGCCTCTTAGCTGGGAAGAATTAAATGAGTTCTCATGGGGTTATGAAACATACATTTTCTTCGATTTCTTACATTCCACCGTTTTGCTTGATGACGATTTCTTAAAAGCCATCTTCATTAAAGCGGGTATTTATACTCCAAAAGAAGGTGAAAGCGTCAAAGCCCTTCAAACACTTATCTCTGAACACGCTGAAGAGTTTAAAACCCTATTAGTGGGTGAGATCGTTGATGGTCAACTTGTTAACGTCGATAAAAACGGACAAACCATCGTCTTTAAAAATGGCGAACGCATCGTTGATGAAGGCGGTAAAAAACGCAATTACTGCTTCTTCGATATGAATATCGTTGGAAGCGTTATGCCAACCCTTCTTGACGAACTTTTTGAAGGTGATCTATTTAAAGACCTTAGAGGTAACATGACCGATGAAGATTTAGAACCATTCCATCAAGCGGTCAGAGAACTTAATAACGGTGTCCGTCTTAAAAACTACAAACTTGAATTCGATTCTATTCTTGACGTTGTTGTGACAGTCGCTAAAGATGAAGCCTTACTTGACGCTTTGATGACTGATGGAAACATCAATTCTTTAATGGCGGAAGAAGGCAATTTCTTCTCTATTGATCAAACACACATCAATTACTTTAAACAAGCCATTGGAAAGATGGATAAATCCAATGTCTTATATAGCGCGCTTACACCAATCTTAAAATCATTCCTCGCTGGTGATGATGTGAAAAATACCCTCAACGACGTAGGTCTCAATGCTGATGTTCTTATCAGTGCGATTAATCACGATATTAAGCGTCCAAAAGAAAGTCGTTCCTTATTCAAAGAACTTTCCTCGGTTCTTGACCGCTGGTCTGATTTAAACACCGTTTATTCTTTAACAAGCGATAGTGGTGATACTGACGCGATGATGGAAAAACTTAAAGATCAAGACACCATTGATGCCTTTGTAAGAATTTTAAAAACATTACACAATAACGGAATTATTAACCCAACACCTGAAGCAGGTGATACATATGAGAAAAATGAAAACGTTTATGGGTTATTAGAATTTGTCTTTAGCATGACTGAAAGCATGGGCCTAACCGTAACAAGAGAAACACTACGTGAAGTCGAACAACCAGGTCATACGTGGGATGACGAATTTGACGCTATTGGAAACATACTCCATTTTATCGCCGTAAAAGACATCATGAATGCTTCTGAAGAATTTAGCGATGGTCTCACTCGTTCCGCTTTATGGAAACTCAAAGAAAGCGGTGATGGCAACTACGATATTCCAGGTTTATTTGCCCAAGTCGATAATTCCTATATCTTTTCAACATCATTAGGACCATTCCTCGATGAAATGTTTGGTGATTCTTTAAGCGGATTCTTAATTGACACCGATAACAATATTTCTTTTGAAAACATCAATGATTGGACTCTTGAAGGTCAAAACATCAAGAATTTGATGGACTCTTTGTATGATATCGTTCCAGTGGACGATGAAGAAGCGAAGAACTTCTTATCCAATTTTGATATTAAGACACTCAATAAAATCGTTGATTTGAACGCGATGCTTCATAACTTAGCGCATTCAGGTATTTTTACTTACATCGATGAAAACAACGTTTCCCATTATCAATTCGGTCAGTGGCTATATGGTAAGGTCGATTCCTCGATGGGTAATTTCAGCGTCGATTCAAATGTATACGACTTATTAGCAGACCCATCATTTGATATTGATTCCACCTATACACTCGAAGATACATGGGGTGAATGGGGTACACGTCCTGAAGATAATTTAGAAACCGCTGATCAATACTTCCTCGAATGGAAGAATAAATATAACGCTGATGGTAGTAGTCCAAGCACACATTATATTGCTTATCGCGACTTTGTTAATGTAAGAGGCATGGCTAATGACAATCCAAACCTTCCATCATTCTGGTGTGATTACGGTGCCTTCCAAGAAAAGCAAAATGCTTTCTTAGCCGCGCATAAAGATGACTTAACCGATGATACAACCTATCTCAATAACGAGTGGGGCGAATATTACGCTAGCGATGATTTCATCGCTGATTATGAAGATGTTTTCGCTGTTGACGAAATCTCAAGAGTAACACGCTTTATGACCTATTCCTTACGTATACTCGAGCCAAAGAAAGATAACACTAAAATGGCGGTCAATAAAATGAGCGTCTCGTATTTAGATGGTTTATTATCCGCGATTAATGAGACAAGTTGTTTACGCATTTGTTCTTATAACTTCTACCGCGTCGCTGAAGAAAATGTTTTCAATGGCTATTCTGGCTTCTCTTTAGGCGGTGCTTATAACGTCTATATGGTTGACGCTGGTGTCGATATTAACGACTTTGATGCCGCTTATGATTTAAGAGCGGAAGAATTAGATAGATTAGTAACGCTATATTCGTTTGTTAACGATGCTAACGAGGCTGGCGTATTTGATAGTAGTGGTAATCTCCATTACGACAAAATGAATGACGATATCTTCATTGATAAAATGAAAAATGCCTTAAAAGGCATGAATGATTCCTTCGTCTTCCATAGAAGTGGCAGTTCTAAAGTTGACCAAAAGACGGTCTTCCAATCTTTGTTCAACACCATGCTTGGTGAAAGCGAAATCAAGAACGTCATTTATCTTGGTGATAATTCACCAAAGGATTTAAATAACAAAACTAATGGTCTTTATACTGACGCAACAAGTAAGATTAGTTACTTAGTTAATAATGCCTTCTTAAGCGACAAAGAAATCAATACATACATCGAAGGTCATAGTGGTGTGCAGTTTGACGATCTAAGAAGCAAACAGCATGATGAAGTGGCTTCCTTATTAGACGCCATTAATAAGATATATTCTCTTAAAGATGATTTAGGCGAACAAGTCACAAATATTGAAGACGCCGACATGAAGAATGCGGATAACCGCACAACCATCTATGAATTATTCAATATTCTTAACGATAGCGATTTATTATGCGATTTAGTGCCTAATACGATTTATAACTTATTCATCGAAAACGATAAGTTCTCCATCTCTAGTGGCTCAGATTCTGTCGACTTTACCCGTGTCGACCCATTCTATCATTATTACTATAATGAATCATTAGTGAAACGCTCTAGCGCTGACTTTAATGCTCGTTATTTAAGTAGTGATATCGATGGCATTTATAATTTGCTTGGCGATTATCAAGAATACGATAGTTTAGTGGGTACAGGTAGCATCAATAAATGCTCCACAATTATGGCTTTAACAGGCACGGAAACCGCTGGTGTGTTCGTCAGTAATGGCGTTCTTCCAACGTTATTAAAACACTTACACGGGTGCAACCTTTTCCATAGTCCAGCTCGCGATCACGCTTGGTCAATTTATTACACCAATAAGTACGAAGATGACGGCTTTACATTATTTGAAGAAATGATGAGTAAGGTTTGTAGCTTCGTGGGCTTAGACGAACTTTCATTTGATGAAAACTATGATCCTATTCATCATGCTGAATACACAAGTGCATCCGCTAAGATGACTAAGAAAATTTCCGCTATTACAGAAGCTGATGATACAGGAACCTCTTCAATTCCAGTTTATTATCACAACGAACAAGGCCATGCTTGGGATCAAGAAATTGATACGATTATGCATTTAGCTTATACCGCTGCAAGCGTATCAACTGACGAAGAACTCAATACATCAACTCTTGAACTTGATAAGTTAGAACCTGAATCAATTAAGAAAATGTTAGTTATTACTAATAATTCTGATTTGGTTTGTGATTCCGTTACAAGTTTAGTGAAGAAAGGCTTTGAGGCCATCAATCTTGGTACTCAAACCACTTATGATACAGTCAATTATGCTTATTACCACATCGGTCAAGAAGCCTTTGGAGGTACTTTAGGCGATGCTCCAGAAGATAGTGAAATCGATAACATCTATAACCTCATGTCAGCATTAGCCAAATATGATTCTAGTGATAACTTTGATGGCTATTCCACTAATGTTAATAACTTGAACGACTACATCAAAGGTGAAGGTGGCGATGATGACGCGAAAGGTCTCAATGGCTTAATGCGATACCTTTATAAGTCTCATATTTTCAACACCTCTCAAGCGGGCGTCTATAATGAATACAACTCTATTGATGGCCATTCTTTCACCGCTCAAGGTGTCTTACTATATAATTCTTTAGGTGAAAACTTAACAGCGTATGTTTCTCGAGATGCTGACAAATCAACACCTGCCCCAACATCATTACAAAAGATCGAAGCCTTCAGCCGTATTATTCATATGAATCAACATGGCGATAATACATATCTTATCGAGGCTAAAGGCATTCAAAGATTGGTTAATCTCGTAGACGGCCATATCGATGCATCAACATTCAGTTCTGGCGATATTGAGACCGTTAAGGCAAACAAAGAATTGATATTAGATATCATTGAAGTTTCCTACAATGTTGGAAGTCCATACGCTGGTAAGCGTTCTGCTTTAGCAAGTGAATTCATATCTGGCGTTTTAAACAACATCTTAGAAAACCAATATGACAAGTTGGATACCAATTATCCATCATATCGATATGTCGCATATAGCTTCGGTCAAGATAACGATGACGGTGTTTTAAATATTGACGATTATTCTTCCTTGAACGAGATTGAAAGAAACGGTCTAGAAGGCATTCTTAATTCCTTGACCTATATGTCAGGTGGTGATGCACTTGTGGTGGCCGCGAACATAAAAGCCCATATGTCTGATATAAGAGATAATTTCACATTAATGGGTAGTGAAGTTGGCAAAAACTCTGAAATTGCTCGCGTCATTTATTTATCAGAAGCGCATCCATTATTTAAGAATATTGCCACATATGAACTTGTTCCTGGAAGCGGTCCTGCTATTAAGGATAGCCATGGCGATCCATTTGTTCCAGTTGATGAAACATCAATTAATCCAAATCAAGCCACGCCAATCTATAACATCTATAGTTCAGCTTTCACATTTGATTGGTATGGTCAATATATTGAAGCGTTCTTTAACGACGTCACATTATCATAACAATATGAGTTATATAGTAGAAAATAGCGTTATTGAACAAATCGAAGTGATGAAAAGCAAGTTTGTTGCTTATCTCATCCCTTTAAAAAAAGAAGAAGATTTTAAGCCCTTGCTAGCAAATCTTCGTAAAGAGCATAAAAAAGCTCGCCATATCGTTTACGCTTATCGCGTCGGTATGAAAAGTAAGTCATGTGATGACGGGGAACCTAAAGGAACCGCTGGTCATCCGCTTCTTGAGCTTTTATATAAAAAAGATTTAACGGATGTCGCTTTATTAGTCGTCAGGTATTTCGGTGGCACCAAACTTGGTGCAGGTAGATTACTTAGAACCTATCTACAAGCCGGAATCAATGCGGTTGATAGCGCTTCCATAATACAAAAATAGAAAGGTAACAGCATTATGGCAGATTGCAATCATGATTGTGAAAATTGCTCTCAAAAAGGCAATTGCTCAGACGAAATCGTCAAATCAAAACAAAACGATGCCTCTAATATTAAAAGAGTCATTGGTGTCTTAAGTGGCAAAGGTGGTGTTGGTAAATCATTTATCACCTCATCTATTGCTACATATTTATCAAGGAGTGGTCTTAAAGTCGGCATTTTAGACGCTGATATTACCGGTCCTAGTATTCCTAAAGCTTTCGGCATCAAAGAGAAAGCATATGGCGAAAACAACTACATCTTCCCCGCTGAAACAGTCGGAGGCATTAAAGTTATTTCCGCGAACCTTCTTTTAGAAAATGATACCGATCCAATTATTTGGAGAGGACCATTAGTCGCCGGATTAGTTAAGCAGTTCTTTGAGGATGTCGCATGGGGTGAATTAGATGTTTTACTCATTGATATGCCTCCAGGCACAGGCGATGTCGCTTTAACTATCTTTCAAAGTTTGCCGGTTGATGATTTAATCATCGTCACTTCCCCACAAGATTTAGTGTCTTTAATCGTTAGCAAAGCCATCAAGATGGCGGAGTTAATGAACATTCACGTCTTAGGCGTTATTGAAAATATGTCATATCTTGTGTGCCCAAAATGCGAAGAAAAGATACCGCTATTTGGCGAATCACATTTGGATGAATTTGCTAAGCAAATGAAGTTTGATATCCTCGCTAAACTACCATTAAATAGCGAGAATACCAAATTGATGGATAATGGTGAAATTGAAAAGCTTGTTTTACCAGAACTTCAACCCGCTATTGATCGTATTAAAGGAGAATAATGATTATGCTTGAACTTGAGACCCGTCGTAAAAAAGTATTCGACCAGATGAAAGATAATAGCATTGCTATCTTCTTTTCCGGTGTTAGCAAGATTTCTAGTGAAGATGAAACATTGCCTTTCACACCTAATAAAAATTTCTTTTATCTCACCAACATCAAACAAGAACACAGCGCTCTTCTTTTGATCAAAGGCATTGGTGAAAGAAAAGTTTATTTATTCATTGATCCATATAGCGAATTAAAAGAGAAGTGGACTGGTAAACGCTTAACTGTCGATAACGCTTTAGCGCTTTCTGATATTAAAAATATCTATACCACTGATAACTTTGAAACAATGCTTTCATTAGCATTGGCTAATGATAATAATCAATATGGCAATATCGATTGCATTTATCTCGACCTCACATCTCCAGAGCAAAAGCTTAAAGATGATTTCTTTATGAAAGATCTATATATGAAACTAAAAGTGGACTATTTAGACAAAGAAATCGTTGATGTGTATCCAATTATGCGCGATTTAAGAATGGTTAAATCTAACTATGAAATAGATTGCCTTATGAAGGCTATAGAAAGAACAAATAATGGTATCTCTTACCTTTTAGGTAAATTAGAACCAGGAATGAAGGAGTATGAGATTGCTGATGCGTTTGAAATGTATGGGCGCGCTCATGATAGAGCCACGCTTGCTTTCTCAACAATCGTGGCCTCTGGCAAAAACGCCACATGTCTCCATTACCCAACACAAAATGATATGGTTAAAGAAGATGACCTCATCTTATTTGACCTTGGTTATAACTATGAAGAATATAGTGCGGATATTTCCCGTACTTTCCCAGTTAATGGTAAATTTTCTGGCATTCAAAAAATCATTTATGAAGCGGTTTTAAACTGCAATAAAGCCGTCATTGCGTATGCAAAGCCAGGATTAACCATTAAAGATTTGCAACAATATGCTTCTGATTTCTTAAAGAAAGAATGCGTTAGATTAAAACTTATGGATGAATCAGAAGATATCCGTAATTACTACTATCACAACGTTTCTCATCACCTCGGATTAGATACGCATGATATTTCCGACCGTGAGAAACCATTAGAAAAAGGTAACGTCATTACTGTTGAACCAGGTCTATATTTTGCTAAATATAATACCGGAGTTCGAATCGAAGATGATATTTTGATTACTCTTGATGGGGCGGTGGTGTTATCTAAAAACATCGTTAAAGAAATATACGAAATAGAAAGCCTGATGGCAAGGAGAGGTTAAAATGAAATTTATTCTCGCGATTGACCAAGGCACGACAAGTACGCGTGCAATACTTTTTGATAAGCATGGCCAACCATTTCAAATTGCTCAAAGAGAAGTAAAGTGTTTGTTCCCTAACTCTGGTTGGGTTGAAGCGGACGCGATTTCCATTTGGGTTTCCGTCATGGACGTTATCAACGAAGTCTTGGTTAAAGCAAACATTACCATTGATGATATTCATGCAGTTGGTTTAACAAACCAAAGGGAGACCACAATTGTCTGGTCGAAAAAAACGGGCATGCCTGTCTATAATGCGATTGTTTGGCAATCCCGTCAATCAGCGGATATTTGTGACGCTTTGAGCGATAAAAAAGAGCTCATCCATCAAAAAACTGGTTTATTAATGAACCCATATTTCTCTGCTAGCAAAGTGCGTTTCATTCTCGATCACATTCCTAACGGTCAAGAAAGAGCGGAATCTGGTGAATTATTATTTGGCACAATTGATTCCTGGGTTATTTACAAGATGACAAAGGGCAAAACTTTTGCGACCGATGTCACTAACGCTTCTAGAACTCTTCTTTATAACATTAACGAAATGCGCTGGGACGAAGAACTATGTAAGATTTTTAATATCCCAATGAAAATGCTCCCAGAAGTTAGACCATCAGCATCGGATTATGGTGCATTAGATTATTTAAAGAGCAATATTCATATCACTGGTGTAATCGGTGACCAACAAGCTGCCTTATTCGGACAAACATGCTTTGAAGAAGGCGAAAGCAAGAATACCTATGGCACGGGTTGCTTCCTTTTAGTTAATACCGGTAATAAACCTGTTATTTCGAAAAACGGATTATTAACAACGGTCGCCTGGCAAATCGGCGATAAAGTGACATATGCCTTAGAAGGATCTGTCTTCATCGGTGGTGCCGTTGTTCAATGGCTCCGCAGCGAAATGAAAATCATCGCCCATTCTGGCGATAGCGAAAGCGTCGCTCTTGAATCACCATCAGGAAACATTTACATCGTTCCCGCTTTTACTGGTTTAGGAACTCCATATTGGGACGATGATGCTCGTGGTGCAGTCTTTGGTTTGACAAGAAGCACAAACCGCAGTCAATTTGTTCGCGCAGCATTAGAAGCAATTGCTTATCAATGCAAAGACGTGATGGAAGTGATGCAAAAAGAAACCAATAAGAAAATTGAGGTTTTAAAAGTTGATGGTGGATCAACGAAGAATGGTTACCTCATGCAGTTCCAAAGCGACATCTTGCACGCCACAATCAAATTGCCAAAATGCTTAGAAACAACAGCTTTAGGTGCTGCCTATATGGCGGGTTTACAATGCGGCTTCTATCAAAATTTAGAAAGCATTCGTCGCATTCATGAATACCAAGCCATTTATAAACCACAAATGAAAAAAGAAACAATTAAAAAATTGTATAAGGGATGGAAAACCGCTATCAAAGCAACAAGGATGTTCAAATAACGAAGGAGGATTATATGGCTATTACTAAAATACTTAGTAAAGAACAAGCCACACTCATCATTAACGATGTTCCTTTTCGTTATCCTGTAAATATTGATTATCTCTATGAAATCTATGAAACCGCTAACGAAGCCATTCAAATGCTCGAGCATGAAAATGTGCAAATAGAGGTTAAAGAGATCAATCAAGTTGATTTGCTTTATTATTGTATTGGTGAATACTTCTATTCAGTCTCACATTTGGGACAAGAAGAAATTGAAAAATTTAATAAAAATGAAGACTTTGCCTCAAGCATGGCTTCTGTGGCCGCGGATAAATACTTGTCCTTATCCATCTTTAACCACGTAGAAAAGAAATTGGCGAATCGTTTCTTGCCTCCCGCTTCTTCTTTAAACATGTATATTAACTTCATGCTTAACATAGTTAAGGGATATAAGAAAAATGACCCTCAATCCACATTAATTAGTGATTTGTTGATGAAATCATTAACTATTTCGCGCTGCATATTAGAACAATTATTAAGCGGTTATGAAACAGAAGCGTTCTCGTCTTGGAGAACTCTTCACGAATGTGAATGTACTTTAATCTTGCTTGATAAACACGGTGAACCTCTTATTAACAATTATTTAAAACATATGAACTTTGGCTTCGCTTTTAATGACTCCATCAAAGATAAAGAACAACAAGATAAGGTTTTCTATCAGATGAAGGATGAAATGCGAGCGTTGGGCTTAAAGAGCAAAGATATCCGCAAATACATCGAGTATGGGTGGTTATATCCAATTGTTCCAGAAGGGGATGAAACCTTTAAACTAAACTTTAGAGACGGCTTAGAAAAATTAGCAGGTTTAAGTGCTTATGCTAAGCGCTATGAAATATCAAGCGAAATCATTCATAGTACGCCACTTCTTATTTATTCAAATAAGGAATACTTCTATTACATGACGCTATTAAGTTTATACGAAAGCTTCTTCCGCTTAGAAAGAGTGTTCGTCTCATTATTCTCTAAGCGTGTTTCTAAAGAGCAAATGGCGCAATACTTAGAAATGCAAAAAGTCTATTATTCACAACTAGTTGTTATTCACAAAAGAGAACTTGAAACATTTAAAAAACTCCAAGCTTCTTGGGGAGAAAAAAACTCGCATTAGCGAGTTCTTTTTTTAGAAGTCTTCGTAGCAAGAGCCACCGATGAATTCCCTGATGATGGAATTGCATGGCACCCATTTATCTGGTAAGTCATCAAAGAACTTGAGCATACGGATTAATCTTTCTGCGACTGGCCAGTGCTCACTTTCTGGATCAATGGCTTCAAGTAGTGGCATAGCGTATTTCTTCATGACACTTAATTCATAAGCTGAGAATGAGTTGAAAACGTAGTTGGCGCCTTCTTGCGTATCATAAATCCATCTGAATTCACCTTTTCTAACGCTTGGCCACATATCAAATGTATTTTGTGCAGAAGCGTTACGGAACTGATTGTCACGGACTAATCTTCTCAAAAGTCTCAAATCAGTCAAGCTCATTGGGTTATGGTTATCAATGTTGATTTGACTTTGTGGGGCAATAAAGATTTTAAACTTCTGGTAAACAGGGACTGATGAGGTCAATAATTCATTCAAAGCATGGATGCCTTCGATGATGATTGGTTGATCATCAGGTAGTTTAATTTTTCTTCCTGTAACTCTCTTGCCTAATTTGAAATCATATTTAGGTAAATCGACTTCTTCTCCGGCGATTAAATCCACTAGATTTTGATTGAATAATTCAATGTCGAGAGCGTTAACTGACTCAAAGTCTGGCTTGCCATCTTCATCAAGTGGAGTTTGATCGCGATCGACATAATAATCATCCATTGAAATACGTAAAGGTCTAATGCCTCTAGATAACAATTCAATTCTAAGTCTATTAGCGAAGGTAGTCTTTCCAGAAGAAGACGGACCCGCAATACAAATAAGTCTAATTGAGTCTTTTTCGTCTTCGATCATTTGACCTAATTCACAAAGTTGACGGTTATGATTTTGTTCGCATAAAGTAATGAATTGGACGTCACCGTCTTTTTCTATTCTCTCATTAATACCAACGATGTTATCACAGCCCGTAGCAACACCCCATTGGTGAGCGCGTTTTAATGTTCTACCAAAGGTAGGTGATGCGACAAATGGTGGAATTTCGCCTCCAGCTTCTGGACGTGGATATTGAATAATCATACCTGGATGGTAATATTTAACAATCCATTTTTTAATATAACCAGTCGAAGGAACCATACGGCTATACATGTAGTTACGATAATCACCACAATGATAAATATGAGCAGTCTTTTCTGGACGATATTTTAAAATTTTAACCTTGTCTTCATATCCATCTTCTTTAAAGATCTTAGCGGCTTCTTCTTTGGAAACGATTTGTCTCACTAAAGGAAGATCTGCTTCCACTAAACGATTCATTTCATTAATTAATTCTTTGACCATCAAGCCGGAAGCAGTGGTATTTGGTTTTAAAATTTGAAGGAAAACCGAACGAGAAACATTATAAGAGAAACGGATTTCAAAATTAGGATGAATCTTATGCATCGCCATCGCCACTAAAAAGCGAAGAGACGATTCGTAAATTCTCATTGCATCACGGTCTTTGCAGGTTAAAGCAACGATTTCGCAATCCTTATCAACTGTATAAGTTAATTCTCTAACACGACCATTAACAGTCGCACAGACATATTCGCGATTTGGACCAACAACATCGAGGATTGTTACTGGGTTATCGTAAGTTGTTTCTTTGCTATCAAAAAGTACTTTAAATGACATACATATACCTCCTAAATGAAGTCTTTCATTGTATATTTTTAAAAATATCCACGCAACAAAAATATTATATCGTGTTCTTTATTATATTCAAAAATTAATTTCGCATGTACGCGCACTAAAAATTTTAAAATCACTTTTTGACAAAAATGCGATTAATTTAATGACAAATATATTGTTTTTATTTTTAAAGAGGATTATATTATTAGAGCAAAGCCTAGCTTACTAGGTAAAAAACATAAAGGAGATTTTTTATGAAAAAATTATTTCGTATGCTTACTCTCGGAGTAGCGTGTGTTCTTCTTGCGAGCTGTGGTGGCCCAAAAGAACCAGCCAAAAACAATGATCCTTTAGTTGACAAAACATATGAGAGCTTCAATGTGTTTGGCAACAACAAAGTTGTTCAAGGCGAAGAAGAAGTTGACAACGATTGGGCTGTCAAAGAATTCAATGGAATGACCGCTATTTCCTTAGCGGATGCTAAAGCTCTTAATGCCGATTTAGGTACAACTCTTGAAACAAAGAGCATTAAAGGCCTTTACAAATTCGAAGGCTTAGTTCTTGGTACCAAAGATGCTGGCTGGAAAGCCAAAGCCCTTGTTAATGGTGAAGTTCAAGAATTCAACGGTTCCTATGCTTTCAAAGCTTGTGGTTGCGACAAAAACGAAGATGACGAATGGAACAAAACATGCCACTTCCCATCCCCAGAATGTCACGGTGAAAGCTTAACACCTTCCACATTATTCATTACAGCAAACATGACTGCTACAAAAGATGAAAATGATTTCGATCACGATTCCAACCCAGTTGCTTTACAAGCTGGTGTTTACACAGTTGTTTTAGCCACATACAAAGCTGGTGTCGGTGATATGAACATTATGTGTGGTGTTGGTTTAGTCAAGACTGGTGATAGAGAAGGTTATGTTGCTCCAGAGACATATCCAATCACATCCGTTGGTGCTATTGGTGCATTCAATAATTGGGCTGAAGATGTCGCTTTAACAAAAACAGGTAATACCTTCGCAGGTACAATCACTTTAGACGCTGATGGCGAATTCAAAGTCAGATTAAACGGTGAGTGGAATTATAGCTTTGGTGCTGGCGCTTTAGCAGACCAAACATATCATGATGGTGATGGTAATATTTCCAAACCAGCCGGCACATATTTAATCACTCTTACATTAAGTGCCGAAGCCATTGCAGACTTCAACTCCAACAAAACAATTGTTGCGTTTACAGTTGTCCAAGGTCTTTAATTTAAACAATCTTTAAAAGGGAAGGCTTTAGGCCTTCCCCTTTCTTTTGGTATAATAAAACTATGAAAACTAGGATAGTATTTTTAACATCGATTTTTATTCTTTGCGCGTGCGAACCTACGCCCGTCAAAAACAATATGGAAAGCGATGGCTATGTTGATAACATGCCAGCCGCAACAGTAGATGGCAATATCTTCCATGCCTTTTGCTGGAAGTATAGCGATATCACCGCAAATCTTGCCTCAATTGCTGAATCAAGCTTTAAATCAATCCAAATCTCACCTGTACAACAACCTAAGAATGGTGGTGCAACATGGTGGAGCTTCTATCAGCCATTATCATTTTCTATCGCTGACAATTCTTCATTAGGTAGTAAAGCAGATTTACAAGAATTGTGCACAGAAGCAGATAAATATGGCATCTCCATCATTGCTGATATTGTTTTTAACCATTTAGCTAATATTGATGATGATCACTTAGAAAGCGATGGTACACCAACCGTTTCACCAGATGTTGAAGCTTATGAGCCAGAAATCTACGCTAAGCGTAATGCTAGTGGAACAGAAGCTACTTTCCATCATAATAAGAACGCCTCCGGTTCTGGCGCTATTACGCAATATTATGCTTATGGCAATCTTCCAGATTTAAATACTGCTAATCCAGTAGTGCAGGCTAGAAGCTTAGCGCTTTTAAAAGAATGCATCGATGTCGGCATTGACGGCTTTAGATTAGATGCTGCTAAACATATTGAGACACCAACTGATCCTCAATATTCTAGCGACTTCTTCCCTAACGTCATCAGTGCAGCAAAAGAATACTATAAAACTAAAACAACTAAAGATTTATATGTCTATGGCGAAATCTTAGACGAACCAGGTGGTGGTAGATCTTTAGATGATTATTTACCATATATCGATATCACTGATAACAAAGTTAAATCAAGTTATGTTTCTGCTTCCGTTAGAAAAGACGCAAGTGCTTTAAAAACGGTTTCATATAGTAAGAAATGTGATGCATCTCACATTGTTTATTGGACCGAATCGCATGATGACTATACTTCTGGCGAAACCATTGCGAGTTCTATTCAAGTCAATAAAGTGTGGGCCATGATGAGCGCTAGAAAAGGTGGTAGAGGCTTATATTTAGCTAGACAAGCAGTTAGAGACAACGTTGTTGTCGGTGAAGTTGGTTCCTATTTATTTGAACAACCAGCTGTTGGTGCGGCTAATCGTTTCCACAATCGTTTCCTTAATGCTAATGAAAACATTATTGTCGATAGCAATTTATATGTGTGCGAACGTTACACAGATAATGATGCCGGCGCTATGATTGTTGACTTGATTACCGCTGAACAAGATAAAGTAACTATTAGTTTTGATAAATTGAGTGATGGCCTTTATTGCGATCAAATGAGCGGACAAGTCGTTGAAGTGAAAAACGGCAAAGCAACATTTAAAATGCATTCCTCTCATATCGCTGTTTTGACCAAAACTAAGAATGAACCACATCCATATTTCACTATCTCTAATCGCGGTGGTTATTTCGTTGATAAAGCCAGTGTGGAATTAAACATTACCGATGGCAAAGGAACTTATCAAATCAATAGTGAAGCCGCAGTTGAGTTTAATGGAAAAACAACCATCGACCTTCCAGCTTCTAAAGCCGTTAATGGTGTTATTGCATTAAAGATTAAATATGGTAATGATCAATTCTCATATGAAAAAACATACACGTATCGCCCAATTAATGTTGTAGAAGGTTACTTCAATGTTTTGAATATGAATCCAAAATACTTTACCGATTATGAGGTCTATCTCTGGAGTTGGGGTAGCGGTAATGGTCACTGGTCTAAAGACTATACTGTCCAAAACGGTGTTTTATTAATTAATTTAACAACGTTTAAAGATACCTCGTTCTTAATCGCTATCTTCCCAAAAGATTACGTTATTTCTAATGTTAACGCTTGGGATGACCACAAGATCAAACAAACTGGCGATATCGCCATTTCAACAAAATTCTATGATGCTTCTAGTTTCTAAGGAGAATTAACTATGAAAAATGGACGCTTTTTATTGATTTCAGCCTTGATTGTGGCCGGAATTGGTGTCACTGGTTGCAATAACAAAAACCAAGACTCTAGTAAGCCGCTTGTTCCAGTTGTTGATAATTACACAAAAGAAACAACAACTTATAGTGACAAGCCCGCTGCTACCACAAGCAAGGTCAGATTCCATTATCATCGTAAAGGTGATGATGGCTCATTATCCGACTATATCAAATGGTCAATTTGGGTTTGGGACTCTGGCAACGGTGGTAACGGTGATCGCTATCAATTCGCAACCTATGACGATTACGGAGTTATTTGTGATGTTGATTTATCTAGCGTCTATGCTAGTGGCTTTACTTCAACAGCCCAAATCGGTTTCATTGTTTCAACTGTCAACTGGACAAAAGATATCGCAGAAAACCGTTATATTGATATCAAAGAGCAAACTCCAGGTGGTTGCCAAGAAGTTTACCTTATGCAAGGTAATTCCAAAGTGTATGATGATGCGGAAAGCACAACAATTTCCACTTTAGGCAATGCCCGTTATGACTCTTTGAGCCAAATCACATTCACTGTTAGACCAGCGGATGATAACTTTAAATTCGATAAAAAAGCGGTTAGCGTTACTGTTAACGATAGAGAAGTGAGCAACTTCACCGTTGGTGATTATGCTTCTAAGAAGTGCGTTATCAACTTTGCACAACCTTTAGATATCACCGCGACAGTCAAAGTCAGATACAAATTCACTGACAAGTTCACCGATGAAGTGACCGCTGTCATGGCGAAGTATTACGATACCCAAGAGTTTATCAATAACTACACTTATAGTGGCAATGACTTAGGTGTGACTTTTGATAATGAAGCTAATCCAAGCAAAACC
Organism: Bacilli bacterium; assembly: GCA_017442875.1. Taxonomy (GTDB): domain Bacteria; phylum Bacillota_I; class Bacilli_A; order RFN20; family CAG-826; genus RUG14515. Next base: position 29,158 of record JAFSPN010000013.1, read on the forward strand.
ACATTTAAAGTTTGGGCGCCTACTTCTTCTAAAGTGGTTCTCAATGTTTATAATTCTGGTGATTATAATAACGATTTAACTAAAGTTAAAGAACAAGAAATGACTTTAGGACAAAAAGGTGTTTATTCCATCACCATTAATGAAGATTTAAGTGGTAAGTACTATACATACACTGTTACAAATCAAAAAGGTACTACTGAAGTCGTTGACCCATATGCTAAATCAGCAGGATTAAACGGTAAACGTGGTATGGTCGTTAATTTTACCAAGATCAATCAAACAATTACTGGTTGGAGTAGCGATACAAGACCAAGCTTTGGTGAACATAGCTATGGCGCTGAAGCAATTGTTTACGAAATCCATGTTAGAGATATGACCATTAATCCAAATAGTGGTGTCTCTGCGAATAATAGAGGTAAATTCCTTGGCTTAGCCGAAGAAAATACTTCATACACTAAGAATGGTGTCACTGTTTCGACAGGTTTAGCACACTTAAAAGAATTAGGCATTACTCATGTCCAAATTCAACCATTCTATGATTACAGCAGTGTTGATGAATCTTTAGATAATAAAGACATGAGCGCGACCAATTATAACTGGGGTTATGATCCACTTAACTACAATGTTTTAGAAGGTAGTTACAGCACAAACCCAAGCGATGGTGCCGCTCGTATTAAAGAATTCAAACAAATGGTTATGGCCCTTCATAAAGAAGGCATCGGTGTCAATATGGACGTCGTTTATAACCATACTTCCGATTTTGATAATTCCAATTTCCAAAGAATCGTTCCTAAGTATTATTACAGGACATCAGTTTCTGGTTCCCCAAGC
>JAFSPN010000014.1 GCA_017442875.1 Bacilli bacterium
AATCGCGCGTTGCTTCCGTGATGAAGACTTACGTGCAGATAGACAACCCGACTTTACTCAAATCGATATTGAGACATCATTCTTAGATCAGCAACAATTCTTGGATTTGATGGAAGGATTGATTCATGAAATATTCATGAATACAATTGGATATGATGTCAAGTTACCTCTCCGTCAAATGACATATAAAGAAGCTATGGAACGCTTTGGTAGTGATAAACCAGATACTCGCTTTGGTATCGAACTCCATAATTTAAAACAATTATTTAGCGACACAACCTTTGAAGCTTATAAGAATGCCGCGGCTATTCGCGGTTTATGCGTTCCAGGTGTTGCGGAATCGACAAGCCGTAAAGTTATTGATAACTTAACAATCGAAGCGAAGAAATTTGGTTTGGGCGGTCTGGCTGTTTTAAAAGTAGAAAATGGAGAATTAACCGGTAGTTTTGCTAAATTCTTGACAGAAGCGGAAAAAGTCGCATTATTTAAAGAATTTTCCGCTAAAGATAATGACGTCATCATTATTTCTGCTGGTCCTGACAATAGAGTAACTCCATTATTAGGAGCTATTAGATTGCAATATGGTAAACAACTAGGATTAATTAAACCTAATACCTATGATTTATTGTGGGTAGTGGACTTCCCAATGTTTGAAAGAGAAGTAGAGACTGGCGAAATTGTAGCCACTCACCATCCATTTACTCGTCCAAGAGACGAAGATTTGCCATATCTTGATACTGATCCAACCAAAGCCTTAAGCTATGCTTATGATATCGTTATTAATGGCTGTGAAGCGGGAGGTGGAACACTTCGTATTTACGATCAAAACATCCAGAAGAAGATTTTCAACATATTAGGTTTAAGCGACGAAGAAGTCCAAACCAAATTTGGCTACTTTGTCAATGCCTTACAATATGGCACACCTCCACATGCAGGTATGGCTTTTGGATTAGATAGATTGGCTATGATTCTCGGTGGTACAGACAATATCAGAGATGTCATTGCTTTCCCGAAAAACTTAGCTGGTGTTTGTCCTATGTCGGGAGCCCCAACACCTGTCACACAAAAGCAACTTGATGATTTAGGAATTGTGATAAAAAAAGACTAGTTATAACAAAGTTATAATATATTTAAAAAAATATACTAAAAAACTACTAATGCCAAAAGGAGAAAAAAGATGAAAAAAATTGATGAATTAGCAGTAGCAACGATTAGATCTCTATGCATAGATGAGATTAACAAAGCCAAATCTGGTCATCCAGGCATGGCTCTTGGAAGTGCTCCTATCTTGTATACCCTTTTCACCCGTCATTTAGTTTCTAATCCTGATATGCCCGAATGGTGTAATCGTGATAGATTCGTTTTAAGTGCTGGTCATGCTTCTGCATTGCTTTATGCAATTCTTCATCTTTGCGAATATCAAGTATCCATGGATGACATTAAACAATTCCGCCAAATCGATAGTTTGACTCCTGGCCATCCCGAATATCATTGGACACCAGGTGTAGATGCCACAAGCGGACCTTTAGGTCAAGGTATTGCTCAAGCCGTTGGTATGGCTATGGCCGAAGCTTCTATTGCCGCCCATTATCCCGATGGCAATCGTTTGATGAATCATTATACATATGCATTATGTGGAGATGGCTGTTTACAAGAAGGCATTTCCCAAGAAGCTATTTCTTTAGCGGGCCATCAAAAACTAAATAAATTAATTCTCTTTTATGACGCCAACCAAGTTACACTTGATGGTGCCCTTGATTTATCTTTTTCCGAACAAGTTAAAGCGCGTTTTATTGCTAGCGAATGGAATGTTTTAGAAATAGAAGATGGTCAAGATGTCGATGCCATTGATACCGCTATTAAAGAAGCTAAACAAAGCAAAGAAAAGCCCACTTTAATTATGGTCCATACCGTTATTGGTTATGGCTCTAGTAAACAAGGAACTAGCAAAGTCCATGGTTCTCCTTTAGGAGAAGAAGATGGCAAACACGCCAAAGTAGATATTTATGGATTTGATCATGAAGATTTCTTTATTCCAGAAGAAGTCCGTGCGTTATTCCGTGATACTTTTATAAAAAGAGGCCAAGAAGCTTACGCGGATTACGAAAGAGTTTTAAAACAATATGGCGATAAATATCCTGAAGAATTAAAACGTTTCTTAGAATTGAACGACCTTTCCGTTGATAAATATTTATCTCTAGTAAAACCAGAATTCATCGAAGGAAGTTCTACTTCTACACGTGTAGCTTCCGGAAAAGCCCTAAATGCTTTTGTACAAGCTGTTCCTAATTTGCTTGGTGGTTCTGCCGATGTAGCAGGATCCGTTATGACCAAATTAGATAATGGTGTGGATTTTACCTTTGAGCACCGCGAAGGTCGCAATATTAACTGGGGTATCCGTGAATTTGCTATGGCCAGTGCACAAAATGGTATGCTTTTACATGGTGGTTTAAGGACATATGTCGGCTGTTTCTGCGTTTTCTCTGATTATATGAAGCCCGCTATTCGTATGGCTGCTCTTAGCCATTTACCAGCTATTTATCTATTCTCTCATGATAGTATCGCCGTAGGCGAAGATGGACCCACTCATCAACCTATCGAACAATTAG
>JAFSPN010000015.1 GCA_017442875.1 Bacilli bacterium
ACGATTTTTGTAAATAATTTATTCATTTTTTAATCTCTCCTTTCGATAAAAGTCTCCAAGGCCGTTTTGGCTATCTAGCCTTGTGAGTATGAATAAATTTGCGATTGTTTCAATCTAGTCCCTGAGAATCCAATTTCAACTCGACCGATATCCACAATCAAAGTTCGACCCCACTGCCGATTCTTTAATGTCCCTATATGGACGAATAGCAGCGTCATCGAGTTCATAATAGGAGAGATCGAACAAGAGTCATGTGCACCGTGATTCTTTGTCTCTACCACTATAAACAGAGGAACTTCCGTACTTGAGCTAAGGCTCCTTGACCATTAGAGTCTCTCCCTTTAGGGAAGCCCCTCATGTGGACAATTATAAGAAGAAGAAGAAGAAGAAGCAAGCAGTCTGACACCTTGAGTGCCAACTTATTTACTAGTAAATAAACTTTTTCTAAAAAACATGACAATGTTGCGATTTTGGTTGTCTAACTGCCTACTTTGAGGAGTTGCAAGCACTCAATAATGTCAAGAGTTTTTTAATGATTTTCCATACTGAAAAATCCCTGTACAATGCCCAAGTAATGTGCTTAGGCGACAGGGTTAAAATGCACCTATATGGAAAAGAACACTGTCGTTGCTTGTTATCACTTAGATGGAAGATTTGTGAGAATCTATCCTTCGGCTTTTGTTGCTTCTCAAAAAATGCATATATCTAGGAACGGAATATATGATTGTCTTAAGGGAAGAAAAAAATCCTGCCACAATTACATGTGGAAAGAGTTTTCTATTGATGATGAGATTCCTAACACTATCGAACCATATAAAGCTGAGGAAAAGCCTAATTCCATAAAAGTTTCTCAATACGATTTGAAAGGTAAATTGGTTGCTACTTATTCAAGCATTCAAATCGCATCAAAAAAACTAGGAGTTGCTCCATCTTCAATTGCTAAATGTGTTAATGGAGAGTTTAAAACTGTTAAGGGCTTTTATTTCATCAAAGAAAACGATATTGAAAAGATAAAATATCTTTTGGATAACAACAATTACTATTATTCAGAAATCATTCAACTTGACTTAAATAAAAAAGTTGTCGCAGTTTATAAAACACCTAAAGAAGCAGAAAAAGCTACTGGAATTAATTCAAGAACAATCACCCAAGCTATAAGAAAAAAAGGTACAGCTTTTGGTTATTATTGGAGAGGCAAAAAAGAATCTAGTTCTCAACGAACAATAAAAAGAGTCGTAGCTTGTTATACATATGAAGGAAATTTAGTAAGCACTTATAAAAATGCAAAAGAAGCCGCAACTAGTCTTGGACTCTTTGCTCGTTCTGTTGATAAAGCAATTAGAATGAACACCTCTGTTGGTGGGTATCAATGGAGAAGATATGAATCGCAAGACTATGTCTTACAAACCATAGCCCCTTATAAAAGAGAGATAATTGATCGCGCTTCAAAAGTTGTCATTAGAATCGATAAAAAAGGTAACAAAGTAGAATTTAAATCAATAAGATTTGCATCAAAAGAAAGCAATGTTTCCGCCAAACAAATTAGAGAATGTCTACTTGGACATCAAAAACAAGCTGGTGGCTATAGGTGGAAATTAAAATATAAAACCACTTCTTCCAATTAAGGGTTTGTGGCCATCATTTATAATTCTTTCGATTTGATTATTTTGTCCATATATTCAACAACTTTGTTGATTAGGACTAGTCCCATCTCTTCATATCCCATCGGTGTAATTTTCACACCTAAGTATGTTTCTAAATCTTTTCTCGAATACTTCAGAACAACTATTCTTTCAAACATCAAAAACTCTGCTTCAGTAAGTGCTTCTTTGGCATACCTGTATAAAGTCATCTCACTAAAGTTCTTGTGTTTGAATTCTTCTGTTTTATAAATCGGTGTTTTTGCCATAGATAAATCCTCACCAATAAAGTAGCAACTTTTACAAGTTTTTCATAGCGTTTTTTTAAGGTTGTAAAAAAGTTGGCAACCTTGCCAAAATCTTGGCAATCTTACTTTGTAAGTTTGCCTTTTTTTGAATTCAAGAAAATGATGCTGTTTTTATCTAAAATATTGTTTAATTATTTCTCTTTCATCATAGTCGAATTTGCTTTTAATAATATCACTTAATTCTTCACACAAATCGCTGATGTAGATCTCTAATAAAGCTTTTAATTTTTTAAGGCGTTCGTATTGCTTATCTTCCCCTACTTCTTCTCTTTCTTTAATTAAATTGCCAACTAATAAAGATGGATAATGTTCCATGACTGAGAAATAGTTTAGATAAAGATAATTAGTTAAATGTTCATCTTTTCTAAGAATCTGGACTCTAGTTTCAATATCCTCTGCTCTCTTTGAGAGCTTTTTATTATAATCAGGATAATAAAAGTCAAAGATTCTTTCGATTTGACTAAAAATAAAACCATAGTTATGACGGATGTCTTGCACTATGACTTGGCGTTCGAGGTCTTCCTCATTATAAAAATTATCTGGACTCATTTAAATCGTCCTCCTAAGTGCTTTCATTTTATACCAAAAAAACCTTCTCAACTAGGAATAATGAATTTAGTTTTTGAAGGTCATCTTTCTATGCCAAAGAAACTGAGGAAGAATCCAATTATAAGACTTCCCACCACAATACCGATGACC
>JAFSPN010000016.1 GCA_017442875.1 Bacilli bacterium
CCTTCATCAAAGTCATCTTCTTCGACTTTTATTCTATCTTTGAAATCCATGAATTTTTCTGGCATACCAAATTTAGTAAAGTCGAATTCAGGGAGATTCTTCATTTCAAGTCGGACAAGTTTACCGTTCCACTTTGAATTCATGGACGTCATATTGTCCGCTAAACGGTAGGCTTTGATTTGATCCTCGTTTAATTTATCAGCCAAGATACATGGGACTTGTTTTATTCCCATTTTCTTTAAAGCTTTGATTCTGGTGTGCCCTGCTACTAAGACATTGTCTTTATCAATAACGATAGGAACAAGGAATCCAAAATTTTTGATTGACTCAATAACTGCGTCAACAGAATTATCATTATCACGTGGGTTATTTTCATAAGGAATAATCGCATCCACGTCATGCATGATAATTTCTAGATTCATATCTATTTCAGGGAGGACTTCCACTATTTCTTTTTCTTCGGTTCTTTCTTCAGACATACAACTTTATTTTCCTCCTTAAATTGACGACCTTCTAAATCCTTATCCATCTCAGGGCCAACAAACTTTTTACCAAAGTATAAAAGCGCATCATCACTACCCTGATACCATTTTTTCTTAGTGGTTCTTACTCTTACAGCTTTACCAGTGCTATCAATCGTATCCTTTTCGGTAACGTATTCTGGTCTATAATAGCCAATGGATCTTCTTACTGTTTCTTGGATAAATTGTTTATGAAGAACAATGCCATTCCCTCCAAAGGCCATTTTAAACATCTCATCATACTCGATGAGTTCTTCCAGCTCTTGAAGAGTCATTGCTTCGGTTTTAGCGATATCTTCTTTAGGGAATTTACATCTTACCAAAGTAGCAAGGACCATGAGTTTTTCAGAATAGACATCGTCCGCTATCCACTTCTTCACTCTTTCTTCGGCCGTCATGGAAAACCACCTCCTTTGTTCTACAAAGAAAAATCCTTTATGGGCGCGAAGCCTAACTACGGATTTCCGCAAGAAAAAAGACGACGTCTTGTCGTCCTTAATCCTAGGCCTTGGAGCCAGTTATTCCATCTTACTCAAAATCTACCAAATAAAATTGATTCTGTAAACCTAATTTTTTCGATGGATTCAAAACTTTTACATAGTAATTTGTTTATGAGATTTAATGAGTTTTGATAGGTTGTTTATGAGTTTTATATCACTTATACTTTAGATAACTAGGATTATATTAAGCGTAGAAATTGATGAATTTTTTTAATTAAATCTACTTCTAACTTCTTCTCTATGCCTTGCCATTTCTTCCGGTGTAGCCACCAAAGGAAGGAGCATTTGATAAACAGCTTTAATTTGAGATGGACTTAATTCATCATCATTGAGCTCGCGATAATAATCTTTGAAGCTTCTAATTGTAAAAGCATAGTCAGACTCAATTCCCCATCCATCTTCTAAGTCTGCAAATATAACTATGTTATCGACTTGATAATTGTTATGGAGTCTTCTTTCTAAAACAGCACAGTGACCTTCGTTTTGTTTAACTGGATTCTTGTGATCTTTATCTCTCATGTATGGGTCATCGTACTCTTGATGCCAATATTCATCTTCATCGTTTCCACTGATGTGGCCAACCCAGTTTTTGGTTTCAATGCAGAAGATTCCTTTGCGTGATATTAAAATGCAGTCTATTTCTGTTTTACAGCCATTTCTAAGAGGCAAAAGAAGATTTGCTAGTAAATACTCATCTTCTCTTAAAAGAGGTCTTAAATGATAGTTTACTAATTTCTCTCCCCACATCCCTGCTCTGTCGTTTGCAGGAGTAAAGAATGGAATGCGTTCACCGCCTCCAACTTGAGTGCCTCCACCATCTCCATAATCGCCTCGATTATTTCTTGTTGAAGAAACAACAGCTGCAATTATGATAATGAGAATTATTACAGCAACAACGACTAATACAATCCACCACATAACTATCAATAATTTTATAATAAAACCTACCATTTCAAAATGATAGGTTGTTACTTTAGTGAATATAATACAGTACCGATAAATATCAGTACTGAAGTTATCTTTAAGAAATGCCTTCTGAAATTAGGCCATCTTTATTTAACAATTTCTTATAAAGAGAATCCATAAGTATGGCTCCTAGTGGAGCAGTTATTAAAATTGACACCACTGCTGCAGTCAACACTAATGTGCCACACGCTAATCCTTCAGAAAGGGCAATCGCACCAATTGAAGCCTGAACAGTTGCTTTAGGTAAGTAGGAAATAATGATAAAAGCCTTTTCTTTCCAGGAGAACTTCGTGGCAATGACACAGACAAAAACTCCTAAACTTCTAAAGACTAAAGCAATGAAGATTAATCCCACTATAATCGCACCTTCTCTAGAAAAAGCGTAATGAACATCTGTGGCTATACCAACTAAAGCGAAAAGCAATATTTCAAAGCCCTGCCATAATCCGTTATAAGATTTTTGGATTTCTTTAGCTTCTTCTTTTTTGAATATATTAACTACTAAAGCCATAACGATAATCGCAAGTAAAGATGAGACACTAAAATATGGTTTTAAGACGCTTTCTAATGCCAACATGCCAAACGATATACCAAGCATAAGAATAACATTGATAATTTTATTAAGTTTCAGATAGCGAATGATTAAAACCATCAAGAATCCAACACTGATGCCTAATGCAATGCCGGTTATTATTGATATTGGAATTTGTGATATGCCCCAAGCATCAAATGTCGAGGTAGCTACTAGATTCTTGAATGAATAGAAAAGAACAATAACAAAGATATCGTCACAAGACGCTCCCGCCATGACTAGTTCAGGAACACTATGCTCTTTGCCATATCCTTCTTCCATAAGTTTAATCATTCTTGGAACTACAACCGCCGGAGAAACCGCGGCAAGAACAGAACCAAGAAGTAAAGCTTCTAAATAGGATATTCCTAGGAATAAAGGGGCAAATATAGTAATGCCAATAATCTCAAAACAAGCCGGCACAAAGCACATTAAAATAGCGGGTCTTCCAATCTTTTTGAGATTATTAATGTCTAGAGATAAACCTGATCTAGTGAGAATAATTACTAACGCCACTTGTCTTAAGTAAGAAGAAATAGATAAAAGTGTATCATCTACGATATTTAATAATGATGGTCCGATTAATATCCCAAGGATGATATACCAAACCAGTTTAGGGAGTTTAATCTTTTCAAAAACAAAACCACCAAGTATTCCACCACCAAAAATGATAAATAAAGATAAGAATATATTCATAATTCTCCTTTCCATCATAGAAATTAAAAAGCTGATTTCTACGACAAAATAAGTCATAGACGTCATCAGCTTATTCTTGCGGTTTTCTATTTCTAGAAGGGAGACATCATTCCCAATGGGGATTATATCACAAATAAATAAAAACAGTACCGATTTAATCGATACTGTATTAAATATTTAGGTTTTATGAGTTTTGATATGTACTTATTGAGATACGTATATCTTACACTTTAAATAACTTATCTTATATGCAGTGTTTATGGAAAGATAATTTACGGTTTGACTTACGCTTTGTATAACCACAATTAATTAATTTAAGCCAACTAGCAACCTGGAATGGATTCAAAACGTTCTCCGAGTCTACTACCACCCTTTTTATGGAAGACTATCAGAAGAGGCAGTTCGTTAGTTCGAGCTGCTTTTTTCTTTCAAAAGTATCAAAAATGCATAAAAACATGAAAAAAGGAGACCAATATCACTATTAATCTCCAATCTCTCATAATGTGTTGATGTAACGGAGTTATTAAAACGCCTACACAAATTAATATATAGGCGTAATAATAAAAAGGCATAAGACAATTTATGCCTATTTGTAATAATTGCTATATGCTCATATGAGTATAGTAAGTAATATAAACACCAGTCACCTGAGAAGTTAGAGTGATCACCAAATAACTAAAAGAGTCATATGTATTTATAGCTCCAAATTTACATGTATCACCGCTTTGCATCCATTCTCCAGTAGTATTATTTTTCCAATAGAAAACATATGATTCGCTAGGCATATTTGTTGAAGCAACTTCAAGGCTTCCTGAATATAGAGAAAATTTTATTCTGTAATAATATGTCCCTGCATCAAGAGTTCCAAAATCAGCTCGATTCTCATAAGTGTAGCTCATCGCATTATATGGCATGTCTTTAAGTTGGCCGAGGTATTCTCCACAAGTATCACAAAAGCCATGAAGATCAGCGGTATGTTCGTTATAATCGAATTTTAATTCACAACCATCATGAGTGCATTCATGCCAGTGATGAGTGCTATCGTGTGACCAACTGGATTCCGCCACGTGATCACCTATATCGCGAACATATCCACAAGTATTGCAAATAGCATCATGTTCATCATCGTATACGTGAGTGGACTCATCTTTCTTTAAATCTTCATATCCTTCATCCGTACATGCGTGCCAGTGAGAAGTTTCATTATGAGACCATTCGCTAGAATAATGATGAACAAGCTTCTCAGTCTCGCTATCAGTATAAGAATAATTACAAACACTGCAGGTATGAGTTGTATAGCCACCAGCTTCGTATGTAGGTGGAATAACTACATCAACAAAAGTATGATTTGCTTCATCTTTCTTTAAATCTTCATATCCTTCATCCGTACATGCGTGCCAGTGAGAAGTTTCATTATGAGACCATTCATTTGAATAATTATGGGTAGGAGCTTCACTATTACCACATGAACCCAACAAAAACGAACTTAAACATAAAGAAGTGAAAATCAATTTTGTTATTTTTTTCATTAGATGAACCTCCAACAAAACTTATAAAAGAGCAAAAATTACTTTTGCCTTATACCAATATAGAAATTATGTTTTATGTCCATATGCCCTATACCGACATTTTTATTTTATCGAGAACGATAATTTCTCACATCAGCCGAAAGTATGATTTTTATGTGCTTTTTAAATAAAAACTGAGCAATTTTGCCCAGTAATTCATTTTTTAGTTGTTTTTGTCTTTGATAACGATTCCTAATCCGCGCGCCTCACTAACAAGTTCAGTTCGTGTTTTAAATCCTGTTTTTTCCATCAAGTGTTGGATGTGGCTTTTCACGGTTGCTACCGATATACAAAGCCTTTCTGCTATCTCCGCGTTTGTATCACCAGTCGTGAGTTCTTTTAATACATCAAGTTCTCTATCAGTAAAGTCGTGATTAGTAGCGTCACCGATGCGAATAAGAGGTGTTTCATCAGGATAGATATGTTCACCTTTCATTGTTCTATTCATGATTTCAAGAAGGTTGTTCTTCTGTCCGTCTTTATACCAGAAAGAATCCACTCCAATTTTTCTTGCTCTAGAAAGCCAAGAATATTCTGGCATAGAAGTAACAATGATGATTTTTATATCAGGAAATTTCTTTTTGATTACTTCAGCGGCGTCAAGCCCACTATGACCTAGATCAGTCATGACATCCATAAGGATGAGGTCAACATCATTCTTTTCACAAACTGATAATGCTAAAGATGAATTTGATATTGAAAGAACATGCTCAAAATCAGAACTTGATTCGATATAAATCCTAAAAAGTTCTGAAGGGATATTCTGGTCTTCGACAATCAAGACTTTATACGCCACTATTTTTGCTCCTAGTATCTATATTGTATCTAACAAAAACATATCGCACATCAGCCGAAAGTATTATTTTTTGTTAGAAAATGACAGGATTAAAACGAATCGATCATTATCCACTTCTGCTTTTATAGAAGCATTATATTTCTTCACTAATTTCTCTAAGTTAGATAATCCACCAGTGAAGACAATTTCTTTTTGAGGGATAACGCCATTATTGATAAATCTGCATTCAATAGATTCATTCGAATTTTTAATAGTAATAACCATTTCATCAGCATTCGCGTGCTTAGATGCATTAGCGATAGCTTCTTGAGCGGTTTGAAAGAAGATGCCTTTTTGTTCATCGTTAAGAAGAGATAAATCTTCTTTCTCCCATATCAAATTCATCTTCAACGATTTTGCAAGTTCGACTATTCGCTTCATAAATTCTTCACTTTCATTTGCTTCGGCTTCCTTAAATAAAAGCAAAGCATTTTCTTGCCATAAAGAGAAGATGTTATCTAATTCATTAGGATTTTCAGTAGCGACACTAGAAAGCATTAATCTATTCATCTCATCATGAATATTGATTTTGGCCTGTAAGATCTCTTGACGTTTGACCACGTCATCAATGCTTAGATTGTAATCTTGAAGTTCTTTTTTGATTCTAGATAGTTCCAATTTGTCTTTTTCTAAATCTTGAGTCTTGTTATATTCGTTTGTCACATTAGTAGCGACAATCTCATGCATATTTTCATTATTAATAATGATTTCTCTAGTAGAGAATCTCCATTTCTCTTCTCCGATTGACATCAAATCATCGGATAATGACTCATTAAAATGATTACCGTTTAATAAAGGAGATCCGGTAATTTGAAAACACAATTCATTCATGCGGATGTTAGAGAATAAGACTCTCCCGTTATTTTTATAACAGCAGACACCACAATCGACTTTATCTAGATATGTCTTAATTGAATTCGCGGTTAGATTGTTTCTTTCGTAATGGATGTTATAAATAAATAGAACAGTTGTTTCGCCTGTTAGGAAAAGAATGATAAGTAACCAATATACCCAACCAATGTCCACCATCGCCTGTGTCATCGGAGAGCAGTCTCCATTTTTGTCTAAAAGAGAATAATCAAAGATTACCTGCCATAAAACATAGGCTAGCCCAAAGGAGATAACACTAATCGCGCCAAACACATATTTTCTTTTTGTAAATGAAAGAACACTATTAGCGATATTGAATAAACAAAGTAACAATGCCCACAAAGCAAAGAAAGCGCGAGTTATATCATTAAGCATACCAAAAGATACCATTACTCTTTCTCTCCTTTCTGAACATTAAAGTAAATATAAGTTACTTCATCCTCGACTTGGATATCTGTAGAAATGCCAACTTTTAACAAATTACTGATAGTTCCTTTAGGAAGCTGGTTATTCATGTTCTCAAGAACTAGCTTTAGCCTAATGTCCTTATCGATATATAGATTAACAAAGACTCCTTTAAGGGAATCGATATTATTTTCAATCGCGAGTTCGAAAGCCTCAAATAGCGCTAAAACAGCATCTGAAGAAATGCTTTCTTTAGGATCACCAACAAATTCTCCAGGGATGCCATAATAATTTAAATAATGCAAAAATTCGGAAATGGATAATTTGAGTTCTCCTAATTCGATTTTGTTATTCTCTTGTGAAAGAAGCATTAAGTTGGCGTATCTTTTGATATAGGAGCCAAGTAGCACTATCTTCTTACGACATTCATCTTTCTTTTTAGAATCTTTAGTAGACTTACCGATAAAGGCTAATTCAGATATTTTTTGAGATTGATTTTGCGTGCATTTAGCAATTTTATCGTAAAGGATATTTCTTTGTTTAATCTTTGATTGTTGCTCTTCTAGTTCATTGCGAAGTCTAATAAGCTCAGTCTCTTGTTCTAATCCTTCAGTGGCTTCCACTAATTCTTCGTTGATTCTATCTAGTTCGGTAACATCATCTTGATAAAAGCCATATCCTCCAGGAAGTTTCATCTTATATTGAATGGTATGTTCATCAATCCTTTCTCCATTAGGCAAAAGGAATTGTTCTTTATTTAAAGGTGTTGCACTTGAAGAGATATAAACTGGATTGCCTTTTTCATCCGTAATTTGTGCGGATATTGATAAATTTTTGAATATCTTCCCATAATCACTATTGGTGGGAATTAATCCAAGCTGCATACAGCATTCGATGATAATCGCTACAGTAAAAACATGTGTTTCTGGGAACTCAAATATTGATGTGTCATTAATCTTTGGAACTTTATCAATTAAAAGTAAAATATACATCAATGCACCAATTAAGGCAGGAATTAAAATAATCCAAACATTCTTCTTAGAGTCACTCACACGGCATTTGATAACAAGGATAATTATTGTGGCGATAAATAACGAATATTGCCAGACAGTAATAACGTAGAATAACCAGCCATGGGAATAGTCGCTATTCCAATTAATAAATCCATCTTGGAATTTAAATATTTGTTGATGAAGGTCGTTCGTTAAGATTAAAGCAATGAAAAGAAGCGTTAGTCCAAGCATCCAAAAATATGGTTTTGGAATCTTTTCTCCTTCTTTACGAGATACCAGTAAGGCAATATAAAAGAAGAAAAGCGGTATCAACAATATTGGGATGTAATAGAAATACCATGAATACCTAGCAAGAACATCAACATTAGCGAACGCACTGTATTTGATGCCTCTAAATAGAATCAATAACAACGCCATCCAGGATATTGATTTTATAAGTAATGATAGTCCTCTTTTAGATGTGACTCGGTGTGAGTAATAGATAATTAAACAAAAAGTAAGAAATAATAAGAAAATGGTTGTTAAGTTTCTTGTTGGGAAAGTATCAGGGATAACGTTAACCAAAAGAACACTATTGATGATGAATAGCAAATAATAAAATCCAATTCTTCCTAAGATTCTTTTAAGTTCACTCATGCAACTTCTTTATTCTACCATATTGGATTTATTTAAGAATAAAAAGAAATATGAAAAACCCACCACTTTTGAATGGTGAGTTCTGATTAGTTCTGATAAGTTGTTTTAGTGTTTCGGTATGTTCTGAATACTTAACACTTGATATAACCACAATTAGTTAAAGGGTTTAATTACCTTTTATCACACTAAGAATATAAGACTTCTTTAGCCAGAAGCATTGCTTCGTATATTCGGTTAGGCCAGTTAATTTATCAGGTACAGGAAGAGGATTTGTATCACCACCATCTTGACCATGTGGCCTAATATGGATATATGGGTTTGACGCTGATTTAGGGAAATTATTCAATCTAATAACCTTTCCGTCCTTTTGTGTTTGGAATCCTCTGACAATATTTCCGCTCAAAAGTACATCCTTTAATTCATTAAATACTTTCTGACCATCATTGTCTAAAATGCTATCAGGAATAGACCAGAACTTTATTTTCTTAAATACGTATTCACCATTAATGTTTTCAAAGATGGCAAATAAGAATTTTTGGTTAGTCATCATTTCTCTGAATTCACTATCTTCCCATTCTTGATTAGCGACATCTATAAAGCTGAAAGCAGGAAAAGACATGTTCTGCTCAATGGTTCCATTTTCTTCTAATCTAATGGTTTTTAATTGAATGTTTGCTTTAGCAAATTCCTCAACAGAATTTACTTTTCCTTTTGCACCTAGCATCGCTGCAACATAACGTTCAAATCTATTTTTAGAATCTGTTGGCTTGCCTAATAAATCAATCAATTCAGATTCCTTTTTACCAAAATATGGTTTGAATCTACTTGTAATAATATCTTCAATCGAGTTTTCTTTTAATTCAGCTGCTTCAATAATAGATTCTACTTCTTGTTTGGTTAGAATTTTTCTAATTATTTGAGTCATGTATCCGCCTTTAAGAGCGAATTTTCGAGGTTTTAAATCTATACCAAAATGTCTAGAAGCTGTAACATCCTTCTTTCCGTGGCCAGCACCTGATGTACAAGCCGATAAATAATTAGTATCGGTTTCTGAAATTTCATCAGCTTTGCCAGCCTTAATTTTGTTCTGTAATATTTCGTAGTCATTTTTAATGACTTCTATATCCGATTTAGTGAATGCATGTAAAAATCCTTTAAGAAGCATCATTTCTCCATATGGCATTCCATCCAAATATTCGTAAATCGCAATAAGTAGACTCTTGCATTTCGACCATACATAGCTATCTTCAAACGGAGTATTTTCAGTAGCAATATAATCAAAAGCACAAAGAGGTAATCTTTCTTTAGCAGATATATCTCTTTTTCTATTCCAAATACCTGTAGTTTTTAATTCAATCCCTAAATTGGGGAAATCAGCATTATGGTCAGAATTAATAGGATAATGAAAGACTCCTTCTTCCACTATCTGTCCAAGTACTCCTTTGTTGCCGTTTCCAACTAGTCTATGATTGACATCTAGTTCTTTGAATCTTTTCCCTACCGCAGCATCAAATTGCTTCATTAATTCATCAACTGAATTGTAAAGTCTTCCAGGATTAACACTCATATCAAGAGTATATCAAAAGAATAAGTGATTTTACAGCGCATTCACGTGTGTATATGTGAATAAATTATCTAAAGAATTTATTGATCTTGATAAAATTTTCTTGATCCTTTATACTCTTTAGTGTAGAATTCTAAATATGAAAAAGACTGTAATTGAATTATTCGCTGGTGTCGGAGGATTCCGTGTTGGATTAAACAACATCACTACGATTGACGAAAATGGAAGAGCCATTGAAAATGGACCATTTACTTTTGTGTGGGCTAATCAATGGGAACCATCAACTAAATCTCAACACGCATTCGATTGTTATAATATTCGCTTTCCTCATGCAGTAGATAATTCGAATATTGATATATCAAAGGTTGATAAAAAATCTATTCCAGACCACACTCTTTTATGCGGTGGATTCCCATGTCAAGATTATTCAGTTGCTCATTCCTTAAGCAGTTCACATGGTATTGAAGGTAAAAAAGGTGTTCTTTGGTGGCAAATCAATGACATCCTAACAGCCAAGAAACCAGCTTTTGTTCTCTTGGAGAACGTCGATAGATTGGTCAAATCTCCAGCTAGACAAAGAGGCAGAGATTTTGGCATTATGCTCCGCTGCTTATCAGAGCAAGGATATGCGATGGAATGGAGAATCATTAACGCCGCTGAATATGGCCATCCTCAAAGAAGACGTCGTATTTATATTTTCGCCTATCATAAGTCAACGAAATATTATAAGGCAATGAAGAGGTCATCCCCGGCCGAAATCATCTCTAAAACTGGTGTTTTTGCTAAAGAGTTCCCAATTGAAGAAATTAATGCTAAATCAATCAAAGAATTTGACTTCATGAATGACTACAAAGACTTAGTTGAAGTATCAGATAAATTCCGTGCCGCATTTGAAAATGCAGGGTACATGATTGGAGATAAAGTTTTTACGGTAAAAACCAAAGCCATCGAGACCGCTCCTATTACTTTAGGTGAAATAGCTGAATCTAACGGAGTTGATGACCACTACTTCTTAAGTGAGTCGCAAAGAAAGAAATATGAGTATCTCCGTGGTTCAAAAAAGATTCCTAGAGTTGATAAGAATGGGCATGAATACATTTATGCAGAAGGTTCGATGTCTCCTTATGATGAATTATCACTTCCGGCTAGAACAATGCTTACTTCTGAAGGAACAACTAACAGAAGTACTCACATCATTAAGGATCCTACAAATGGCAAACTTAGAATCCTAACTCCTGTTGAATGTGAAAGAATAAATCAATTCCCTGATAACTGGACAAATTCTGGAATGCCAGAAAAAAGACGTTACTTCATGATGGGTAACGCCCTAGTGTGTGGAATTATTAAAAAGATTGGTATTCAAATTAATAATATAATTGAAAAAGAGGATTAATCCTCTTTTTATTTACTCAAATTATCATCAATCCAAAGTAACCATTTTTTTACAGTTTGATACCTTCTATCGTAAAGCTCATCGCTATAATTTGGATACACGTCCTTAATTATATCGATAACTTCTTCTTTTTCTAATTTAACTCCATATACTTTTTCAGTTACATAGACTGTACCGAAAACCTTGTCAGATATAATTAATCTAATTAACTCTATTCTTTGACGAGTTTGTGAAAGATTTCTAATATAGCTTCCTTTCTCGGTGAAGTGTTTCTCTTTATCAATCAATCCTAGATACATAGCAGCAGATAAGTAATACATTACTTGCCTATCCGTGACGTTTTCGAGCACAAAACTTAGAAATTGTTTATCAAGAAGCTTTGCTTCGTCTCCAATATTAATCAGTGATATTATTTTTTCAAAATCATCCGCTTGAGGGAATGGTATATCATTTCTTTCCATAAATTAAAACCTCTCGAACAGTCCTTCTTCCACTATTATTTCCACTAATATTTCTATGAACGTTTAAATAGTTGAATTTAAATATATTCTTTGAAAATATTTCATTAACAAAAAGAGTCGAATTATTGCTAACAAGAACAATTGCACCTCTCTCTACTAATGATTCACATAATTTTTCTAATCTACGTAAATCGTCTTGAGAAAAACCTCTGCTCGTATAAGAGGTAAAACCAGAAGGTTCGTAGTCGTATGGAGGATCCAGGTAAACATAATCGCCTTCTCCAGCTGTTTTAACAGCTTCTACAAAATCGCAATTTAATATTTCAATGCCGGGTTTATTTAAATATTTTGAAATAGCGCGAATCTTATCTTCACACACTATATCCGGCTTTCCAGACGTAGTTCTTCCCAATGGGACATTAAAAAATCCATTCGAATTTACTCTGTAAAGACCATTGAAACATGTCCTGTTCAAATAAATTATTCTTGCCGCTTTTTTTATTAAAGATAATTTTTTATAAGAGGCGAGTCGATCTAAATTTCTGATTTTGTAATAGTAATCATGTGAATGATTTTTATTATGAATTTTAAGTGCCTTTATTAATTCATCAGGATTATCCCTAATCTGAATGTAGACGTTATATAATTCTGGATTTAAATCGTTTATTGTGGCCTTTTCGCATTCCAACGAAAAAGTTAACGAACCACCTCCAAAGAATGGTTCAAACAATCTATGATTGTTAAGTTGTTTTAAATCTATAAGTTGAATGATACTTGTGACTAGTTTTCTTTTTCCACCAGCCCATTTTAATACTGGTTCCATTTTATTCAGTTCCAATAAGCCAATCGTAAATTTCCTTTATTCTCTTAAATTCTGTTCTCGTTACTTGCTTGCCATTGCTTATTCTTGATTCGGAATAAGTCATGGACTTCAACCATTCGAGTGTTTCTGCTCTATTCTTTTGATCATTAGGATTCACCAAAATGTCTCTCAAGAATAAAGTCCAGTTTGATTTATAGCATGCAATTTTACCAATATCGTCAAAACCAATCATCTCCCAGAACTCGATATCTCTTTCTACACCGTTTCGAGAATTTCTAACTTTCAAAGCAGCAATATCCTTGCTAACCCTCAAAGCTAAATCTTCAGGGATAAGTTCGTTTTGCCAGTTATCATTTACAATAAATTTTTCTTTGACGCAAGATATAATCTTTTGTTTGATTTTAGACACAAATTCAGACGCCTCTGGATTGTAGTCAACACAATATTCATTTATATATTTTTCCAAATCATCATTTATAAACTCGCTATTATTGTGATTGAAAGCAACTTGAAGGGTTCTCCAGGATGTCTCCTTAGCACTACCACCCTTAGCTGTCTTAATATCGTTTCTTCTTTCGATTGGTAAATTATTAATTGTGTCAGCGAGTGAAACAATCCAATCTTCACATTTGTTCCATAAATCATCGACATCATAAATCACAGATGGCAAATTGTATTTCTTAATTACTAAATCAACAATATCGCCAATAATTCTAATTACAGCGACCATCATGTTATTTATGGTTAAATAACCAGCTGAGCCTTTTTCCCATTCTTCTTGACAGAATTGTTCAATTACATCAAGTGACTTTTTTATAAATGGATAGATAATCTCGGCAGTTTCTTTGCTCTCTGTTCTATCTAAAACTCCGTGTTCAGATATCTCATTCTTTTTGTATTTGTTAAAGAATGATGTTTTTTCGATTGCGTTTTTTAAATATTCAATTGTGATGCATCTTCTATCGGTGACGGTGTTTTCACCAGTGACAACTCTTCCATATAATGGGGAATCTTTATCTTCACCAAGTTTCTGACAAATATGTAAAATAACCGCTTCTTTTCTTTTCGCTAAATCAGGGGAATCCCAATTTAAGTCTATAATCAAAGTATTTCTTAAAGACTTAGAAACAGCTTTTTGATTTTCGTTAATATCCATGAACATTCTTACCTGTTCATCTTTATCCATATTAACAAAAGCGACTACAGGGACAGTGTTTGTTGAAGCAAATTTAGACTCAGAATATCCGTACAAACGGTGTTGTCCATCAATAACATACGCAGATTGATATTCTTTTGGTAGGTACAAAGTACCTATTCTTGAGACAGATGAAGTGTTCTGTGACGCTCTATCAAATCTAAGTCCGTTTTTAGCATCAATCGAAATAATGAGTGAGTTTGGAAAATATCCACCATTATTAACAAATTCACGGATTTTTTTCAATCTGTCCTTTTTAATCAAACGTTGATAAGTTGGCATCAAATCATGATTAGCGTTAGTTCTGTGAAGAATGTATGAAATCTTAAGAAGCCTCTCAGGTTCAATAAGGAAGGAGTAATAAGTATATCCTCCCATTTTTCCTTCAATTGCAGGAATCTTCTCGTCCATCCCTTTTATTGTTTGATGTGCAAATAGATTACCTAAAAGTTGATATCTTGCAGCTGAGCCTAAATGTTCAACTAAAGCCTTATAATAACTTACTGTTTCATCATCAAAATAAGCTATTTTAGCATTTGAAAGTCTATCTCTATCTTGGGAACCAAGAACATAATTTTTAGTTGCGAAAATGTATTTGAATTTTCTTCCAGGATATTCCTTACTAATTTCTCTAATAAGTCCTTTATACTTACTCTCCATTTCAGCAATTTCTTGTAGCCATGATTTATTTCTTTCAAACTTTTCAGTTTCTTTACACTCAATAAATAAGCAAGTTTCATCATCTATGGCGATAACATCTAATTGTTTGGTTAAGTCGGGATATTCCTCTGAATAGGAAAGTTTAAAATGTCTATCAGCATTCATTACGGTGAAGCCCATTTTATAAAAAATCATCCAGACTTCATCTTCAAAAGCATCACCAATCTTCTTCGGTAACACCATTAATGCAGATCCGTTTTTATATGTTTTCTTAACTGTCCACCCTTGAGCTTCTTTAGAAGCGACTAATTCGGCGCTTACTTTTTCTTCAACGCCATCCTTACTTCTTATCGCTGCTGCTTCAGCTAGTGCTTCACCACTAGCAAGATGATCCCAATTAGTAGCCATACAAAACCTCCGACTCAAGTATGTATAAGGCTTAAATGCCAAGTTCATATAGAAATATACCACATTTCGTCTTTCTTAACTATTAGTATTTAAGAAAACATCCAATGAATAGGGCGTTGAATTCACTTCTTTCTTTCGCTCCATTTATCTATAAGTTGGTCTTTTAGTTTGTAGGCCATATTACGAGAACAATGAAGAGAGTACGCTATTGAAACCATCGTAGGTTCATGAAACATAACGTTTGTTAGGATCAATTGATACTTCTTCGGTAATGAATCATAGAACTTGTTATATTCCACTATTACAGGTTCAAGTTCATCGAGTTTCTTATCGATTTCAAGCATCTTATCAAGAGCGTTCATTCCTCTCACATAAAATGGATCATTGCTATGGCCACCAGTTTGGTCGAAAGATGGTCCACCTATTGAATACCATATGTGAGCAAAATGCTCTCTTCGCTGTTCAAGGGACTTAATAGTCCAGTTTGTTTTTCTGACTTTTTTAATCCATTCATAGAATTCAGAACGGCAAGTCGTCATCATCGTGGTGTTTATTAGCTTC
>JAFSPN010000017.1 GCA_017442875.1 Bacilli bacterium
ACATCATAAGGAAGTTCAATTTGATAGAGTTCCCAATTTTTCGTGACATTAGACACGATAAACTTTAAGGCTTCGACAACATCCTCTTCATCATGCAAAGAAACAAACAACTCGTCCTCTTTAGGAAGGAAATTAACTGGGCCTCCTAATAAATCATATTTGTTATAAATGTTAATCATTGGAATATGATCGGCCCCTAAATCTTTAATGATTTGTTTCGTGGTCATTATTTCTTCTTCTTTAAATGGATCAGATATATCGACTACTTGAACAAGCAAATCGGCTTCTTTTATTTCTTCTAAAGTGGAGCGGAAAGCGTCTACTAAATAGATTGGCAAATGAGAAATAAAACCAACGGTATCAGTCAAAAAGAATGAGGGATATCCATAAACAGATATACCCCTGGTAGCTGTTTCAAGCGTTGCAAATAAAGCGTTCTTTTCTAAGACGGTTTTATCTTCTTTGCTGAGGTTAATTAATCGATTCATTAAAGTAGATTTACCAGCATTTGTATATCCTACAATACATATTTTAGGAATAGGATTATTTAAGCGTGAAACACGCATATTTCTTCTTGATAATTTTATTGATTCAAGCTCTTTTTTCTTTTGTGTAATAGCGTTATTAATTTGTCTTCTTGATAACTCGATTTGCTTTTCGCCTTTACCTTTGTTATGGCCGCTTCCAGAAGTCACTTGTGAATATGATGCCATCTCATTAACGAGATGATTCTTTAAATATTGAAGTCTAGCAATGTTGACTTGAAGTTGGGCTTCTCTTGTTTTAGCGTTTTTATCAAAAATATCGAGAATAACAAAGGTACGGTCGATGATTTCAGCGCCGACGTGCTCTGATATATTCTTTTTTTGCAAACCTGATAATTCAAAATTGCAAGCGATTAAATCAATCGGATAATCTGGGTTTTCCTCATTATATTGATTGTAAAAAGAAGCAACTTCAACAAGTTTACCAACGCCGACATATGTGCCTCTTTCAACGTTTTCTAGATTTTGTGAAAAATAAGCCACTACTTCACAGTTGATCTCTTTTAAAAGAAGAGCAAATTCGTTTTGAGCGTGGTTAAGTTCAATAGAATTACTCTTTCCTACTGATATGACTATTACCTTGCGGAATCCACTTTCCATTATTACACTACTTTTCTTCGAATTCTGTATCTACTACTTTGAGCTTTTCGACAGTGAATTCATCGGCTCCTAGAACTGTAAAATGATAATGGGAGAAGTCAAATTCATCACCGGCTTTAGCGAATCTATCTAAGATGTCTTGGCAGAATCCACCGACGGTTGTGTAGTCGGTTTCCACTTCTTCTTCATAACCAATAACTTCGAAGAAATCATCTAAGTTCATCGTGCCATCAACGATATAAACACCATGGCCTTTTTCAATATATTCTTCTTCAATTTCATCATTTTCATCGAAGATATCACCAACGATTTCTTCTAAGATATCTTCCATTGTTAAGATACCTTCGGTACCACCGTATTCATCAATCACTAAAGCGATATGGATTTTGCTTTCTTTAAACTCTTTTAAAACATCTAAAATCTGATGGTTTCTTGGTACCACTAATGGCTTATATAGCATTGAGCGAATGTCGGTGACCTTTTCTCCAGCTAATAACTTTTTAGCTAATACTCTAATCGGCAACACACCAATAATATTATCGACAGTTTCTTCATAAACTGGGATTCTTGAATATCTAAAGAAATCCTTATCCTTAATAAGTTCATTGATATCATCCTCAACATCAATAGCAAAAACATCAACTCTAGGAGTCATGATTTCGAAAGCTTCGATATCATTTAAATCAATCGCGCTTCTAACTAATTCAGCCTCATTCTCTTCGAGAATGCCTTCTTCTTCAATAGCGTCCACCATTTCGGTTAAGACGTCTTCATCAATTTGGTCTTCTTCTTTACTCTTTTTTGCAAATAGCTTACCGAATAATTTAAACAGCTTAGCAATTGGCCAAACAAGGATAAAGAATAAATATTTAAAGAAGATAACTGGATATGCAAAGGTTAATGATAATGAATAATTAAATCTCTTAGCAAATGCCTTAGGGATGAATTCACAGAATATAATAATGAATACTGTGAAACAAATTGTGGAAATTGTTGTACCTAAGTTCTTATCGTTACTTAAAGCTAATCCGATAAAGGTGACGATAGATGAGGCAAAAATATTAACGATATTATTGCCTAACAATATCGCAGATATTGATAATTCATAGTCGTCGGCAATTTTAATTGCGAGTTTAGCGCGTCTTTCCTTTTTGCCTTTTTCTCTTGCTAAACGATCTTTATCTACAACGCCATACACCATATCCGCAGCGGAAAAGAACATTGAGAGCAATGCACAAATAGCAACGATAAGCCAATAATACCACTTCATACTATTTGCGTCCTTTCACTCTTGCGGGTTCTGAAATATCGCTCACAAGTTCTTCTAAAACATCATCCATGGTCACCATGCCGATGATTTTTTTGTTCATATCTCTCACTAAAGCAATATGGGTATGATGCTTCTTAAAACCATTAAATAAATCATCGATCATGATTTTAGATGAAACAAAGTATGGCTTTTGGAGTTTCCTTCTAATTGAAACGTTAGGATTTCTTAAATAGGCACTAATATAGGTTTTGATATGTAAAACACCAATCATGTTATCGAAATTACCATCATAGATTGGAATACGGGAATAATCGGTTTTTAAGATTATTTCGTGGAGTTTTTCTTTATCTAAACCTCTAATATTAAGAGCGAACACTTTATTGCGTGGTGTTAAGACCTCTTTAACATTAGTGTCGGCAAAATCTAAAGCGGATTGAATAATATCGCCTTGTTCTTCTTCGATAATACCTTCATCAGATACTTTTTCGACAACATTCTCAAAATCTTCTTCGTCGAATGTATTTTGATCTTTAACTTTAAAAACCTTTTCGATGAGTCTAGCAAACTTATCAAAAACAAATGAAATAGGGAAAAGCAAAACCATTAACCAATAGATTGGATAGACAAACGCTTTAGATAATGTATCAGGTATGGAACGAGCGATAGTCTTTGGTAAGGCATCACCGATAATATAAATTAATAAGGAAATAACAATTGACGATATCATAGATATCGTATCGTTAACTAGGCCAGAATTGGAAAGAAGATTATAAAAGAGGATTGTCGAAACAGCACTAGCGACAATCGCCACAATATTACTTCCGATTAAAACTGTTATTAAAGCGCGGTCATATTTTTCACACACGTGAAGTACTAATCGCGCTGATTTTTTACCATCATCCGCTTCGACTTGCATCTTGAATCGATTGGCACATGCGAGAGCGGTTTCACCAGCAGAAAAGAAAAAATGTGCTAATACACAAACACTAATGATAAGCCACGACAGAGGCACATCCATTAATGAACCACTTCCTTTCTTTGCTGGCTGCAGTTATATAAATTATCATACATTAGATATAATTACAAAGGCATAAATAAAAAGGTATGCAAGCATACCTTAATATTTATTATTTTTGAAGATTAGTTTTCGTCTTCCTCTTGTGGTTCGCTCTTTAATTCTTCGACCCAATTGATGTTCTTAATCTCACCTTGTTCAAGGCCGTTTTTATCAAAGACATCTTGAATGAGTTGTTTACATCTACGCATTGATAAACCTGATTTGACTTTAAACACTAATGGGATATCGGCATAAATGCCTTTATGGCCAGCATTTTGAACTGGTAAAGTAGAATCTTTGTATTCTTCTGGGTCTAAAGCGAAGTAGAGTTTTAAGCTCAATCCCGCGATAGTAATCTTAATATAGGTTTTTCTATGTAAGCGGAACGTATCGCCAGAATTTGACACTCTTGAATTCACGCCATAAGATAGAATTTCGTTTTTGAGTTCGTTATAGTTGTTTTTCATCTCATCATCAGCGTTGATCATTCTTTCAGTGAACGGAATGCGGATGATTGGTTTCTTTTCAACTGCAACTGGTTCTGGTTGAGGCTCAACAACTGGTTGTTCTTCAACTGGTTGTTCTATTGGAGCTTCCTCTTGGACTGGTTCTGGTTGAACTTCTTCAGCTGGAGCTTCTTCAACGGCTGGTTCTTCAACAGGTTCTTCAACTGGTTGTTCTTCAACTGGTTGTTCCAAAACTTCCTCTTGGACTGGAGCTTCTTCAGGGATTGGCTCTGGTTCTGGTTCTGGTTCTGGTTGCGGAGCTGGAGCTGGTTGAGGCTCAGGTTGTGGCTCAGGTTGTGGCTCTGGCTTTGGTTCAGGCTTTGGTTCCTCTTTGACCTCTTCTTTAACTTCCTGTGGTGCTGGAACTGGTTGAGGAGCTGGAACTGGTTCTGGTTGCGGAGCTGGTTGAGCAGCGGCTGGGGAATTGATACCACCATTGAAGTATTGAACGACTAATGGTCCACCGAATGTTGCGCCGGTAATTGAACCACCTGCTAATGGGTTGAAATCACTTCTTGGTTGGTTAGCGTTATTGCGAGCAATTTCGTCTCTAACAATATCACGAACAACTTCGCGGAGAAGCGATTTTAAATCATCGTTATCAGACTTGGCTGGAGCTTCTTGTTTTGTTTCTTCTTCGAAATCTGAATCATCAAAATCTTCCTCTTCTTCAGCCTCTTTTTCTGGCTCAGGTTTTTGCTCTGGCTCAGGTTCAGGAAGTGGTTCAAATTCCATCTCAGGTTCTTCGATTGGTTCGAACATGACTGGCTCTTCTGTATAAGCAATTTCTGGTGCTGGAGCTTCAGCATTTTCTTCTTGTTTTTGTTCGCCTTCTTGGACAGGATTTTCCTCAGCATTTTCTTCTTGTTTTTGTTCAACGCGTGGGTTCTTGGAAGCCTCCGCTAATGACATGAAATACGCCACATATGAGAAGAGGACAAGAAGGGCTGCTGAGGCCATCACAACGATAGCGAGAATGAAGACCAAAATTGGAGCGTCAGCATATGGATCAGCCTTTAAAACTACGGATAAATATTTGTTTAATCCAGTTGCTGTCATGTAATAAGCAAGTAGGCCTAAAAAGAGGGCGATGATACTACCTGCTGTGATACGACGATGTTTCTTTGCGCCAACCGCAATACCAATGATTAAAAAGAGGATTGTGAAAAAGGCAAACGCATAGAATAAACTAGGTATCACAAACTTCACGACACCGGCTAAGCCATTAGGATTAAACTTGAAAAATTCCAATTGATCAACAAAAGGATATTTCAAAGATCCAAGTATATCGTTGTCGGCTTGCCAACCGAACAAAACAAATCCTGCGGCAAATATAGCAAATAACAAGTAAACAATAACTAAAATGACTATTAGACCTTTGGCGGTCTTTCTTTGTTTCGTAAGCATAGTATAGACTCCTTGTGTATATAAAATATATATGCATGCGAAATAATAAGCAACACCAAATTTTCAATAAGCATGCAAATCGCCACTATTTTTAATGAAAAAAAGTTAGCAAATCACTGCTAACTAATTATTCGATTGGTGACCCCAACGGGATTCGAACCCGTGAATGTCGCCTTGAGAGGGCGATGAGTTAAGCCGCTTCTCCATAGGGCCAGCGAGAGTAATTATACCCTCATTTATTATTTAATTAAAGAGATAACGCATTCCATACGTCTATGCGACTCTTCTAGACCTAGTAAAGCCATCACCGCATAGAGGCTTGGAGCGTTCTTTCTTCCTGTAAGTGTAATTCTTAAAATTTCCGCTAAATCGCCGATATTTCCTTTAAAATTGTCAGGATTTGCCTTATATTCCTTGTTATTTGCGGCGTAATTTAGTTTAATTCCAATCTCTTTTAAATTGTTAAACCAAGACTGTTCATCTTCCCCAATTTGGAGCTCTTTTTCGATAGCGGAAAGAGCTTCAATGATATCTTCTTTAGTGAATTTTTCATTAAACTGTAAGCCATTAGAAATAGCTTTATCATAGCCATCTTTATAGAAGTAAGAGATGATTTCAAGGACGTTTCCGAACTTCTCAAAATCCTTTCTTGGGTTAGCTTTTTCACGGTCAATATTCATGATTTCAGTGAAATAATTTTGGTCAGATTTGATGGTTTGATAGAGGTCTGGATTATACTTTTCAGCATAGGAAATAGCGAGGTTTGTAATCTCGTTTTTATTCAGTTTTGCAAGTAGTTCTCTAGCGAAGAAATTGAGTTTTCCCATGTCAAATAATGCCCCATCAAGAGACATCTTTTTAAATGAGAAAACGAAGTCTTGCATACCCTCAAAATGGTTGCTTAAAATCCACTCCTCAAAGTTAGAATTTGCAATGGTCATAAGATACATAATGAGCGCCTCTGGAAGGTAGCCATCTTCAATAAAATATGACACTGCTGCCTCTCTATCTTTACGCTTTGAGAGCTTGCGTTTATTGCCTGTTTCTTCGTCAATTTTCATGATGACTGGGAGGTGTGCATAGCGTGGTGCTTTCCAGCCAAGAGCGGCGAAAAGTTCAACGTGAATTGGTAATGATGCGACCCATTCTTCACCCCTGATAACAGTGGTTGTTCTCATGAAATGATCATCGACTGCGTGGGCGAAATGATATGTTGGAAGACCATCACTTTTATAGATAACAATGTCTTGATCGTTCTGGGCAATTTCGAATTGACCGCGTACTAAATCACTTACTTTTATCTTGTTATGATAGTCACCACTACTTCTAAAACGGATAACGAATTTATCGCCGTGTTTGATTCTTTCATATCTTTCTTCATTGGTTAAATTACGACATTTTGCAAATTCGCCATAATAGCCAGGATTTAGTTTTTTGCTTTCTTGTTCAAGGCGTAAAGCTTCCAAATCTTGCGTTGTGCAGAAGCATGGATAAGCCTTTCCTTCTTCTAAAAGGTGCTTAATAACTACACAATATATGTCAGCGCGTTTTGATTGGATATATGGT
The DNA here is from genome assembly GCA_017442875.1 of Bacilli bacterium. Lineage (GTDB taxonomy): Bacteria > Bacillota_I > Bacilli_A > RFN20 > CAG-826 > RUG14515. The sequence continues at coordinate 6,952 of JAFSPN010000017.1, forward strand.
CCATAACTACCTTTTTCACTATTTCCTAAATAGCCTTCATCTGGATTAACACCAAAGATTTGAAGTTGTTCAAGCAGTTGCTCGCCTGAACCAGCAATTTCTCTTTTGGTATCTGTATCTTCTAATCTGATATAGAAAACACCACCACTTTGGCTTGCTACTTTACGGCAAATCATTGAAGTGAATAAGGAACCAGTATGTAAGAAACCAGTTGGACTAGGGGCAAATCTTGTAACTTCTGCTCCTTCTGGAAGGTTTCTTGGAGGATATCTTCTTTCTAAATCTTCGATTGTTTCTGTTACGTTAGGAAATATTAGGTCTGCTAATTGTTTGTTTGTAATCATATTTTTACCTCTTAAAAGTCTTAGTAAAATAGTATTGCAAGATAATTTTCTTTTGCTATAATAATTAGGCGCGATTTGGAAATCCAAATGCAGGTGTAGTTCAGTGGTAGAACGTAACCTTGCCAAGGTTAATATGCGGGTTCGATTCCCGTCACTTGCTCCAGACAGCTTATTACCTAGACTTATGTCTAGGTTTTTTATTCTTTCTCCTCATTATCGTTTTTAAATGAATTCTCCAAGTTGCGTTTTTCTTCCTCGCTGAGATCAATGCTTGATTGAATGCGTTCTAAAAGCGATTCAACGGCCATCTTATTGCCTTCCTTGAAGATGTTCTCATAACGGGTGTATAAAACTTCCATATTTGGAAAATAGAATGGAAGAAAGAATATATAAGGAATAAACGCGCCTGCGTTAACTAACGGCGCTAAATAAAGTGGGTTCCTCACCACTAAAAAGTAAACAAGAACACCAATAGCACTACCAACTAATGGTAAAACGAATACTGGCCAATTTAATTTCAACCAATCTTTTCTTAAAGACCTTCTATAACGACTATAGGCATTAGCGATTGCTAAACGCATCAAAGAAGGTGTCCCATTGTTGATGTTAGCACGATAATATAGTGAAATAGAATTAAAGGAAATAAAGCCCATAAACGCGGCAATAGCGAATGGCAACGGGAACGCTGAGACATACATCATGAAGGTTAACATCAAACCGTCATTTGCTTCTAGAATTACAAGCAGTTCTTCATATGTTTGACCCGCTAAATATTGATTCACTAATTCGTTAGCAGAATTCAAGAATAAATCGCCATACTGTGCTTTAAAGCCGATATAAAAAGCGAAGTAAGAAATGAGCATAATAACACCATAAACAGCAAGTGATTTTAGAAATGAACTGATACCTCTAAAACTACCTCTAAACTGCGGTCTAAAAAAGCTCACAAAATAGCGGAAAAATGAACCGAGTTTGATCTCTTCTCCAACGCTTAACAAATAGCAAGAAATATGGGAAGCAAATAAAAATGGTAACGCTAAAACAGGAATACCAATAATAAGCACTAACTCATCAACTAATGAAAGTGCGGTCACCAATACAAAAAATAAACCACATAACACTCCAACCGATAAATATGAAGCAATGTTGTTTTTAAAGCGCTTAAAAGATTGGGAGGCTAGAGATTCGTTCACTCTTTTTTCCTCCTATTTTGTTTTGCAATCGCTTGCACGGCCTTTGCCAATTGCGTTTGATTGATTTCAGAAACTGGACGGGATTCAATAGCTTTTATTAAAGCGGCAAGACGCTTTCTTTGAATGATATAAAATTGTTTTGAATCACTTTCAACCGCCACTTTGCAATCATCATTAACTAAAACAAGACCAATCATTAAAGATGGATCGATGCCAGTAGAAGATGATAACTTGCTTGCCAAGAATTTCACTTGGTTATACGGGTTATCTGTGTAGCATTTTTTACCCTTGTGAGAGATGAAAACAAGCGACTTGTCATGGTATTTGCCCACTAAATCGCCCTGATAATACATTGAAGTGATGACGTAAATGTACTTACCGCCAAAAAGAATATGATCGACATTAGCGACTTTTGAATTGTCTACTTTAAAAACAAATTGATTGATGAGGAAATAATCGTGATCCAAAGCCACACGATAAACTTTTTTATAGTAATGGATTTGGAAATGTTTAACGCGGTAAGCATGGGAGATTGGGAAATAAAGACAAAATGCCGCAAACAATAAAACAACAACCGGCGCGATGATGAAGAACGCTAATTGGATGTTTGAAAGCTTATTTATAATAAGTAAATTTCCCATAGTAAAAATAATATAACAAAAATGACCTTAAAATTTAAGGACATTTTGTGTTTTTTATTAATCAAAGATAGTTTTATTGTTTTTAACAGCGTCGATGACGCGGTCTATTTCTTCTCTTGCCACTTTTCTAGATAAAGGTGGGAGCTTATCTAATGGGAACCAATCAACATCATCAGTTTCATATTCATGTTCGTGCAATTCGCCTTTTAATTTGGCTTCAAAAACAACGAGATATTCTGGCACGCCAACATTTGTTTTGAAAGGGGTTCTATTAAGTATTCCAACTAGCCTTATTATTTCGATATCCGCACCAGCTTCTTGGCTCGATTCGTTAATCGCTGTTTGGCCTGCTGAATCATATAAATCAGCCCATCCTCCAGGGAAGGAATAAGTCCCACTATTACTCTCTCTAACCATCAAGACTTTGTCCCTATTTTGGTTGAGAATAACCGCCCTCACTGACACGCTTGGTGTAGGATAAATATCTCTAGAGAAATAATTTGGTCTATGAAATTCAATATCCATGAGCTTTTCAAGCATCTCTAAAGTCAAATCGTTAATTTGTTGATAGTTAGTAATAGCGTATGGGTCTTTAGAAAAAACCAATCCTATTTTGGCGATGGATTGGATTTTCAAAATATAATCGTATAGTTCTTTTGTGTCCATTATTCTTCAGAAGAATGATCAGCCATATAATTTTCAAACACTCGCAAGAAGTTTGTTTGATTGACGGCTTCTAAGTCACCGTTGACAGCGAAGGAAATACGACCTGTTTCTTCAGAAACAACCACTGTAATGGCATCGGAGATTTCAGAGATACCGATAGCGGCTCTATGTCTAGAACCATATTTACCAGCGAATGGTTTAGTAGTTGGAGTGAAGAAAACACTAGCCGCGACAATTTCGTTACCATGGATAACAACAGCACCATCGTGGAGACGTGTGCCAGGATAGAAAATTGTTAATAGTAATTCAGAGGTCACTGGAGCGTGAACTGGAACACCATTTTTCATAATATCCTTTAAGGATGTATTCTTTTCAAAAGTAATAATTGCACCGATACGAGCATTGGAAAGAGAAATAACAGCGCTTTCAATGTTTTTGAATAATTGTTGACTGTCATAGATTTTTTCAATACCAAAGTTAGCAGCTTTCGCAGTCACTCTGGAGAATGGATTCGCAATAAATTTGCGAACATCGCCAAGGTTAGCAAAGAAGCAAGCCGCTAAACCAGCCGCAGAAATAAACGCCACTAACATGCAGAGGTATTCTAATCTAAAAATGAAACCGACAAGGAATAAGACAAAAGAAACACTAAGGAAAATGAAAGAAATACGACGTCTAGCTACCTTAATGAGGATGAAAACTAAAAGTCCATAAATCAATAAAATGCCAACTAGCGAGATGATGAATCTTGCTAGATCTTTATCCCATAAAAATTCCATAATCGTCTTTTCCTTTATACCTTGAGGCGTAATTTAATGATATATATTAGTTAATATATTTTCAACAACAGATGGAAAAACTAGGCGATTTTTGCAATAGTTATTGCACTTTTAGCCTTTTTTCTTGCAAAAGAGCACTTATGCTTTTTGGCAAATTCATCTAAAGCATATTCGCCTTTTTCTGTTGTTCTAAGATAGAGTTTTTTGCTTTCTGGATCAAATATCTTACCAATCAGTTCATGCCTAAATAACATTAGAGTAAGGTGACAAATCTTTTTGCTGCTATAGGAAGTAAGCGTACCAAAGGTAACTAGATTAACGAAGTTACTAGTTTCATCATCGATAACGCCTGCCAAAATCTTAAAGACTCCCTCATTAAGTGGATAATAAGATTTTTTGTTGAGTTCTGATATGGTTAAGAGAACTTTATAATATGTTTGATTGATAGCAAACTCTTTCATAACACTATATTTTAGTGGTTTATGCGCATAAGGTCAAAGACATTCTCTATTGAGAAACATGTATAACTTATGTAAAATAATGCCAGAAATGGAGAAATAAGATATGTCAACTCCTCATAATAGTGCCAATCCTGGCGATTTTGCTAACGTTGTTTTGATGCCTGGTGATCCGTTAAGGGCAAAACTAATTGCTGATACTTACTTACATGATGTTAAATTAGTGACAAGTGTCAGAAATATCTACGGTTATACTGGTTACACCAAAAACGGTAAAAAGATTTCCGTTATGGCTTCAGGTATGGGTATGCCATCAATCGGTATTTACTCATATGAACTTTATTCTAGATACAATGTTGATGCGATTATCCGCGTAGGAACATGTGGCGCATACCAAGAAAATATTAACCTATTTGATATCATTGTTGCTAATACCGCATCCACGGACAGTAACTGGGTTCATCAGTATGGATTAAACGGCCATTATTCCGCTGGCGCAAACTTCGATTTAGTGGAAGCTGCTGTCACTTCCGCGAGAAAGAAAAACATTCCAGTTCACGTTGGCAATGTCCTTTCAAGCGATGTCTTCTATAACGCCGATAAAGAAGGTTGGAAAAAATGGGCTGACATGGACGTTTTAGCGGTTGAAATGGAAGCGTTCTCCTTGTACTGCAATGCCGCTAAACTCAAGAAAAAAGCCCTTTGCTTATTAACAGTTAGTGATTCATTCTTGATTAAAGAAGAACTCACACCTGAACAAAGACAAACAGGCTTATTAAGAATGATTGAAATCGGTATTGAAACCGCCGAACAATTCGCTAAATAATTTGTTCCCAATGGTACGCATCCTTATGCTAGAAAGGGTGCGTACTTTTTTTATTATTTCCTAATCTTTCTATATAAAATTAATAAGGAATTAAGCACGAGTACCACGGTTAATCCCGTATCGGCGATAACTGGAATCATCATTGGAATACTGATTGTTGGAATCATAACAAGTATTGCAACAACCGCTTTAACTAGTAAGGCAAAAGCGATATTGAAGATAGCGGTATGACGAGCAATACGAGCAATTTTTACCGCCTCATAAACTTTAGCAGGATCATCGTTCATGATGACGACATCAGCGTTTTCAACCGCGATATCGCTACCGATTGCACCCATCGCAAAACCGACATCGCTTCTCATAATGCTTGGAGCGTCGTTGATGCCATCACCAAGGAAGGCAACGTTGCCCTTATTATCAAGCATTTCTTGTTCCAAAATAAAAGTTTTATCTTCTGGAGTTAATTCGCTATAAACGCGGTCTAGATTTAACTCTTTTTGTAATGCATCAGCATTCTCTTTTTTATCGCCAGTTAATAAGACAACCGCCATCTTTTCTTTGTGTAGCAATGAGACCATTTGATAGGCTTCTTTTTTAACCTCATCATTTAACACAACGTAACCTAAATAACGGCCATCTTTTTGACAGTATATAATAGTGCCGTTTTCATCAGCGCGTTCAACATTCAATCCATTTTGATTGATAAAACCAATGTGACCAGCGCTAATATGTTCGCCATCGTAAGTTGTCTTAACACCAAAGCCAGCAATTTCTTGATAATCTTTTTGTTTAGCCGCTAAAGATTTGATATCAACATCATGACAAATAGCCTTAGCAATTGGATGGTTCGATAAGCTCTCAGCAGCGTATAAAGCCTCCAATAATTCTTTTTCTGAACTATCTTTTGAGGCACACACTTTACTAATAGTAAAGACACCATGAGTTAATGTGCCGGTTTTATCAGTCACTACTTTATTGATGTTATTTATTTCATCTAAATAATTTGTACCCTTGATGACAATGCCTTTTTTACTAGCTAAACCAATGCCGGCAAAGTAAGCAAGCGGGACGGAAATAACAATAGCACACGGGCAACCAGTAACTAATATTTCTAAGCCCCTAATGAGCCATTCGTCCCATAAGCGCGATATGGCACCACCGACAACGAATACTAAAATTGCTAATAAAACAATAATTGGTGTATACCATTTGGCGAATTTACCAATGAATTCGTCGGCTTTGCTCTTCTTTTCACCACTATTGGAAATTAAGTCAATGATTTTAGCAACAGCGCTATCTTCATATTTCCTATTTACTCTTAGAGTAATAGAACCATTTTTAACTAAGCATCCTGCCAAAACTTCTTTGTTTTCTTTATCCGCTAAAACAGGAACAAATTCCCCAGTTAAAGAAGATTTATCAACATAAGCAGAACCTTCAATAACTTCACCATCAACTGGGATCATTTCGCCAGCGCTGACAACAACGTTGTCGTTTATTTCTAATTGTTCTGGATCGACTTTAGTAACTTCCCCATTTTTTAATAGGTTTGCATACTCCACTCTTAGTTGAATAGCGTTCATGACCGCAAGTTTACTGCGGTTAGTGGCTATTCTTTCAATGATTTGACCAACTTGGAATAAGCCAACAACCATCATTCCTTCCATCGCTCTATCAACGCCCATTTCAGCATTATTATTTACTAAGTATATAACCGCTAATGCTGTTGTGGCGACAATCGTAATGCTTATTAGCAAATTGTGATCAATGATGTTGCGCATATGCCTGATATGGACGAGTACACGCCAGAAAATATCATAGACTAAAAGTAATGAAGTAAATGTATAGATAGCAAATCTAATCCAGCCTGTTTCATCAAAATGATGAAATACTGTCATATTTAACACCATGACGATAACCGCAAAAACGACTCTCGCTAATAAGAACCACATGCTCTTAGTGAAAAGCTTTGGTGTTTCTTCCGCTTTTTTATTGCCGATTTCGTGAATATCAAGTGGATCGCTTTCTACTTGGGCGATAAGCGCTTTAATTTCATTAACGCTTAATTCTTTATCTTTAAAAGTGATGTACATCTTGTTCGTTGAGAAATCGATATGACAGTTTTCAATAGCGGCTTGATTGTTAAGATGCACTTCTGACTTATGTGCGCAGTTAGGGCAATCAAAGCCAGAAATGTGATATATTTTCTTATTTGTTTTTTCGTCTAAATCGCGAATGTCCAAAGGATCGCTTTCTACTTGGGCGATGATATCGGCGATTTCTTGCACGCTTAATTGTTCTTTTTTATAGGTGACATACATCTTATTAGTGGAAAAATCGATATGGCAAGAATCAATTTTTTCGTGTTTAGAAAGGTGTTCTTCAGATTTATGAGCACAGTTAGGGCAATCAAAGCCAGAGATATGATATTTTTTCTTAATCATGGTGTTCGTCCTCCATCACGTGTTCATAAGCCACGCCTAATAACATGCGAACATGTTTATCTTTTAATGAATAGTAAACTTTTGTGCCTTCTTTTCTAGTAGCCACTAAATCGGCGTCTTTTAAAACTTTGAGTTGATGAGATACTAAAGATTGCGATGCCCCTATTCCATTAGCGATGTCATTAACGCATTTTTCGATCATGCAGTCATAAGTTGAACAACTTGAGCAATTGTGTTCGTGTTCGCAGCACCCACAATGACATAAAGAATCATCTAATAAGGTGAGCATAATTTTTAATCTTGTTTTATCGGAAGCCGTTGCGAGGAGCCTTTCCATTTTGCTAATCGTTTTATCTTGAATGTTTTTCATAATCTTTCACCCGACATCTATTATATGAACAGCCATTCATATTTGCAACTAAAAAATGAACAGCCATTCATATTTAGCTGTTTGACAAATAATTAGAAACCAACGACTAAGCAAGTTAAATAGCCTAAAGATACGGCCACGAAGAAACAAATTCCAAGAATTAATAATGTTTGCTTAATGTTTTTATGTTCTTTTAAAAGCACCATCATACCAAGGCCAGAATTGACTAATAATCCCGCAAATAAAGCGCCAAATGATAATGTATTAGATAAGAATAATTCCGCTATTAATAAACTAGAAGCACAATTAGGAATTAAGCCCACAACCGCGGCAAATAAAGGTGTTAAGTAGCGGTTTGAAATCATGAAATTAGCGAAGTTATCTTTACCAATAAAACCAATTAATGTACCTAATGCTAAATTAATAATAAAGACATAAATGAAGATTTTAAGAGCGTGCAATAATGGGTGAATGAGGTGAGCGTGCGCAGGTGTATTCTCATGATGATGGGTATGACATTCTTCCTCTTCATCGATATGATCAACTTCTTCCACCTTTTGGTGACGAGCAATTAAATCGATAAGCATACCAACAGCAATACCAGTTACAAGTTTTAAACCAATGAGTGGGAAAATCATTAGTGTTTTCTCATTCCACGCGGCTAACAAAGACAATAAAGCCTCATCACTACAGCTTAAGAAAACAGCGATAATTGTGCCTAAAGAAATGTATTTCTTAATATATAAATCAGCGGCCACTACTGATGTTCCGCATTGAGGAATTAAACCGAATATTGATCCAAAAATAGGAGATAATGTCTTTCTTTTAACTAAAAAGTTAGAAACGGGATTTTCAATGAAAGAAAGAATGACATGGAATAAAAAGACAAACGCAAAAACAAGAACGCTGTCTTTAAGTGAATCTAATAAAATTTCTAAAAATAATTCCCAGGTCATATAATTGGAGCACGCGACGGGAATCGAACCCGCACGATTAGCTTGGGAAGCTAAAGTTCTACCACTAAACTACGCGTGCATCTTGTAAAAAAGCCCTTTAACAGGGCTCTTTAAACGGTTTTGGTGGGTACTGACGGGATCGAACCGCCGACCTTCTGTACGTCAAACAGATGCTCTCCCAGCTGAGCTAAATACCCTTCTGGTGCCGACTACAGGAATTGAACCTGCAACCTACTGATTACGATTCAGTTGCTCTACCAGATTGCGCTAAGTCGGCAACTGCAGTCGCTATAATATAATAATCAAATCGGTAAAAAGTTGCAACAACCAATTAATATTTTTATAAGGCTATGCCTTTTTGCTCTTTCTAAGAGGTTCAAAGACAAAGGATAACTTTTCCTTTTTGCATATTCTTTGAATGGCAAACTTACCTTGTGTCATGGCAATTGGTAAACCACCAGGACCTTGTAACCATTGTCCAGATAAATAGAAATCTTTTAAACCTTTTAATTTACCACTATGGGCAAACATACTAGCCCATGGGGTGAAGGTAAATGACATATAAACACCATTAGAGGAATTGACATAGTGATTAAATGTATACGGGGTGGAAACATCTAATAATTCAATATCATCCATTGATGGAAGATGTTCTTTAATTCGATTCATCACTTGTTCAGCAACAAAGTTTTTATATTTAAGATATTGGCTTCTATCTTTGGATAAACGCTTCCAGAATGGATATTCTTTATTGCTTTGATCGATTAAAACCGTGAGGACCGTGCGGTCGTTTCTAGTGAATGTATCATCATAACTATAGCTTCTAATGGTTAAGTGATTGATGGAAATACCACCGACATCAAATGGTTCAACATCAAATGAATATGGAACTGGTAAATTTTTATCATTTTTAACTGAGAAACATAAGTAAACACAACTTGGGGATGTGTGAAGTTCTGGCTTTTTAAATCTTCTTTCAAAAGCAGGGAAACGATATTGGTCTCTTAATAATTTCTTAAGTGTATAGTTGGTATCTAAACAGGATACAACAGCATCACCTTCAATAACTTGACCATTATTTAATTTAACGCCCCTAGCGGCATCATCTCTAATAATGACGCTTTCCACATTAGCGTTTAATTTAAGCGTGCCACCTAATGCGATGAATTTATCTTTCATGCGTTCCACCATTGGTTTAGATCCACCACGAGGAACACCACCATCGCCGATGACGACTGTGGAATATGAATAGATCATAGAGAAGAGATTACCATCACCAACTTGGCATTTAGTTAAAGCAAATCTAATGGCTGGGTTTTTGAATTTAGCGGCAAATTGTTCACACGAGATTCTCATGCTTAATAAATAGCTTGGCCAAACCGATAAGACATTTAATCCGAGCTTTAATAGACGCGGCAATGACATCATTGGAATTGGAAGATCTAAAGGAAGCTCGACTTTAGCGAAATCTCTAACCATGTTAAAAAACTTATGAATCATCTTGCTATCAACTGGTGAGAGTTCTTTCCATTCTCTTTCAGCGCGATCTAAATCCCGCCACATGGTTACCTTTTGACCTTGATATTCATATGTACCCCAACTATCGAGATACATGATATCTTCTTGTTTATCAATAGCGCCTAAGTTCTTCCACATTCTATGAAGTAATGTGCCTTCCTTAGTGCCGGTTAACCAGTGGATGCAACCATCAAGATAGTATCCCTTACGATACCAACCTGTGCACATACCACCGACTGATGGGTTCTTTTCTAACAAGATGGCGTGTAAGCCGTGTTGTTCAGCATAGATACCCGCTGATAAGCCAGCGACCCCAGCGCCAATAATGACAATTGTTTTTTTCTGCATGCCATTACTATACATAAATAAAAAATTATGAGCACTCTACTCATAATCTTTTTTTCTCTACTCGATGAGTCTCACGACTATCTTTGAACTTTTCTTTTTATAAAAAGAATAAGTGCAACAATTTCGTGAACCACGACTGGCGCAAATGCTAAAGCAAAGACAATTCCCCAATGCTTAATATCTAGTGGCGCACATGAGAAGAATGTATTTAAGCCCGGAATATTGACCACTGCGACTTGTAAAGCAACGCCTAAAGCGAACGCTACCCATAAGAGCCAGTTCTTGCTCCAGAAGTTATGGACAAAGGACTTCCTTAATGAAGTCATGCCTAACATATGGAATAGTTCAGATAGCGATAACACACAGAATGCAGCGGTTTGTGATTGCATTAAAACAGCTTCATTATTTTCAAAGATATCAGCAATTGCTTGAAGGGATGTAGCACCGTATTCAAATACTGGAATCATTAAGAAAGCAAAGACTGTGGTAATGGTAATTAGTAGACCATAACCAAAGGTGATGAAATAGCCACCTCTAGAGAACAAGGATTCTTTTGGATTGCGCGGTTTATCATCCATAATACCACTTTCTTTTTCATCAGCGCCTAATGCGACCGCTGGTAAGGAGTCGGTAATTAAGTTAACCCATAAGATGTGGATCGCTAATAATGGAGTTGGGAATGTTCCTGATAGGAACAACGACATAATAACAACAGCAAACATCGCTAAAACTTCAGCAATATTCGTGGACAATAGGAATAAAACTGTTTTCTTGATATTAGCGTAGATTCCACGGCCTTCTTCTACCGCTTTTTCAATAGAAGCGAAGTTATCATCAGTTAAGACCATATCAGCGGCACCTTTAGCAACATCGGTACCAGTGATACCCATCGCAATACCAATATCGGCTTGTTTTAAACTTGGTGCATCGTTAACGCCATCACCAGTCATCGCCGCAATATTACCATTTGCTCTAATTGCAGTGACGATTTGCACTTTATTTTCTGGAGAAACACGAGCAAAGACATGCACGGTCTTCACAACTTCTTGTAATTCTTCTGGAGTGAGTTTATCAATTTCTTCACCGGATAAAGCTTGACCGTTTTCATCAGCGATACCTAATTCTTTAGCAATTGCTAATGCGGTTGTCTTGTGATCACCAGTAATCATAATTGTGGTAATACCCGCTTTATTGAAGATAGAAACAGCGTTTTTACATTCTGGTCTTGGTGGGTCAATCATACCCACTAAACCAACAAACACTAAATTTTCTTCTTTGAGTTCATCAGAATATGTATAGGCTAGGCCTAAAACACGGAGAGCGCTGACCGCCATTGAATCAGACGCTTTCATGATATTTTCTTTATCTTCTTTAGTTATTTTTCTTTCTTTTCCATTAATTAAAATACGGTCTGCAACTTTAAGAATGGAATCAATCGCACCTTTGGTGAAGATGATTTTCTTTCCGTTGTATTCGTGTTGTGTGGACATCATCTTACGAACTGAATCAAATGGATATTCATCAATACGAGGAGCAATCTTTTCTAAATCGCCTTTATGTTGATCCATCTTATTAGCGTATTCCACTAAAGCAATTTCAGTTGGATCGCCGTATAATCCTTCATCAACTGAAGCGTTAGAGCATAGAGATAAACCCATGGACAAGAATTTATAATCTTCTTTGAATATTTCTTCTCCGCCGACGAGCTGTTCGTTTAAGTAGGCTTTTACCACTGTCATCTTGTTTTGCGTTAATGTACCAGTCTTATCAGAACAAACAACACTGACAGCGCCTAATGTTTCAACAGATGGTAACTTTCTAACAATGGTATTGGCCTTGACCATTTTTTGAACGCCTAAGGCTAAAACAATTGTCACAACCGCTGGTAAACCTTCAGGAACAGCAGCGACCGCTAACGAGATAGCAAACATGAAGTTTTCGATAATGCCATCAAGCCAGCCTTTAGGACCACCATTAGCCCTAGCTAAATCAATTAGCTGAATGCCAAATAATATGACAACAATAATGATTGTTAAGATTCCTAAGAATTTCGATAGCTTAGCCAATTGCTTTTGTAATGGAGTAGTATCATCATCGCTTTCAGAAAGCATTTGAGCAATCTTACCGGTTTGAGTTTCTTCGCCTGTATAAACAACAACACCTTCACCACGACCATATACGACAGGCGTGGACATAAACGCCATATTAACACGATCACCAATTGGTGTTTCATCAGAAAAGACGATAGAAGCATCTTTTTCCACTGGTAAAGATTCACCGGTTAAAGAAGATTCATCAGTTTTTAAGTTAACGGATTGAATTAAACGTAAGTCTGCCGGAACAGTTCTGCCTTCTTCTAGAATAACGATATCACCAGGCACTAATTGTTCAGCTTTTAGTTCTACTAATTTGCCTTCACGTCTAACCACACATGTTGGTGAAGACATTTTCTTTAAAGCTTCAAGTGATTTTTCCGCTTTATTTTCTTGAACTGTACCAATAATTGCGTTTAAAACGCAAACGCCCATAATAATGACTGGATCAGCAAAGTCAAACGATTCACCATTATGCACGGTATTATAAATTGAAATAGCAACGCTTAATAAAGCCGCGGCTAAAAGGATAAAAATCATTGGATCATTAAACTGCTGTAAGAAAACTAAAAAGAGCGGAGTTTTCTTTTTCTCCGGCAACTTATTTGGTCCATATTTTAATAACCTTTCGTCAGCCTCTTGATTCGACAAACCTTGTTCTGAATTGACATTCAGTTCTTGCAAAACTTCCTTTGCACTTTTTGTTTGAAACATAGAAAATCCTCCAAAAAGTGTACACGTCTTGCTCATTTCTGGCTAATCCCCGGGTTATTCACCGTGCTGACGAGGTATTAACTTCGCTACTCCCGCGACAACTATCTATGATAGATATATTTTATGACTTAACAAGCAGTTATTCAATAACTGTTTTCTTTTGAATCTTATAGCTACCTATTGCCGCTTTTGATTTGATTAGGATTTGTGTTTTCATACCTTTTTTTAAAGGAAAAGTATATGTTCCAGTTTCTGGGTTATCTAATTTGGTTGTTTCTTTTGTTTCTGCATTAATTATTTCGAAAGAAATGGTTCCACCATTATTTACTATGGTGATGATGATTTCTTGTTCATATTCTTTGTGGCTATTAAAAATAAATCTCCTATTAGTGGATAAATATTTATAACTGCGTGAATTTAATGTGGTTATTTTTTCTTTGGCCATAGTCCAATTATAGCAAATAAAAAGCCTGATTTTCATCAAGCTGGTTTTCAAAAAATGGTGCCCGAGGCCGGAATCGAACCGGCACGGTATCGCTACCGCTGGATTTTGAGTCCAGTGCGTCTACCAGTTTCACCACTCGGGCAGCGAGATAATTATATACTAGTGGCGAAAAAGATAGAAAGATTATTTTGAATAATTAGTCTCTATTATCCCCAACATAAAAAAGGGCTAAAGAGTCTGGACCAATATGTGAGCCTGTAATGAGGTCATAGAAATATATTTCTACATTTTTAACACCATGATCCACTAAATAGTTCTTAAGCGATAATGCGTCATCATAAACGTCGCAATGTGAAATATAGACGGTTTGCTTATCGGGGTTTTTGATTTTAGCAATGCAAGTTTCCGCTAATCGACGGATAGCCATTTTACGGCCGCTCACTTTTCCCGCTACTTCGATCTTGCTTTTATTTGATCCTTTTAAAATGAATTTAATTCTTAAGAAGTTAATGAACTTTGCCAGTAAAGCGGATACACGTCCCTTCTTAATTAGATATTTGATATCCCCTACTGTAAATTCGCTCCTTACTTGGAATTTAAACTTTTCACATTCATAGCAAATAGTGTTAAAGTCTAAGCCTTTCTTAACCAATTCAGAAGCGTGAATAGCTTGTAAGCCTTCGCCAAATCCCGCGGTGGCGGAATCAACGATATACACCATTTCTTTTCCTTGTTCTTTGTTAATAGTATCTCTTGCTATACAAGCAGAGTTATAAGTTCCTGATATGCCTTTCGCCATTACAAAACAAATGATTTGATTACCTAAAGCGATATCTTCTTTAAAAGCCTCTAAATATGTGTATGGAGTTATTTGACTAGTATTGATGTTTTTGCCTTCGCGCATCTTTTGATAAAAACTATGGGAGAATTTATCGACATCAATTTCATCTTCATAACAGTTATAGATGCGTTCATCAATAGTTAATGACATATTAACAATCTTGATTTCCGCATTTCTTTTTTCAATTATTCCTTTGAATAAATTACTACCAGCGTCGGCGTAAATCTTAATGGCCATAATGAATCCTCCTTTAAACTGCTAATAACTTAATCAAAAAAGATTAAAGAATAAATCTATTTATCAAGAAAAAATTCTATTATCAAAAAATGTAATTCTACTAGGATAGTCTCAAAACGTAGATTATCATAGATA
Source organism: Bacilli bacterium (assembly GCA_017442875.1). Lineage (GTDB taxonomy): Bacteria > Bacillota_I > Bacilli_A > RFN20 > CAG-826 > RUG14515. The sequence continues at coordinate 21,960 of JAFSPN010000017.1, forward strand.
ATCTTCAAAATAAAAACGAGACATTTATCGTCTCGTCATTGCTAATGTTTATGGCTAATTAACTAAGGAATGTCACCTTGATACTACCTGTTGATGTCGTAATATTACATAAGCCACCAACTGTTGAAGTAGGAACATTTTTGCTACCTGTTTTAGTGTCAGCGTAGACAATTTTAGGGGTCAATAATTCTAAATTGACGTTACCCGTGCTTGTTTTAATCTCTAATGCTTCCGCATCAGAAGATGTCATCTTGACATAGCCAGTACCATTTTTGATTTCGATTTTATTGGTAACAGTTGTGTTAACAAAGTTCACGTTTCCTGTATCAGCGTGGGAATAATAATCCGCACATGTGACGTTATCTAATCTAATATTACCCGTATCTGAATCAATACTGATCTTTTCGCTAACTGTATTGTTTTTTAAAACGATGTTACCAGTACTAGATTCAACAGTAATGTTTTTAGCGGCGACACTTTCTAAAGAAACGTTACCCGTGGACACTTTGATATCAACATTATTTGTGACTTTAGCTCTGCTAGTAATATTACCAGTGCTGGCTTTAGCGTCAAAACTTGTGAATGTGAAGTCTTCTGGCACAACGATGTTACCTGTGGATGATTTCACTTTTAGTGAATCATAATCGCCTTCTGGCATATAAACTGTGACTTGGACTCTATCAAACCAGTTCCAGTTGAAAATGTGCTCATACCATTTTCTTGTATTTTTACCTTTAATCACTAAAGTGTTATCGCTAACATTCACATCATGAACATCGTATTTTGTTTCATCCACTACGACTTTAACCGCATCGCCTTTTTTAAAATAGAGATCAGCAATTGTTAAATCGACATCGATTTTATTGAAGGCCCCTAAGTCTTCTTCTTTATATTCTTTTGTTTCAAGAGTGCTATTTTTGCTGCTTTTGTAAACGGCAACACCGAATAATGCACCACCCGCTAATAATAGAGCTGAACCAATGATAATTGGAACTACAATAAGACCTTTCATATTTATTTGTCCCCTTTTTCTTTTCTAATGAATAACATTTTGATACCAGTAATGATGTTTTTTGTTAAGGCAATGCTACCCTTTGTAGCACCGATACAGGCAAACACCATAAGGATGGCGGCACCCGTACACATCACCGAAGCGCCTAAAGCGGTATAGTTTGTCTGCCCGTTAAGGAAGTAGGCCACAAATGCTACAACGCCAGCCACTGATGTCGCAGCAAAGGCTATTTCAAGGACATAAGTCACAATAGCCATCACCCAAATCACAATCCAGAACACTAAAACGAGAACAAAGAATGTAATGAGTAATGGGAACCAAAGTGGAAAGCCTAACACCAATAAGACGATTTCCCATGGTCTAATACGTCTTTTCGGTTTGATTTTTTCTTTGACCAGTTTCACTAAAGGAGTGTCTTTAGCGATATCTCTGACCACATCATCAACACTGCCGATTTCAGCGACGGCTTCTTCTTCGCTTTTACCTTCATCCATGCGATCATCGATCATTTCGCAATAGAAACCAATGCGTTCATCGATATCAGAAGGTGGTAAACCTTGAAGTTTACTCCTCAATGAGGATAAGAATCCTTTTTTTGTCATAACTAGTGATAATCCTCCTTATCAATGAAAGCATATATGTCCATTAACTCTTTCCATTCATTCTTAAAGTCTTCAAGTCTTTGTAGGCCAGTTGGTGTGATGTGATAGTATTTTCTGAGTCTTCCTTCAAACTCTGTTGATCGCACCACTAGCATCCTGGATTCTTCTAAACGTTTTAAGATCGTATAAAGAGTGGATTCGGATAATTCAAGGATTGGCTTTAAGTCTTTGATAATCTTGTAGCCATATGAATCTTCATCTTTAATCGCTGCTAGAACACAGACATCGAGCACACCTTTTTTTAGTTGAGCGTCCATACATACCTCGCTTTTCGGTATACATCATATTACGAGGTATATTGTTTGTAAAGAGAAAAAATAAAAAAATACGAATAATTTTCATACCCGCATCTTTCTATTTATCTTTGGTGCGCTTGACGTGACTTAAACACGTGACCTCAACCTTCGGAGGGTTGCACTCTAATTCAACTGAGCTACAAGCGCAGTAACTATTATACACGAATAAAATAAACAAAAAAGAACCCCTCTCTCTAGCAAAGAAGGGTTCCTTTGAAAAAACGTACTTAATAAAGAAGGTTATGGTCCAAAATCATTTGCCCATAGGCTTCGCCAAGTTTAAACTCATCTGGTGTATTGTAGTGATATGTATTATAACCGCCTTTTGAGTCATCACCAACTTCTAATCCTAAACCACCTTCTTCGTGGTTAGCGTTGATGCAGAAGTTCAAATCATCTTCCGATTCATCAGCAATCGACATTTTAGCGTTGTTCACGGCATCCCCATAATTTAAAGAACTTGTACCTTTGCCGTCATAGATTGTGCAGTCGATAAAAGCGATATTGTCAACATCACCATCAGGAGCGTAATCTTTGAATTCTTCTTTGAAATCCGCTAATAGCGATCTCATATTGGTTTCATAGTCTGGATTTCCTCTACCCGTTTCGCCTTGATGCCATAAGAAGCCTTTAATGACTGGTGTTTTGCCAGTTGATTCTTCAATAGCATTTAAAGACTTATGTGTGTATTGTTTCAATAAATAAAACAAGGATAAAGTTGGATCATCTTCGCGGCTAAGCCAATCTGCGCCATGTTGAGAACCTGGATCATAAACAAATCCCGAACCGGAGAAAGCACATTTGATTAGATGAACAGGATTGTCCTCGCTCACTTCGTCTTTAATCTTGTGGGCCAAACCTAATTCTGGTCCAAAGAATGGATTTGGATTATAACCTCCATCACCAACACCCATGCCAACCTTAGTCGGTTGGAAGTTAGGAGTTAACCTAGCTTCTGGTGTGCTTGTATCAGGAGAAGCAGTATGAGCATTTGTCCAGCCACTTGGATGATAGAAACCATAATATGTTGTTAAAACATTTGGGATACCATCTCTTACAGGGGCAAAGTCTAATTCTCTTTCTTCGAAATAGTTTTCTAATAATGGAATATTGCTTGTTGGATGAGTCCAATAGGTACTACCTTCCATATTTGATTGGCCAGAAAGAACGAATACTGGAATTGTGTTATCTTCTTCCTCTTCAACTGGCCCACTATTACAAGCAGATAAACTAAGGCCAATTAAAGCGGCACTTAAAATACAATATTTCGCTAATTTCATATAATTACCTCTTACGATTGCACATTAACTTTATAACATTTTGAGTATTTGTTAAAGCATTATTCCTTAATATAAATTTTATTTATTTAATATTTGTTGTTGACATTAAATATAGATGTTTTACAATAATGATAGACCGTCTATCATTTCGTAAGATAGACTATCACACAAATAATTATGAGCTTAAAAGATGCAAAAGTTAATTTCCTTGTGGACATGGCCACGGATTTATTCATGTCTAGGTCCATTCAAGAAGTCACCATCCGCGACATTGCTATAGCCGCACAGGTTGGTGAAGCAACGATTTATCGTTATTTTGGAAAAAAACAAACTTTAGTCGTTCAAGCAGCGATGAAGTTACAACAAGCTGTTAACACTGATTATTTCAAGTTAGAGCAAGGAAAGAATGGTTTTGAGAAAATCAAAATCTTCTATTTGAGCTATCTTGAAATTTTTAATGCTCACCCAGAATTCTTCAAATTCATCAACGATTTTGATGTTTTCATGAGCGATGATGACAGCGACGCGATTAGTCCATATGAACTAGTCGTCGGCCAATATGAAAAGGCGTTTATGAAAGCATATGAACAAGGCTTAAAAGATGGCTCAGTGAAAAAGCAAAATGACATTACCATTTTCTATTTCTCCACCACTCACGCCTTGCTTGAATTATGCAAAAAATTATCGATTAGAAAAGCGGTCTTAACTCAAGACAATGTCATTGAGAAGAAAACCCAAATTGAGTGTCTAATCGATATCATTCTTTCAGCACTCAAAAACTAGTGAGTCTAACGCTAGAAAAAAATAAAAGGAGGGTGAGTAGAATTTAGACTAAATACTCACAAGATTATTATGAAAAGATTATCAAAGAAACAAATGATTATCTTTGCCATCGGTCAACTTGGTTGGTCAATGCTCTCTGGTATCATCAGCGCTTGGTTAGTTACTTATTATTTACCATCCGCTCAAGATATTGGTGCCGGTGCTACCCAATACATCCATCCAGGATTAGTCATTGGTGGCTTTATGACTATCTTAGGTTTAATTACTGCGTTAAGCCGTATCTTCGACGCTGTGACAGACCCATTAATCGCATCATTGTCCGATAGAAGTAAAAATCCTAGAGGAAGAAGAACACCATTTATGCAAATCGCTGCTATCCCATTAGCAGTTGTTACCGTCTTATTGTTCTGCGCTCCATTTGGTAGTCACGAAACAGGTAACGCTTTAAATATCGTCTGGATTAGTGTTGCAATCATTTTATTCTATTTATTCATGACAATGTACTGCACGCCATATAACGCACTTATCTCTGAATATGGCAAAACACAAGAAGATAGAATGTTCATCTCCACCGCGATTTCTTTAACGTTTTTCGCTGGCACATTACTTGCTTATACACCATTCGTCTTCGCTGGCTTATTAAGAAGTTCCGTTGGCTTTGCTTGGAGTTATCGTATTTGCTTTATCGTTTTAGCGGTTATTGCTGCGGTTTGTATGCTCCTTCCAACATTCTTATTAAAAGAAAAAGAATTCGTGGAATCGAAACCATCAAACGAAAACGTTTTCAAATCATTAGCTTCCACATTCAAAAATAAAGATTTCAGAGCCTTCTCCAGTTCAGACATCATGTACTGGGTTGGCTTAACCATGTTCCAAACCGGTTTACCATTCTTCGTTAAAGTTTCAATGGCTTTCGATGAAAGTATGGTTATGGTGTTCATGGGTGGTATGACTGTCTTAAGCGCTGTCTTCTATCCATTTGTCACCAAGATGGTTAAGAAATTCGGTAAAAAGAAACTCGTTATCGCTGGTTTCTTGGGTTTAGCGCTTTGTTATGGCATCACCGCTGTCGCATCAATTCCTGGCGTCTTACCAGTTGCTGAAACAAATCCAGAATTACCTGCTACCGCTAATGGCTTAAGCTGGGTATTTGGTATCGCCGTTATGATTATCTCTGCCTTACCAATGGCGTTATTAGGTATCATTCCACAATCTATCGTCGCTGACGTTGCGGAAGCTGAAGCTGTGACAACCGGACAAAATAGAGAAGGTATGTTCTTTGCCGCTCGTACATTTGCGATGAAGTTTGGTCAATCCTTAGCGATGATCCTCTTCACCTCATTAGCGATTTTAGGTACAACTCAAGCTACAGATAGCAATGACATCGTTGCCTCCAAATTCGGTTTAGTTATCGTCGCTATCGTTGCCGCAGCATTCTGTATCTTAGGCGCCGTTCTCTTACTCTTCTATAGAGAAAAGAAAGTTATGAAAATCATTGCTAAAGAAGGCGATGAAGCTTTCATGAAAGCCATTGAAAATGAAAAAGATTTAGGCGAAGAAAAAGCTGAATAATAATATGCGTGTTATTTATTTCAAAAATAATAAAAAACATACAATCAGTAGTTCAAATGCAGACGTTACCATTTCTGAAAGTAGAGATGGTAACCGCACTACTGTTAAGTTAATAGCAAACACTGATGTCGTTTTAGATGAAGCGGATGTCGTTTATCCATGCCATATTAACTATAAAGATTTATATTTCTTAAATGGTTATCAGTCTTGGACTGACACTAAAGAATATAAATTAGCAACACAGTTAAGAGACATTAGAAAATCACCACATATCATCTCGCATATGTTTGCGATGTCGGCGTATGGTGATTCGCACTTCTATAACTATTCCATCAGAAAGAGCCATGGCTATGATGTCTTTTATAGCAAAGGCCAACATGAGAAGTTTATCTACAACTTAAACTATAAGACCGCTTATTTAATTATTGAATTAATTAAGGATCGTAGTTCTATCCATCTCATTAGTGATGTGCAAAATCTAGAAGTGAAAAAAGGTCAAGAAGTTACCCTTTTAGACTATTGCTACTACGACAACTTTGAAAAAGGTTTATATGCTTTCTGGGACGCTTTCCCAATTAGAAACGTTAAGAAAGTATTGGGCTATACCTCATGGTATAACTACTATCAAAACATCAACGAAGAAATCATCTTAAGAGATTTAGATGCGATTGATTCGAGATTCGACGTTTTCCAAATCGATGATGGTTATGAAACATTTGTCGGTGACTGGTTGGATGTTGATCATAATAAGTTCCCAAATGGTTTAAAACCAATTATTGATAAGATCCATTCTCGTGGTTTTAAAGCGGGTTTATGGTTAGCCCCGTTTGCCGCGGAAACTAAATCAAGATTATTTAATGAACATCCTGATTGGATTAGAAAAGACAAAAAAGGTAAACCCATTAAAGCGGGTGGCAACTGGTCAGGTTTCTACGCTTTAGATTTAGAAAAGCCAGAAGTCATTGAATACATTAAAAAATGTTTGACAAATTATATGGATATGGGTGTTGATTTCTTCAAATTAGACTTTCTCTATGCAGCGGCTTTACCAACTTATAAAGGTAAAACGAGATGCCAAGTGCAAGATGAAGCCTATCAATTATTAAGAGAAACGTTAAAAAATAAAGTCATCCTCGGGTGCGGTGCAAATATTATCAATTCCTATGAGCACTTTGACTATTTAAGAATTGGTCCAGATGTTTCATTAGAATTCGACGATGTCTTCTATATGAGAATGTTCCATCGTGAAAGAATATCCACAAAGGTGACATTACAAAACACTATTTATCGTTCATTTATGAACAACCACTTATTTGGTAACGATCCAGATGTCTTCTTATTAAGAGACGATAATATTAAATTATCCAAAGCTCAAAGAGAAGCATTAGGCAAATTAAACGCTTTATTCGGTAGCTTATTATTCACAAGCGATAATATCGCTACCTATGACGAAGAGAAGAAAAAGACTTTTGATGAAGTCTTGAATATCTTCTATAACGCTCATAATAGACGTTATGTTACCAAAGGTAATCTCATCCATATCACCTATGAGTTATATGGGCAAAAGAAAGAGTTAACTTATAACATTCAGAAAGGAGTATTCGTTAATGGATAAATCATCAGTTATCTTTAATAACCCAATGCCAAAAAAGGTCATTAAAGGCGCAGAAAAAAGCAAAGCAAAATATATTAAAAAGTACGGTGATGATAGTAACGCTGATTACAAAATCAACTTTAAAGACATCCCGACTTTAGATTTCATTGATGCCTCAAATATCGTTTTTGGCGAAGAAAACCAAAAGTTTGAAAAGAACGCTTTAATCGTTGGCAATATTAGAATGGGCTTTGGCCACTACCGCATTTCCATCGCGATGGCGAGTGCCGCTAGAGCGTTAGGCTATAAACCATATTGGTTAGACTTAGCGAGCTTTGATGCGACCGGTTCTAAGATGATTAGAGAACAAAACGATATGTATTCTTTAGCTTCGCGTATTTCTCAAAAATCCAAACTCTTTAACAAAGTTGTTTGGGAACCACTTAATTCCGAAGGATTTAAGAAAATTAGCTACAACGCGAAAGATCAAAAGAATAGCGAACTTCTAGTTCCTATCTTTAAGAATATTGATAAGGATATTCCATATATTGCCACGCACGTTTGGCCATCCCAAGCCGCTATTCACGCTGGCATGACACATGTTGTCAACGCCATTCCTGATAACTGGCCAATGGGCTTACACCTTTCTGAAGGTGCAATCCATGCTGTTCAAACACCATTTGCCTATTTTGGTTATAAAACATTAAACGGCTTTGATAAGAAACCACTCCATGGCATTCCTGAAGACCAATTAAAAATGGTCGGTTGCTTTATCGATCACGAATTACTCGTCGATTTAGAAAACGATAATAAGCGCAGAAAAGCAAGAATCGCTTCTGGTAAACCACTACGTATCTTAATGACCGTTGGTGGCGCTGGCGCAGGATTTGATATGTTCTTAGCGATGGTTCAACATTTGATTCCATATGTCAAAGAGAACAAAGTGGCCTTATTTATCAATTTCGGCGACCACGTGGATGTATATAACAAGTTAGTTGAAAAAGTTAAAGGTATTGAAACCAAGAACTATTTTAACCAATACGAAGACTTAAAAGCTTTCGTTAAAGAAATCAAAGAAGGCGATGCTTCTGGTATCTACGCTATTTATAACAAAGATATCTTTGAAGCTGTTTATAGCACAAATTTATTAATGCCAGTCACTGATTTATTAGTTACTAAACCAAGTGAATTAGCATATTATCCAATTCCTAAACTCTTCATGCGCCACATCGGTGGCCATGAGGTTTATGGCGCTATCAACGGGCGCGAAGCTGGTGACTCCACACCAGAAGCGCCGACCAAGAAAGAAATTGACGCTATGCTAGACCGTTTAATTTCTGACAAAGAATTAATTCCTCATATGTGTGATCAAATTGATGAATTAAAGAAACTTGGCCATTACGATGGCGCATATGAATGCGTCAAACTTGCAGTCGGTAAGTAATTGACGTAGCATTTCCTTCGCTAAAGAGATGTGTGATAAAAACATATCTCTTTTTTATTTGCGTTTATCAAACTTTGAAAGATAATAATAAGAGTATGGAACAGGAAAGAATTATCGATAATCAAGAAGATAACGGTGGGCGTGCTATCGGTGGTATGACAGCGGTCGTTTCCGCTTTTGTATCGTTTTTAATCGGTGGCTTTTGTTTTTATATCGCTATTTTAGGTACTTGGTGGTTTATTCCATTAGGCGCCCTATTTGCTTTAGATGGATTATTCTTAATTGTTCCTATTTTTATCAAAGATGGCTATAAAGCCATGCGCTTACAAGGTATTGTTCAAATCATCGGCGTTCTTTTATTGATGCCTTATTTACTTTTCATGATTCTGTGGAACGATCCTAATGGAGCCATGGATTATTCATATCTCACTTACTTAGTTTTTGGTAGCGCGGCCATCTTCAAACTCATCATCGCTTTGTTTGGACGAGTGGCGATGAAGGGCCGTTATCATCCGTTTGTTCACGCGGTGAGCAACAATGGTTTCATCATGGTGACATATTTAGTACTTGTCATTGAGCTCATCATCATGAACAAGTTCTTCCCTGGCACCACTACTTCACCATTTGATAATTTACTTAGAGAAAAACCGATCTGGTCTTATATCGTTAGTATTTTAGTTAACGCTATTATGACTATATTTGCGGCTTTATTGGCCCTATCCACCGCGATAAGAGCGGAAACAAGAGAAGTATTAACAACAGGTGGAAAGATTAAGCACACCGCTAAATGGTTCTCTGATAATGAAGTCGGAATGTTTATCGGTTTAGTGTTCACTTTGTATTTAGCGGTTTTAGCCCTTATCAACATGAAGCAAAGCTTCTTTTATATTTTGATGTTTGTTTATTATCTTGGTACCGCCACGATTAGGATAATTAATTACTTATGGCATAAACGTATCCAAAAGACATGTGGCGATAATCAAATTAGAGACAATCGCTTATCAAGTTGGATTTTATTATTTGATGCATTTGCTTATTTGATATTCTCTAATGTGCTCGTGGTAGCCGCTATCTTCATGATGATTCAAAAAGCCAACGCTGGTTCAAATATCTATTTATTCCTCTTCTTCTCTGTTCCAATGGCCATTATGCGTTTAATCACCACAAATAAGAGCATTAGGGCTAATAGAAGAGCAAATAACACTTATCGCTTAGGTGTTTCCTTAGCGGGTTTAGTGTCTATCTTCTTTACACTGCTAGAAATCGTCGCGATTGCCGCGCATGGCGTCAATTTAGCGTTCGTTAGATATACTTTAATTATTTTGGCTATTATCCCCGCTAAAGTCGCTGTTATCATCGTGGCGTTTGTCTTTGTTATCCACTGGTTTAGAAGTATTATCCTTAATAACCGTCGGAAGGAAAGAAGACTGGCAAAAGAAAAAGAAAAGGACGCATAAGCGCCCTTTGTTTTGATTTATTGATTATTAATTACCAAGAGATTTAACGATTTCGATGATGAATTTGATAGTATAAGCAATCGCTGAGATAGCACCTAAAACGATATCGACGATAGCGACAGGATAGGCTATTCTTTCAAATGTGCGGAATGGTTGTTTGACGGCTTTGCAGTCTTTAACTCTTTTCAAAGAGATTAAACCTAAAACAACGCCAGCAATTCCACCGATAATCCAGCCGGCACAAACAGTGAAACCAATGACTGCCAAGATAAATGTAATTAACGAAAACTTACTATCTTCATCTAAGCCTTCACTTTGTTGTTGTGGTTGTTCTTCAGCTTTCGCTACTTCTTGTTTTTGTTCTTCTTCAACAGCAACTTTATTTTCTTCTTCCATTTTTATTATCTCCTTTACGTTTTTATTATAAATAATTTTATTGAAATGAAAAGGCGATACACGTGCACCGCCTTTTGAATAATTTAATAAGTTTAATAAATGGTAAGCCGATTAGTGCTCAGCAAACACAAGATAAGACGTTGAAGATAAATTGAAGGCAATACGATAGTTTTTGCAAGCCACTGTAATTGTATCTTCATTACCTGTTAAATTGATGGATGGGCACATAACGAAATCGTTATCACCAGCACCATTCAATCCACCATCACGATTAGCACCATCAATGCTAACCTCAACACCATTGAGTTTAATGGTGATGCCTCTTTCGCTCAATTTCTTGCTTGCGTCAGAAACTCTGCCGTTCATAACCATTTGATATGTACCGGCCTTTGGAGCTTTGATTTGATATGTGACTGATGCACCGTCACTTGGTAATTTGTTATCGCTATCAAATTGAGCCTCTGAAGTTGAAGAAATTGCGCTTTGCAAGATTCTTACACCGACTTTATTTTTGTTATTGTCTTTGAGTTGTTGATATTGTTTGCCATCACTATTGTTAGCAGAACTTGTGACAGTCCAAACGTGTGATTTAACTTTTGTGAAGTCGTTATCGTCTTCTTCTCCACCTTGATTACCACTACCATCATGGCCGCAAATGGAGCATTCAGCACCTTTATGTCTGCCCCAATTGACTTTAACATTTTCGTCTTCTTTAGCAACTTTCCAGTGGGCTGTTTCATCTGTTACCCAGTCACCTTTGGCGGTATACTCTGGGATTAGAGTGTTGGCATCCAAATTACCATCAGCATAACCTGGAAGCATAATTTCACGAATTCTTTCGATATCTTCTTGAGCAACACCAGCGACATCAACCATCCATTTTTCACAGTTTTCATTAACTGTTTTGTCTGGATCGAAATCAGCCCATTCATTCATAAATGCGTTTAAGAATTTTGGGAAATAGGCGTTGTTGTCATTATGAGCATGGCATCTCATGTTGTTTGTTTGAGATGTTAATTCGAAGTCTTCAATTAAATCTGTGTAGCTGACACCACATATAGCGTTAACAAAGAACGCTAGCATACCTGTTCTATCAGCACCGCCCCAGCAGTGGAAATATGAATGCTTTTCATCAGAATTAGCCATGATATGCATAACTTCAGGAAGATTTTTATAGCTTTCTTGTGTGAGGAAGTTAGCAAAAGAAATTAATGTTAAGCATTTATAATCGCATGGAGTAACACTAGAGTTAAGTGCACTTGCAGTACGGCCATTTGTTTCAGAGGATTTTTGTAAATCTAGCTCATAACCGATTTGCATAACTTCTTCTTGAACTTTTTGGACTTCAGCGTCGTAGTTAACACCATGTCCACCACTCTTATCATCAATATAATAACCACGATACATTAAACCTTGGTTTGTTCTGACGCCATAAGATGTAACATAACCACCAATGTCACGAACATTGTGGACACCACCCATTGTGATAGTACGTGGGTAGTCACCTGTTTTGAATTCAAAACTGTTGGAAACTTGATCACCAGCAATTAGTTGAACTCTATATTTTCTGGCTCTATATAAGTTCGGAAGTTCAGCAGATGTCGCATTTGCGCCTAAATCAATTTCTCTTACATCACTCTGATCTTCTGTGGACCAGAATTTCAATTTAGCGGAGTCAAATGTATTACTACCATTATTCCATTGAAGTTTAATTGGATAGTTTTTGCAGTCATTACCATAGTCGTTTCTATTGAGGTATTCACAAACATCAACACCACCTTTGTTGGCTTCTGGAATACTAGCACCATTATTGGAGTTACTAGCCGCCGCTAATGCTGCATAATCATCTGGGCCATAGAGAGATGAAAAGTGATATGGTCTATCAAGGGTTTTTTCTTGTTCTTCCATCGCGTCTATATAAACTTTGGCTTTTGGATTAATCATGCAATTATCTTCAACATCACTAAAAGAAATTTGCATATTAGGAGTGGCCACGTCGCTTAAATCGACTTCAGGATCAACATATTCGTTCTTGTTGTTATTGGAGTTATTATTTCCTCCTTTACCGCCACATGCACCGAGGGCTAATAAAGCGGCTACAGAAAGAACGAAAAAAGTACTTTTTTTCATATTATTGTCCTCTTTCTTTAATCTTATTCTACTGAAAAGCGTTTAAAAACAAATAGATAATGTTAATTATCAATGATAGACAATTATGACGTTTTTCTCACCATCAGTGTCCACGAGCACGCATGACTATCTCAATTGGCAAGATGAATCTGTCACCATTTGTTGGAAGAGGAATAAAGCCAAAATGTTCATAAAACGATTTCGATTCTTCTTTGGCGTCAACAACCACAAATTTAACACCAATAAATTGTGCTAACATAGCAATTTTTTCTAGAGAAAAAGCTAGCAACTCTTTACCAAATCCTTTGTTCTGATACTTTTTATCAACTGCTAATCTAGCAATTTTAATAGCGGGAATTGGATAACGCGGAAGCTTTATATTATTAGGAGTATTTTCAAAATCGATAGATGCTGAACATAACGTGACATATCCAACTGGCTTATCGTTATCGAACAAAACAAATGTTCTACCGATTCCACTCTTATCGTTCTTATAAGCATAACGTTTTAGATACGCATTTAAATCACTGTTGCCGCAATCAAAATCTTTTACTCTATTTCTAGATTCTTTAATCGAAAGATAATTCATCTAAATAAACTCTTAAGAGCCTCATTAGGTTCACCAGGATTTTCCAAAAGGTTTAAAACAAAATCTCTATCCTGATTTGATAAAGTAATAGTTTCGTATTGTTTTAAATCTAATTCTGCTTGTTTGATAATAACGGAGATAATATAACTCGAAACTGACTGTCTAGAACAACTAGCAGCCTTTTCTATTAACTTTTTATCTTCATCGCTAAGTCTGATGTCAATTCTATTGGTTTTAGTTAAAACAGCCATAGGGAACCTCCTAATGACATTATATATTTTGTGTGTCATTTGTCCACACATTTTAATATGGCATTTAAAAAATAAAACCCCTTTCTTCAAGGGGTAATATTCTGTTTGGTCGGGACGACAGGATTTGAACCTGCGGCCTTCAGTTCCCAAAACTGACGCGATACCAAGCTACGCTACGTCCCGATAATGGCGCGCCTGACAAGAATCGAACTCGTAACCTCCTGGTTCGTAGCCAGACACTCTATCCAGTTGAGCTACAGGCGCATGTTGTGCTAGAAGATGGAGGTTCCTACCGGATTCGGACCGATGATCATTGAGTTGCAGTCAATTGCCTTACCAACTTGGCTAAGGAACCATTCTTGCAGCGTTGTGTATTATATCACTGCAATCACTCCACTATCAAGCACCAAAAATTATTTTTTGTTTAGTTCTTCTTTTCTTTTCTTACGAAGGGAATATTTCATCCTCTTACCAATGACGAAGTAAAGCACTAGCGCAAGGCCTGCTGAGACTTCAACAACAAAGAGGACAATAGCCCAAACTGGGAGGTTATCACTCTTGAATTTTTCCCACATTTTTAAGACCGCTTCATTTTGTGGACCGAAGTCACGCATAACGGCGCATCTATTTAAGGTGTATTCATCTGGGAATTGGCAGAAGAACTGTCTACCAACTGCACGGTTACCACCAACGACATTACCTTCATCATCAACTTCTGCTTCTGGAAGATAGCAATCAGTATAGAAAATATAGTTATTTTCATCATCAATGATGTTGCCATCTTCATCGGTAATTGTGTCTTTAAAGAAATAAGAGAGATCCACTCTTTGAAGACCGTTTTCCGCGATTTCTTCCGCTGTTGGAATAGAATCATCAAATTCTTCGGTTTCTTCATCATAGCGGAAATCATACCATTCACGAGTCAAATCGAGAATTTCGTTACCAGCGGTAAATGGAGTATAGCCAGTATAATCCATGTTTTGCGCGGTATATTCTGGGATGGATAAGAAATCTAAGAATAATTCAGCGAGTTCTCTTTGAGCTTGGCTACGTTGATCGCTTTTTGGCATACACCACGCATCCATCCAAATGTTACTACCAGTATTTGGGATGCTGTAATAAAGTTCGAGTTCTTTTTCTTCTTCGGCTTGGTCCATGGAATAAACAGCATCACCACTCCAAGCAAAGTTGATACCAATTTTGCCTGTGACAATGTCTTGCTTACCACTATCGACTTCCATACCGAAGACGTTACCTTTTAATTTGGTTAAAGACTTACGGACGCTATCAAGGGTGGCGTTATCGCACTTATTGAATAATTCTGAGAATTGTTCATTATAATCTTCTGCGCTTAATTCGCCACTATCGAATGATTCTTTTAGCGCTCTGAAATCTTCATCGTAAGCATGTAATAAACCAATTGCGTATGTATCTCTAACGGAATCTTTAATGGAAGAAATGCCTTTATAATCTGGGTTCCATAAGACATCCCATTCTTGCATATCTTCGATTGTGGTTTCCGCTTCACGGCCACCATATTCAGGATCAAATAAGATACCTAAAGTACCCCACATGTAGCCAACCGCATAGTCTTTTAAATAGCACGTCTCGCCTGTTTTTCCGTTAACAGCACTAATAGCGTCCAATCTTCCTTTAATGGTTTTAGAGGCGTTTTGGATGTAGTTTGGCATATGTTCTTCATCAATGTGCATTGGCTCAATCATATCATTAACAATGAGTTTTTGAATCATATAGTCAGACGGACAAATAAGATCAAAGTTATGTTGCGAAATGTTGAGTTCGTTGAACATCGATTCTGGAGTATCGGTTGTGGCGTAACTAACTTTGACATTGGTATAGCCAAGATCTCTAGCGTAATCTTCAAATTGGTGGACTAAATTCTTTTCCGCTCCTGGATCTTCAGGATCTTTTTCATAAATATAGTCTTCCACGTTTAATAAACGCAATGTTTGTGAACCACTACCAATTTCTGCTTTTGTAGTTGGTAAGGATAAGCGCGCTTCTTTTAAAGTAGAAGGCACTAGTAAGGAGGAAAACAAAACTAAAGAAGTTATAAGGTTATTCATAATTATGCTCTCCTTCCTTTTCTAACAACGACTTTCTTAGATTGATAATGACGGTAAACAGTCACGCCAACAACGCCAAGAACGACTAATAAGAAGATAATTGTGGTTAAGGCTCTCATTTGTGGTGGGATTGGACCTTTCTTAATTTTGTCTTGGATTAAGATGGATAAGGTGACAATCTTTGGATCGCCAGCGGAAAGTAAACCAGGACCAGTTGTAAACTGTGTGATGACAAAGTCATCAAGTGATAATGTAATCGCAAGTAAGAAGCCAGAGAAGATACCAGGAAGAATTTCTGGTAATGTCACTTTCCATAAAGCTTGATGTGGCTTAGCGCCTAAATCAATCGCAGCTTCATACATTGATGGATCCATTTGTTGTAGTTTTGGTTTGACGTTGATATAGACAAATGGAGCGCCTAAAACAACGTGGCCAATTAATAGTGTCCAATAAGAACGTAAATCGACTTTGAACAATAAACTTGGTAAGGCCGCAAACATAATGGCTAAAGATAAAGCCATAACGATTTCTGCATTAACGACTGGAATTTGATTCACAAATTCAAAGGCTTTTCTAAACTTTTTAGAGGAATAGAAGACACCAATCGCGCCTAAGGTGCCAAGGATGGTGCTCACTAAAGCACTTGTAATAGCGATAATTAAGGTATTGGCTAAGGCCACCATCGTTTCTTTGCTATGGAATAAATCGCTATATAAACCAAAGGAGAAACCTTTCCAAACACCAACGTTGACGCTTTCGGTAAAAGAGAAAGCAATCAAAACAAGGATGGGAAGATACATTAAGAATAAGATGAGCCAAATATATGTTTGACCGATAATTTTCTTTACCATGCTGCTCCTCCTTCCTTTTCCTCTTTACCGCTATTGCGGGTGAGGATCATTGAAATACCAATAATGACTAACATAATGAGGGCCATGAAGGAACCATCGTGCCATAAGTTATTGGCAAAGTCTAAATAGATATAGTTACCAAATAAGGTAATCTTTCCTTCGGAAAGTGTATCACTGATAACGTAACTAGACATCGTTGGCATAAATGTCATCGTAGTCGCAGATACGATACCAGGAATTGATTGAGGAACCACACTCTTGAAGAAGACTTGGACTGGATTTGCACCTAAGTCCGCAGCGGCTTCAATTTGACTCTTATCGAGTTTGAGCATTGTGGTATATAAAGGAAGAATAA
>JAFSPN010000018.1 GCA_017442875.1 Bacilli bacterium
CACGTATACATGTGGCTTTACTCGTGCGATAATGTAAAGAAGGGGAATATGAAAAAGTTTAATCCGTTAAAACTTATATTAGGATTACTAGCAGTAACGACTTTTATGTCTACCGCTGGTGCAATTACAGGCACTTTAGCGTGGTATGCATATGTCACACGTGCTACTCTTTCATATTCTGGCACTTCTGTTAATAGTACAATCCAATTGCAAGTTGGTATTTGTTCCGACCACCAGGTTGAAGGTATGCCCGCTGGCGTTACAGAAAAGCAATATGATGGAGATCCTAGTTATTACTACTTTGCTAAACCAGGCTCTGGTTTGAGTTCATCAATTATCACCACATATTTAGATTCCACTAACTATGCAACTAATTCTTTGCAAGCTGTTACTTCTGGATCTTATGTCAAAGGTGGGGCTTTATCGTTAAAAAAGAGCCCAAATGAAGTAGTTCACGATCATTCCGTTCCTGCGACTCATGGTCAATATGTTTTCTTGCCATTAGTCTTTAGAGTGTTACAAAGTGATACACCAGATGAAGATGATTACGTAAGTGGCAGCGAACTATGGTTAACTGGTTCAACCGCGAGAGCCTCCGGTGGCGAAGCTGTTGATGGGAATATTTATAAAGCTTTGCGTGCGTTTATTGATCGTGATACGACTGTATATGGCGCGAACTCAGCCTTTATTTTCAATCCATCCGCCACAGGTGATGCTTCAGCTACTACAGTAGGTGGTATCTTAGATTTATCTGGCGATAGTTATTATGATTTTGAACGTGTAGGCAATCACGACGAAGAAATTATCTTTGGCGAATATACATCTGTTGGTGGTGTTTCTGCTGATGGGTATGACGGAGAAGATGTTTTCTATGACATCAACGGCACAGGTATTACCGACCGTCGTACGACATTTACTGCTAAGCATTATCCAAGCGTTAATTACTATAGTAATTATAATAGTTGTGTCTTTAAGACTGCAGCTTATGAAACATTAACTAGCATTGCGCCAGTGCGCGATCCTGCGGACGGTTTATCCAATGCGGACCCAGCGCATCCAACAAGCATATGTACGACCGCGGATGCGAGCGATCACTATTTAGGTAGGGTCAATATTACTGTATACTTAGAAGGATGGGATCATTCTGTCATCGACGATGAAATCGATCATAGATTTGATTTAGGTTTAACATTTGAAATTAATAGGGTTGATATCTAATTATGAACAAACGAAGAATCGTTCTTAGTGCTATCATCGGGACAATTGCTTTATCAGCGTTGTCTCTTTCCTTTTCGCTCGCGTGGTACGCGAGTAGCGACCGCCTAGGCGTAAATACTGTGGAAATTGCCGTTCAAGCGACAAGAGGTTTAAAGATTTCAAAATCAGAAGATCTTGATTCCTTTGTTAGTGAGTATCGTGAAGCTCCAAGTGATTTTTTATTTTCGCCCGTGAGCGCAATGAATCAAAGCCTTTGGATGGACGAAAAAGGTGATACACCAAAATTCTACGATTGCTCAAATTATCTTGTTCCATCATCTGGTGAACCAAAACAAGAAGAAACACAAAGAGGCTTCTATCAACAAACATTCTACTTATTAACCGATAGTAACTATTACGTCACACTTGATGTTGATAGAAATGATGATAACCAACTATATACTGATGTGAGAAATGGTGATAACACCGCGAAAGCCCAAGAAATCTATCATGATATTCCAGACTTAGGATTAAGCGTTGAAGAGATCAAAGCTAAACTCGATGAACTCATCAATTCCCTCCGTATTTCCATCTTAATTCCGGATGAAAATTACTACGAATACTACATCATCGACCCATATAAGAAGCAAGATCAAAACGGCGATTACATCGAAACAATTTATGGAGGCCGTTTAGATAATAGTCGCGATGGCTTCTTCGATACATATGAATCGATTGGTGATGACGATAAATACATCAAAAAAGAAGTGGTGTATGGCGAAATAAATGACCGTTCCCTTATCTGCTATGACGGCCCAGTCAATCCAAGCGGTGAACATAGCAATGAAGATGAGCCATCAATCGTGAGGCACTTCTTCGGAGATTCATTCCATCCGGTGTATGGAAGTATCGATACCGCCTACACATTTAATGAAGAGGCATCTTACGAAAATGGCTTAACGATCGCCAAAGAAAAATCGTATTCATTCGATGAACTAAGAACTAGCGATCCAGGAATTAAGATTCCTTGCAAGGCTAACACACCAAGAAAAATTATTGTCTCCTTCTATTTAGAGGGATGGGATACAGATTGTATCAACTACACGATGGGTTCAAGCTTCGATATTGACTTGAGCTTCAAACTATTAAAAGTTATTGACAAAGAAACATTAGGGAGGATTTAGAACATATGGCTGCTTACTTTGAATATTTAAGAGAAGTTTTCTTAAAAGTGGTTCAAGATATTGGTACCTTCTTATTTAAAGGCTTTATTTCACCATGGACTGACCTCGGTGATAACTTTGCCACATATCATTCCTATTTAACCGCTCACATGGGCGAATTCGGTTGGGGTGGCTGGATTTTCTGGATCATTTTCTTGCTCCTATTCATCGCTTTAATCGCGGGTTTAGGATTCTTAATTGTCGTCTTCATCCGTAAATACGTTAGATTCGTGAAAAGAGAGCTCGATAAAGAAGAACTCAAAAGACAAGTCGAAAGACTCAACTACGAATTATTCCAAGCCGTCCAAGAAAAGGACAAAATCCTCAACCTCAAAGTCGGTTACATGGGTCTTAAGAGCGATAACATTGATGAAGAGAGCAAAGAAACAATCGAAGAAGTTTCTTCTAGATTCCCAAAGCTCATCCGTGTTGATAGCAAATATAGAGGCACCAATTCCGATATTCCAAATCGTCCTGATTTATCCCTTGAAGAATTATGTAACGCCTTCCGTAACTTCGCTGCTAGTCAGTTGAAACTCTACTATAAAGAAGATGTTATCAAACAATTATTCGCTGGTATCGCTACTTCTAAACTCATCATTTTAGAAGGTATCTCTGGTACAGGTAAAACATCCTTAGCGTTCGCTCTTGGTAAATTCTTCAACTTCGATAGTGCGATCATCCCAGTCCAACCATCTTGGAAAGATAGATCTGAATTATTAGGTTACTATAACGAATTCACCAAAAAGTTCAATGAAACCGAATTCTTAAAAGCGTTATACACAACCACATATAGACAAGACTTAGACATCATCGTCCTCGATGAAATGAACTTAGCCCGTATTGAATACTACTTCGCTGAATTCTTATCCATAATGGAAATGAGAGATCCAAATGACTGGGTTATCGACTTAATTCCAGCTCCAATGCCTAACGACCCTGTTAACTTAAAAGATGGTAAATTATTGATTCCACAAAACGTCATCTTCTTTGGCACCGCCAATAACGATGATAGTACATTCACCATTTCCGATAAGGTTTATGACCGTGCTATCTCCTTATTCTTTGACGATAAGGGCAGACCATTTGATTGCGTTAACCAAGAATCGATGTCCGTGCCATATAGCCAAATGAGAAGGCTATTTGATGACGCTATTAGTCAATATCCAATTTCCGCTGATATGGCCAAGAAATTTGAAGACTTAGATAACTTTGTCATTAAGAAATTCAAACTCGCCTTTGGTAACCGTATTTTGAAACAGTTAGAATCATTCATTCCTGTTTATGTCGGTTGTGGTGGTAAAGAAGTCGATGGCTTTGACTTCATCTTCACCAACAAAGTCTTAAAGAAATTTGAATCCTTAAATATCGCCTTCTTAAAAGACGAATTAAAAGAATTAAATACCCAATTAGATAAATTATATGGCCGTGGCAATTTCAAAATGGCCCACGCCTATATTGATAACTTATTAAAGAACAACTAATCACTAATTTAGCTTCAGCATGAAAAGAAATACCCAAAAGCAAATCAACCGTGCTTATCACGCACGCATAAAGAATATGCTCAAAGGTCAAACCGAAAAGGAGATCTTTGATGCTTTAGCCGCGGGCAAAAACACATACATGAGACTTGATAGATTACAAAGTTCATCATTCGATGTCAGTTGGATTGAAATGATTGAAGGTGTCATCTTTGACTTAGGTGAAATCATTGCTAATCCAAGACAAAACACTAAAGTCGTCGGTAATATCGTTCCAGTTGAACTTGCTAGAAAAACCGGTGCTGAATCCGTCCAGCATTTAGCGAGCCATACCCAATACGTTAAAGAAATCGATGAATATGGAAACGTCATCCCTTCTAAAATCATGACCATGGTCAGTGAAGACGATCTCCACACCTATGAAAATAGATTCATTGCTACTCTAGTGAGAAGGCTCGTCTTATTCGTTGAAAAACGTTATGAAGTCGTCTCTGAATTAGCCGAACTCCGTAACGAAGAGGTTTTGATGTTCAAAAACAAATCAATGGTCAATGGTGCGGAAGTGGAAATCGAAACCAAAGTCAAAGTTTCCTATAAAAACGATGATGATATGGCTAGAAAGAGTTCCTCTTATATCGAAAGAATTAAACAAATTAGAGAATACATCCTCTATTTCTATAATTCCTCTTTCATGAAACAGCTCAAAACCGAAAGAGATGTTAGAAACCCCATTCTCCAAACCAATATCATTAGAAAGAACCCGAAATATCATCACTGCTACGAAGTGTATCGTTTCATCGAAACATATGATCGTTTAGGCGTGAGTTATAAGATTGATGAAAACTTCTCCATCTTTAACGAAGAAGAACTCAACGAACTCAATCATACTTTATTTGCTAATTACGTCACCTTAAGAGGCAAAGACTTATCTGATAATCATAAGACGATTACTCATGTTTATAAGCCACGTATCTTAACTTCCTCTGATGATGAACAATTCATATATGGCCCATACTTAAAAGGGCCAATCTCTTTCGTGAGAGTGGATGAAGGATATCAACAATATTTAGATAGTAAGATTAGAAAAGACTTACCTCTCCATCCAACTAAGAAAGAAAAAGAATATTACGCGGATGAATACGAAGAAAAGAGACAAAACAAAGAAGATCTCAAACAAAAGACTGATTTGTTAAAGCGCAAGAACAAAGAACTCGCGGCCTTTGAAAAATCCGTGCAAAAGATTCTTAAAGAAAGAGAAGAAGCTAGACTTAAACTTCTTGCTCTTGAAAAAGAAATCATTGAGAAAGAAGAAAACGAATTACTCACTAAAGCCAGAGAAGAAATTATCGCTGCTTCCCTTAGAGATCAAAAGAACGTTGATGAAACAATATCTAAAGAAGCCGAAGAAAGAAAACTCGCGGAAATTAGAGATAGTATCGCTAATACAAAAGTCGTGGAAGCCTCTCACCCAGAGAGTAAACCAGTGACATATGATGAAGCGGTCTTAGATATTTGGCCAAATGTCGCGAACGCTCCTGCTTTGCGCGTGGCTGAAAAAGAAGAGGAACCAGTGGCGATTAATGAGCAACCAGTCGCTAATGAAACTCCTCAAGAAGTCAAAGTTATCGAAGCCACTCATCCATATAGCGAGCCTGTGACATATGAACAAGCCGCTTTACAGATCTGGCCAAATCTCAAGGATGCCCCTGCTTTACGCGTCGCACCGAAAGATGAAACAAGTGATGTTCAACCAGTTATTGAAGCAAAACCAGTTGCTCCAGAACAACCAGTTTCTGCACCGATAAAAGAAGTTCCTCAACAAGTTAAAGTCGTGGAACTAAGCCATCCATATAGTGAACCAGTTACTTATGAAGAAGCTGCTCTTCAAATTTGGCCAAACCTCAAAGATGCTCCAGCATTACGCGTAGCCTCTGAAGAAGAAGCCGCTAATGAACCACAAGTTATTGAACAAGCTCCAGTGGAAGAAACCCCACAAGAAATTAAAGTTGTGAAAGCCACTCATCCATATAGTGAACCTGTGACATATGAACAAGCAGCGCTTCAAATTTGGCCACAACTTGCTAACGAAGATAAACACGTCTTTGATAGTAAGCCAACGCCTGTTAGAGAAACACCGGTTCAAAAAGCCCCTGCTAAAGTTAAAAAAGCCGCTCCAAAGGCTAAAGTACAAAAAGTTAATAAAGTTCAACCAGTCGTGCAACAAGTTCCTGCTAATGAGGAACAACCACAACCAAAGGTTGTTGAAATGAGCCATCCATATAGTGAGCCTGTCACCTATGATGAGGCTGCTTTAGAAATCTGGCCACAACTCGCCATCGAAGATAAGCATGTCTTTGATAAGCCAGAAGTTCCTAATAAAGAAGAACCAAAAGAAGAAGCGCCAAAAGCTAAGAGAGCAAGCGCTCCTCGTAAGAAAAAACCTGCTGCTAAAAAAGCCGCACCTAAAAAGGTTAAAGAAGAAAAACCAGTGGAAGTTCCAGCTCCACAACCAGTGGAACAAGAACCTATTCAAGACGAGGCTCCAGTAGTGGAAGCTCCAATTGAAGAGGCCCAAGTCGTGGAAGAAACACCAGTGGTCGAAGAAGCCCCACAAGAGCAACCAAAAGCGGTGAAGAAACAAGTCGCTAAGAAGAAAGCTCCTGCTCTGAAGGAAGCTCCAAAAGCTAAAGCCCCTGCTAAAAAATCTAAGCCAAAGGCCAAGAAAGAAAAGCCAGCGGCTAAGCCAGTGGAAGCGCCAAGAGAAAAGATTCCTGGTCGCTTTATCGTTAAAACCCATAACGGATACTATATCAATAAAGGTAAGTACTCCGTGTATAAAGAAGATGCCAAAGTCTTCGATGATTTCAATTTAGCAAAAGATATCAAGAAAGCATTAGGCGGAAAGATTGTTAAATTATGAGCGAAGTAGAAGAAAAGAAAGTTAGAACTAAAAAACCTAAAAGCAAGTTAAGAAAAACAATTGAGTGGATCTTAACTGGTCTTTTCCTTGCTGTTTTCGCTGTGATCATGGCGGGACAAATCGATGGCCTAGTGCACCGTAAAGAACACTATAACCAACAAATTAGATTTGGCGTGGCCACATTTGTTGTTAAGACCGATTCTATGGAACCAAAATATAAAGTCGGTTCAGCGATTGTTACTTATTTACAAAAAGTAGATACCATCATTGCTGATTTCAATAAAGGTAAAGAAGTCGATGTCACCTTTATGGATGTTTATACCGGTCCAGCGGAAGTGGATAATCCTCAATATACGACTCGTACATCAATTACTAATTATCCAATGACCCATAGACTTAGAGAAATTCATAAAACCGAAACAGGTTATACCTTTATCGTTTCTGGTATTAATATCGGTGCGCACTTATCCGCGGCTGATCAATATCAGGCTTTCACTGAAAAAGAATTATTAGGTGTAGTGGTCGCTGATAGTGCTTTCTTAGGTGGATTCTTTGGCTTTATTGGCTCACCTTTAGGTTTGTTAGCATTACTACTCATTCCAGCGATGTATTTAGTTATTACTAGCGTTATCGATATCTTTAAAGCCTATAAAGAACCAGATGAACAACCTGCTGGTGAGGGCGAAGTGGTTAAAGACCATGGCACTGTTGATTTAACCGAAGAAGATAAAAAACGCTTAAAAGCGGAGCTTCTCGATGAGATGATGAATAAGAAAAAGAAGGGAGATTAACGGATGAAGTCAAATAAGAAAAGATATCTCGTTCCTGTTATTATTTCTGGTCCAATATTCGTTGGTTTATTGATCTTTTTAGCCGTTGGTCAATTCTCAGGCTTTTTCAGTGGCAACTTATCACTTTCTAACTTAATCATCACTTTGGCCATTATTACTGCGATTATTTTCGCCGTTGTTTTATCGTGGTATGTCAATCGCTTATCCATCGTTAAAACATTAGAGGCAGAAAACGAATATAACTTAGGTGCGAGAACCGCTTTTAATAACTTATTCGCTTTCCAAAAAAGATTAGAGACGATGACGATTTTCTATCAAAGAAGAAAATATAGCGAACATATTGTCGCTTTTACTTTTTCTTCCATGGTCGTTTCGCAAAACGTCAACCGCAATAACGAAATTTATCTTTTAAATAGCCATATCGCTTCTTTCTTAGAAACTCTTTATCAAAAGATTAATACCAAGAGAAGATATGTGACATTCGCTTTCTCCCGTGGTAATTTCTTAATCGCTGTCTTTAGAAGAAATGAACAACAAATCGAAGAAATGTGCGAAATCATCTCTAAAGAAATCTATGAATTCGCTAACAACAAATGCCCACATATTTGGGTACAACCATTCTTTGGTGTGACCATCGTCAAAAAAGCCGAAGAAGAATTATTGACTCACCAAATTGAAAACGCGATGTTGGCTAGAGATTTCTCCGAAAGAAATTTCGAAACTATTACATATTACCAACCAACCTTCCGTAAAAGTGTCGCCGCGAGCGATGTGGAAGAATTAACCGAAGCTTTAGAAAAGAAGGAATTCGTCGTCTTCTATCAACCGAAGTTTGATGTCACTAATAGAAGATTCATCTCTTCTGAAGCTTTAATTCGTTGGAACTCCAAAAAATACGGTTTATTATCCCCAACCAAATTCTTAAATAAAGCGGAAGCAGTGGGCTTAATTCATGATATTGACGTCTATGTCTTAAAGCAAGTTTGTGAAGACCTTAACGATATGATTAGAAGAGGTAGAAGAGTTTTACCTGTCTCCGTTAACTTCTCCTTATATGAATTCTATTCCGCGAACTTCCTTGATACCATCATGGACATTTTAGATGAATTCAAAATCCCAACCAATTTAATTGAAATTGAAGTTACCGAAGCGACAAGCCAGGCTAACCAATTCCTATCCATTTCCATTATTAGAAAACTTAAAGACCGCGGTATCCGCGTTTTGATGGATGACTTTGGTATTGGTTTCTCTAACGTTGGTAACTTAAAGAAAATTCCATTTGACGTTGTCAAAATCGATAAATCCTTCATCGATGATATCGTGACCGATACCAAATCACGCGAAATCGTTAAATTCTTAATTGGTCTATGCAAAATCAATGGCATGGAAGTCGTTGCTGAAGGTGTCGATAACAAAGAACAAGTGGAAATCTTAAGAAAAGCGAAGTGCGACACCATTCAAGGTTTCTATTATTCGCAAGCGCTTAGCAAAAAAGAATTTGAGAAGTTCTTACTCGATAATCCTTTCGAAAAGAAGGAGGGCGTTAAAGCATGATTATGATCATTGGCAGTCAACATGACGATATCCTTTATTTCGAAAGCGTCATGTCGAATAAAAAAGAAGAAACAGTGCTTGGCAAGTTCAAAATCACGATTGGCACAATCTTTAACCAATCCGTCCTTTTAGTGGACCAAGCTAAGACTAACTACTTAAGTAGTGCCCTCACCATTTATTTAATCGAAAAATACTTCGTCATTCTCGTTTTGAATGTCGGTAGATGTATTTCCTATTCCCCTGATATAAAACCGCTAGAAATTGCCATTTCGAAGAACATTATCGCTGGCGATGTTGACCAAGTTAACGAAGATAACGTGAAAATGGGTCAAATACCGGGATTTGAGCAAATTTTAGAAAGTTCCGATGATGTTATCGGTTATCTTGAAAACGCCTTTGAGAAGCGAACTTTCAGCGTTTATAAAGTCGCTAACTACGTTTCCACATCAGTGGACTATCATAACGTTAATCA
This sequence comes from Bacilli bacterium, assembly GCA_017442875.1. GTDB lineage: Bacteria > Bacillota_I > Bacilli_A > RFN20 > CAG-826 > RUG14515. Next base: position 9,639 of record JAFSPN010000018.1, read on the forward strand.
AATCAATAGCCTTCGTGAATTTGATCACATCTTAGGATTTGAAAACAATATCGTCTTTGACTGCAATAGCGCCGGTGTCGCGATGGCCTCTACTTTATGCAAAGTGCCGTTTGTTTCCGTCAAAGTTGTTGAAAGATATCTAAGCGATAAAAATAATATTGATACCTATATCAAAGCGTTAAAAGAATACGTCAATATCGGTAAAGCCATCGTCACCTGTATCGGTGATATCGGTCGTAATGATGTTATTACCGAGGAAGGAGGTAATCTCAATGGCTAATCGTCAAAATAGAAGCACTAGATCAATTAATAACTTCTTCCGTTTCGTCACTCTTTTCCCGATCATTTATTTCGCTGTTTTAGTGTCTGTCGGCGCTCTATTCATCGCCCTATATACCAATTTAGAGGATGCATTATATTTCTTTATCTTCCTCGGATTTTCCGTTTTGATGATTGTTTTATATATCGTCTATACCGTTTATACGACACATCGCTTCCAAAGCGTTTTCTTCCGCGGGTTATATAATGTCACTATTTTTAACTTTAAAAATATTTCCGATAACAACAACGCGTTAATCAACTATCCAAACGCTGAATATGTCGAATTCAATGCTTTAAACGAACAAGTTGATACATTAAAGAGCGAACTCGATAACGCCACTTTGATATCTGGCACAAGCGATTACGCTCATATCAATTTATATTACCTTGATATCGATGCGGGTATCGTTTCTTTATCATCATTTAAGAACAATTTAGAATCGATTTTATTCGCTTCACAAAACTATCGTAACGTTTTAATTGAACTATTCTATGAATTAGGCGATGACGATCTCGATGAAAAGGAAATCAATTTCTTGATCTCTTTATTCAAGATGAATTTCCATGATTATGAGAACACTCTTTACTTGTTAAGTGAAGATCATCGTTCTATCTTCTTATACATCCCACGTATCGACTCTTTAAGCAAAATTCACGAGCAATTAGAGACGATGATTAGAAACGCGACAATTAACAAGAGAACACCAGACGGCGTCACAAATTTAGCCGCGCACTTCGCGGTTGTTTGCTACCCATTCTCTGATATCCATGAGTTCTTCCCTGACTTAGCGTACGCCAAAAGACAAAATCTCAACATTAACTTCTATTTACCAAACCGTCTTAATGCCTTACAAGATAACAAGATTTTGAAAAATTCAATGAACCTCAATACGATGAGTAAGATTTTAGCCCCTTTACTCAATGTCAACTTAGGTTTAGAGAACAGCAAACAAAATATCAAAGAAGTGCAAAAAGTCATTAACGAAGTGAGATCAGCTTTCTCTTTAGACTACGCTGGCATCATTTCCTATGATGAAATCAAACGCTTCTATTATTTGTCATATCAATCACAAGCTAAAGAAGCTTTCCCATTAAGTAGAGATGGACATATCGAAAAAGAGTTCATCTATGCGATGGACCAAGCCAAAGATGAAAATAACGCTTACTATTTCGCCTTTAGAAATCACGCGAATAACGCCTTAGGACGCCACTTAGACCGCGTTGGTTTAGAGAGTGGTTTCTTCTATGTTTTAAAAGATGGTGACCTCGCTGTTGGTGCGATTTACTTCTTTAATAAGAACAATCGTTTCAGTATCGATTCCTATATCCAAGAATCCCTTGTCGTCTTGTGCGATAAGATGGCGGCTATTATTTTAGGCGATCGTCGTGATAAGGAAGTCGAAAGTTCTTATACGGAAATCGACGCTATTTTAAAGATTGCCGATTATGCCACATATCGTGTTTCGCACGAAGACTACACTTTATTAAGAGCCTCTGGCACGATGAAAACCCTTTTCCCAAAACTGCAAATTGGTGAAAAATGCTATAAGACTTTATATGGTTTAGATAAACCATGTCCAGATTGCCCACTTTTGACTGGTAATAAGAAAGAGCATCATCATGGTAAGAATAACTATGAAACATCGCTTATTTTAAGCGAACACTATAGCACCTATCACGTCATGACCGTGAAGAACATTTATAACGAAGAAAGCTCCTCTAGATACCATAAAGACTTGGTTATCAATTCTTATTCCTCTTTAGTGGAAGAAATTGAAAACTGCTATCGAATTTCCGGTAAAGGTTACCTTTTACTCTTAAGAGTGGATAATCTTCCTGAAATGGTGGAGAAACTCGGTTCTGAAGGCTATTTAAGCATCCTACGTGACTTTATTAAGCGCTTAAAGAAACTCCACAATTCTTTGGAAAACGTTTATTTCTTCTCTAACCAAGTCATCGCTTTGCTATTCAAGGAATACGGCCAAACCGACATCATTGATGAATGTGAAAAGATTTTCGATTTAAGCGTTAGTAAACAAGAAAACGTCGACTATCATTTAAGTTTCACTTATTTACCAGTTAGTTATCCTCGTATTTTCCCTAACGCTTTAGCCTTATTGAAACAAGCGGAATTATTCGCTACACGCGGTAAATACGCTGTCCGTAAAGACTTCATCTACTTCGATGAAAGCACCTATTCTAGAAGCGCGAATAGAGATGAATTCATGCTCGCTGTTATCGATAAAGCCTTTGGTAATAAGACATTCAACGTCAACTTACAACCAATGGTCAATATTAGAAGTAAACGCATCTATGGTGCTGAATTACTCTTGCGTATTACTGACGAATACCGTAATACCGTCTTTAGAGCGGATCAACTCGTTAATGTCGCCGCCGCGCATAATAAGATTGGTGTTATTTCTCACGCCTTACTCGATTATATCGCCTCTATTTACGAGCAATATGGCCTAACCATTTTCAATGCCTTAGGATTCCATCGTTTAGCCTTAAATACCGACTATTCCTTCTTTACCGATCCTAACTTCTATAACGATATTCACGAATACATTAAGAACTTGAAGTTACCAAATAACTTCTTGGCCTTTGAAATTCCTGAAAGTGATATTTCTAACCACGTGCAAGAATTCCGTGAAATTACACGTCAATTAAATAGTTTACATATCGTTTCTGTCTGTGACCAATACACTGGCCGCTACTTATCTGTTGAAGCTTTAAAGACTATCGGCTTCAAAGAAGTGAAGATTTCCCGTAATGTCGTCAATCACATCGATAGTGATCGTCAAAGACTTAATAACATTAAACAACTTCTTTCCGAAATCAAATCACACGATATGCGTGCTTCTATCGTTGGTGTGGAAAACATCGACCAATATCTCTTACTTAAAGACATTGATGATACTGCATTACTCCAAGGCTTCTATTTGTATCACCCATTAGAAAAACAAGCCTTAATCGATGCGATTCGTGGTGCGAATAAAGTTAGTGATAAAGACAATAACTAGCCGACTAAGAAGTCTTCTTCGACGTAGTGATATTTGCTTTGATCTTCAAAGCGCATTTTGCTGCCGAGTAATTGGAAGAATGTAATTGGTCCAAGTCGGCCTAAGAACATCACGATACAGAAAACAATCTTACTACCTAAAGATAAGTGTGGGGTGATACCCGTACTAACTCCGACGGTACCGAAAGCGGAGAACACTTCATATATGAGAGCCGCTGATTTGTTGCTGGATAAGCCAAATGAGGCGACATCGAGTTTATTTTCAAAGGCATAAACCGCGATATAACTAATAAAAATAGTGGAGACCGCTAATAAAACAAGCGACATGGCTTTAACAACGACCTCGTTAGAATAGCGTCGATGGAACGAAGTAACTGGGCGACCAGATAAATAACAAACCATGGCTAAGGCAATGATGTATAAGGTCGTCGTTTTAACGCCACCAGCGGTGCCTAATGGATTACCACCGAAGAACATTAAGAAGCAAGAGAAAGACTTACCTAAAACGGTTAATTTATCTTGGTTGACTGTGGCAAATCCAGCGGTTCTGCATGTCACGGATTGGAATAAAGCGTTAAACGGATCATGCGAAGGTTCACTAATTAAAAATACGACAAAGCCAAGCACTAACAAGATACCAGTCATCAGCATAGCGATTTTAGTGAACACTCTTAACTGTCTGAATTTGCGTTTAGCAACGATATCCATGACCGCTAAGAAGGAGAAACCACCAGCGATAATTAAGAACATGATATATGAACACATATAGTAATAGGCCCAGTTTGGTAAGTTATCAACAAAGTTTGGTGTAGCGGCCATGCCTCTTACTAAGGATGTGCTACCAAATAAATCAAAGCCAGCGTTATTAAAGCTTGAAACCGAAGTAAATAAAGAATACCAAATGCCTTGACCAGGATTTGAACAATATTGTAAAAACACAGGTAAGCCTAATAAGAAGCCTAATAATTCAAAACTGAAAGTGATAATAATAATCTTTCTAATGAAAGAAACGACTTCCGCATAATCTTCACTGTTGACCATCATAGAGAGCCATAAACGATTTTTAAACTGTAATTTGCGGTTGAATAATGTGATAAAGAAGGTCAATAAGGTAATGAAGCCTAATCCACCAACTTGAATCATCAGCATGACGATAATTTGACCCGCAAATGTTAGTTCATCGCCGATACCATTAGCAAAGCTATTTAAACCAGTCACGCAAGTCGCGGATGTCGCTAAAAAGAAACAGTCGATAAAACTACCGAAGTCATTTTGCTTTCTACAAAACGGAAACATCAACAAAACCGCACCAATAAAAATGATGACGACAAAGGATAAAATAACGAGTAGGTAAGGATTGATTGTTTTCTTTTGAGTATTCATCACCGATACTTTATACGCCTTTATATAAAAAATAGCAAGACTATAAGTATTTGGCAATATTCTTATAGTCTACTTGATGTTTAGTTATCTTGAGGATATTAAATGGCATGACAAAAGACATAAAAAAAAGAAAGCAAATGCTTTCTTTATTCCGCTAATTCGCGATACATGATGTCGTGAACGTAATCAGATAGTTCCGAGGAATTCATGTTTTTGTAGTCTTCTTTATATAAGACCTCGACGACTTTCATTTCAATTTTGCTTCTCTTAAATGGGAAGTTTTTATGAATATTAGTCGTGCCTTTCATTGTTAGAATAACAATTGGGCAACCAGTTCTCGTCGCGATGTTGAATGTGCCGTTATGGAATGGGGCTAAGATGACGTGCTCTTCTTGTCTGCTTCCTTCTGGATAAACACCGACAGAAGAAGCGCCACTTCCAATCAAATCAGCGGCTCTTTTAAACTGCTCTAAAGATTGAAGTTTATCTTCTCGATTAACAGGCATATAGCAGTTTCTCCACATTAAGCGATTCGCTAATGGGATTTTCATGTTGTCTTCTTTAGTGATGAAGGCTAAGTGAATTTTACGGAAGACCGCTGCTGCAATCATCGGATCAAATTTCGATTTATGATTACCGACTAGTAAGAATGGCTCGTTAGGAATCTTTTCTAAACCAATCTTTTTGAGTTTGATATTCGCGTGGAAATCGATATACCACATGCCTTGAGTCAACAAGAATCTCGCCCAGTTAGATGGTCTTTCATATTTTTTCTTATAAGAAGACATGATTCTTCCGTTGATATCATAAAAGATCCAACAAATAGCGACACCAGCAATATAGCCAGCGATTAACATCACAAGTGGTTTCCAAAAGTCATACCAGATTTGCACTGGTAAGAATGTAAAAGCACTAGTAATGGAGAGTGCTAAAGCACAAGTAACGCAAACAATTGAGACAAACATCTTATTCAGCCTTAACAGGTGGAACTAATTTAATAGCTTTTGGGCAAACTTCGACAGTGAAGTTGTTGCCTTTGATCATTTCGCCATCAACACAGACATCGAAATCTTGTGGAGCAACCATCTTGATTTCTTTGGCTCTGCGATAAACGATTTTCTTTCTTGGTTTGTCTAAGTGTTTACCTTTGGTATAAGTACCAATAATCATACCTAAACCTAAGAAGGTCATAGTCTTTAAAACACAGACATCGATTAAACCATCGGTGTTATCGCTCTTTGGCGCGCATTTGAATTGACCACCAACCCATTGACCTTGGGCTAATGTCGCTAATAACATTTGCTTTTCATTGAGTTTTTCACCATCAGCGAAAACTTCAATGTCATTGAAACGACCGTATTTCATCGCATCGTTTTTCAAAGCGTAGTCATATGGATTAGTTCCTTCTTTAACTTTCTTTGGGAAACCGTGTTCTTTATAGTAGCTACCACGAGCACCGACAATAGCGTCGAAACCAAAGTTAATGACGTTGATGGAATATAATGGTTCCTTTAAATTGCCACCAGTGAGTTTGCTTAAGTCAACTTCAACTGGTTGACCTTTAATTAAACCATCGAAGTTACGATACTTTTCAATTTCTTCGTTGGTGACACCATATGTCTTAACAAAGTCGTTGCCTGTACCGGCTGGATAGATGGCGAGTTCAGCGTTTTTCGCACCAACTAAACCATTAGCCACTTCGTGGACTGTGCCATCACCGCCACAAGCATAAACTCTGACAGTGTCTTTTTGTTCTTTTAAATATTTCTTTAAAAATGGGATAACGCTTCTTGGACCTTCTGTTTCATAGATTTCAAAGTCTAAGCCAGCGAATTTTTCATTAATGAGCGCTCTAAAAGCTTCAGCGGCGTCGCTATTTTTACCGGCACCTGGATTGAAGATGATTAAATGTTTCACTATATATGTCCTCTTTTCAACAAACAAAATATATCACAACAAACAAAAAATAGTGAATACTTATTTTTTAGCATGTGACAAAGTAAGGAAAATGATTTTATTATTTTTTAAATAATCTATAATAATTTAAGTATGAAGTGTTTTAACAAATTAGCCTTGTTAGCAGGTGTGTTCCTCTTATCACTCACTTCTTGTAGCAATAAAGTCCGCTGCGAGTGTTTTGAAACAGCCGATAGCCCTGACCCCGTCAGTGGCAAATGCTACCAAGTGAGCAATAGGAATATTCTAGAAAATATTTTTATCGTTAATCTTCCATTAAATCCTGACGCCCCTAAAGCCGAACATGAATATGATTTCGCCTGGCGCGATGACATGCGTGTTGAATACATTTCGTTAGAAGAAGGATTAAAAGGCAAAAGAATTATCAGTTTCCTCTTGCTAGATCCTCATTCTATGAGATTACAGATTGATGGTACTCTCGATGATCCAAATGCCACTTTTGGCTATGTAAAAATTCTTCACTTAGGTATCAAACCATTAAGTCAAAGAGCTAAAAACGCTAACCTATTCGCTTATGTATCAATTGGTGAAGAAAACGGCTTAGTGGATAAACCAGGACAAACACAAGTAGATGAATAAAATATATCAACAAGCTTTAGAGGCTTTAAATGACCATCAAGTTATTGCTTTTCCTACGGAAACAGTTTTTGGTTTAGGCGTTTTTTACGATGATCAAGATGCATATGAACTCTTAAACAAAATTAAAAGAAGAAGAGAAGATAAACCATACACAATGATGCTTTCCAAAGTGGAAGATATCGATAAATACGCTTTTATTGATAATAAATATAGAAAACTCATAAATAAGTTTATGCCTGGTTCGCTTACTATTTTAGTAAAGAGTAAAGATAATGTTCCTGGTTATGTCACCCATAATACAGGAATCATCGGAATTAGAATCCCAAGCAATAAAGAAGCGTTAGAATTACTTAACTATGTTAAAAAACCACTTTTAGTGCCTTCCGCCAATAGAGCGGATCGATCTCCCGCACGTACATATGAAGAAGTGATAACTATTTTTGGGGATGAAATCAAAGTAGTGGTCCCTGGACAAATTGAAAGTGGTGAACCGTCCACAATTATCGATTTAACTGGACCAGAAATAAAAGTCATAAGAAAAGGCCCAATATCATTAGAACAATTGAGCCTTGCTCAGTCTGAGAAATCTTTATCTTCAACAATAACGAAGTGATAATCTGGGAATGCATTACCCAGATTTTTCTTTATCTCTTCAATCAGCTTAGAAGCTTCTTTGTCTTTAAAATCAACTATGACATCAAACGAAACTGTTTTAAGTTCTTGATCGCAGTAGAACCCGTGCATTTGTTTAATCGTGGGGTGTGAAAGAACTTCTTTTCTAATCGCTTCTTTGATTTTAATAATTTCTGAATCGCTCGAGTTAGAAGCATAAATGCCTATAGTCATAATGATGCCGAACTTCTCATAAACTTGATGAGCAATTTTTCTGGTTAAAGGATGAATTTCCTTTGCGGTTAGTTTGTCGTTTACTTCGATATGGATAGAACCGATACCGCGTTCTGGACCATAGTTATTAACGATGAGGTCGTACGCTCCGAGAACTTGTGGGTTTTGACACACTAATTTCTTAATCGCTTCAGCGGTTTCTTTGCTTGTTCTTTCTCCAATGATACTGGAAAGAGAAGTTCTTAAAACATCGATACCCGACTTAATCATAAAGATACCAATGATGACACCGATATAACCTTCAATATTGACTTTCCAAACTAAGAATACAACGATTGAAATAAGGGTCGCTAATGAGAGCAAAGCATCGAACAAAGCATCGAGTCCGCTGCCTTTTAAAGCTTCGCTATTTAACTTCTTTCCTCTATAGCGGAAGAATAGTCCTAAACCAACTTTAACTAATACCGCAATACCAATGAGAATCACGGAGTAAATAGTAAAGTTAACTTCGGCTGGAGTAATGATATTGAGGATCGATTCAATGATAGCGGCGCTACCAGCCACTAATATGATAATACTAATGATTAAACTAGTGATATACTCGACACGTCCATGACCATATGGGTGTTTAGCGTCCGGTTTCTTCTGTGATAATTTAGTACCAACAATAGTGATAACGCTTGATAATGCGTCGCTTAAATTGTTAATAGCGTCCATGATGATAGAAATACTATTGGCAAAAAGACCAACCACAGCTTTCATGGCCACAAGACCAAGGTTGGTAATGATACCGATAATACTAGTTTGAATGATCTTTTTACTTCTGTTTTGCATAACTATCAAATAAGAATATTTATAATGAGTGTTTTAAAAAACTATTTTAACCTATTAATTTGTAAATAATTCAAAGGATTTATTTATTTTTATAGATGAGTTCTGGCTTTCCAATAATCACCTTAACATTATCACTAACATCTTCTGTTAAGAAAACGTTTGAACCGATTGTGACGTTATTACCAATATGGATAGGTCCTAATAAAGAAGCACCAGCATAAAGAGTGACATCGTTGCCAACTTGCGGGTGTCTTACTACACCTCTTAATTCTTTAGCGTTGCTAAGTGATAGAGCGCCTAATGTTACGCATTGATAAATCTTGCATCTTTTACCAATTGAAGATGTCTCACCAATCACAATGCCAGTTCCATGGTCAATGAAGAATGGATATGAAATCTTAGCAGCGGGATGAATATCAATGCCTGTCATTGAATGGGCTTGCTCAGAAATATATCGCGCTTGCACTTTATAGCCTAAGTTATATAAAGCATGAGAAATACGATATATTGCAATAGCTTTAAATCCTGGATAGGCTAGTTTGATTTCTTCAATTGATGTCGCTGCGGGATCGCTATCAAGAAAGAATTCTAAATCTTCTTTAAGAATTTCCTTAACGCTATTTAAAGAAGAAATATAAGCGTCATATGTTTGTGCGTCATCTTTGATGGCCTTAACAAAAGAAGGCTTTAAACCATCAGCTTTTTCATCAAGGACATAGCATAAAGAATTTTCTAATAATGAGCACAAATCGTTTTTACAAATCATCATACTGAATGAATTTTGACACACTTATCTATAAAATACAAATGATAAACACCTTAAAGAATGGTAAAATGATGAGTACTGAGCGTTGATTTATTTCTCTCTTTATGAGGAAATACTGGTTCAGTAACAAAACACTTATTTATTTCTAATATTAAGTGTATACTATTTCTCCTATGGGTTTTGCTCTATTAGTTATATTCATGTTTGTGGCCTTTGGCCTCACTACATTATTCAGAAGGTGGATTGATATTCCTGCTCTTATAGCGGTCGCTATTGGATGTGCGGTTAACGCTAATATCTTTAACCCAATTAAATATCCAATTGTGGTTGGTCCATTCATTTTTAGCATTGAAATTATTTTATATACCTTATTCATGTATACTATCGTTATTAGAGTTTTAGACTATGGTTACAAAGCCGCTAAGACGATGACATTTACAAGCGTGGCTGCTATTATCATCAGCGCCATCATTGAATTCGTGGCCCTTGTTTCATTCCAAGGCTTCGATGTTGAAACGCTCAAACTATTCTCATTCTATTTCCTATCTTCAATCGGTACGATTGCGGGTGTTTGGGTAATGGTTTGGATTGCGTCAAATTGCCGTAAAAAGAATCTCAATAGTTACATTATTATTCCATTAGCGATTATCTCTTCTGGCTTAATTCATTCCATTATCTATTATGGCGGTATGGCTTTAATCAATTGGAAGATTGATGAAAATGCTCTAGCAATGATATTGGGCGCGGTTATTGGGAAAGCCGTTTGTATCGGATTAAGCGTCTTCTGCTATTTCGTTAACCAGAAATGGTGGATGCCGTTGACTCTTTCTTCCAAAGAAAAAGAATACGAAAAGGTCATTAAAAGATAATTATGAAAAGAAAGTTTTTAGCAGTTCTTATCATACCTGCTTTGATGCTGACTTCGTGTGATTTCCTATTTGGCGTTAACGCTATTGAAAAAGAAATCAATGTTTACGATATCGATAGACTGGATGAAGAAGGTAACCTTTCTAGTGGTTTACAAGGCTCAGTTAAGGCTAAATTCATCTCTGGAAAAGAATTAATTCCATATTTATCACTTAGACAATACGCCTCTTTATATGAAAAGCATTTTACTGAAGGCGTCACTAGTGTTGTTGAAGATCAATCATTTTCCTCGACATGGACTATCAAGAAAAATGATGAATACTTTTTTATTTGCCAAGCCAGTTACTTAACTGGTGAATTTTATATGGCGGGCAGCATTGAAGCGGCATATGCCTCTGACGATGACCCGCGAGATTTAGAAGCGCTTAATTATGGGTTAGAAACAAAGACTGAATCTGTTTCGCTCTCTGAAAATGGCTATATGACGATACCTTTTTCTGGCTATGGCATTACCCATTTTTCATATGGCAAAGAGCATTATTATCCTCTAGGATTATTAGATATTACATTCTCGAATAACTCTTCAATGTACTTTACATATAACTACTCCCATATCATTTCCACTCGTGATGTCGATAATTATGAAAAAGTTAGTTATATCG
>JAFSPN010000019.1 GCA_017442875.1 Bacilli bacterium
CTTTAACACTCAGTGCGGGACAGTATTCATAACCCGGATCAGTTATATCGCAGTGAATCTCATCAGAAATAAAATAGACTCCATACTTATCACAAATATTTATTAATTCTTCTATTTCGTCTTTTCCCCAAATGCGACCAACAGGATTATGAGGGTTGCAGAAGATGATTGCTTTAACGTTGCAGTTTTTAATCTTATTTTTAACATCATCATAATCGATTGAATAATCGTTGCTTTCTAGTAACGTTGACGTAACCACTGTTCGATGGTTATTTCTAATAATATTGAAGAAAGCATGATACACAGGTGTTAAAAGTAAAATACCATCATTCTCTTTGGTTAACGATCTTATTATTGAATCTAAAGCGGATACGACACCACTAGCAAAAATCATCCATGAAGTTGGAATGTTAATATGATGTCTTTTGTTCCACCAGTATTGATAAGATTCAAAAAAATCCGTTGTTGGATACGTATAGCCATAGGCACCGTCTTTAGTGGCGTTAATGATGGCTTCTTGAATTTCGGGAATAGCCATGAAATCCATATCCGCTACCCACATTGGTAACTCATTATCTTTAACATCCCATTTAATTGAGGATGTGTTTAAACGATTGGCGGTTTTATCAAAATTATATTTCATATAATTAGCGAATGTATTCAATCTTCATTTCATCTTTATTGGCGCGAGAATTCTCGTCGATGATAATCTTCTTAACGCCTTTGATTCTAATAATCCCACTTGTAGGATTTTTAATTGATTCAAAAGTATCGATGATACTAGCGTCGATTCTTGAACAATACTCAAAGCAAAGAGAAGTATCGGTTAACTTACAGTTAATCATCTTTAAGCCATCGATATAGCATAAGCCTTGCAATGATGATATTTCACAGTTAATAAGGGTGAGGTTCTTGCTGTTCCAACCTAAATATTCACCGATGATTTTGCAGTTGATAACCGTGACGTTTTCTGTGTTCCAAAAAGCATCTTTAGAATTTAATGTCGAATCTCTAACGACCACATTTTTAGCGCCGTCTAAAAAATAATTACCGTCTAACTCTAGATGATTGACTTCAATGTTTTCTGAACCCATCGCTAAGTAATTGCCTTTAGCGGTAACACAGTTGAGTTTAATGTCTTTGCAAAACCATAAAGCCTCGTCAGCATGTTCCAAAGAACATGAATTAAGAGCGATTCTCGAAGCCTTTCTAAATGTTTTAGGCGCATCAATTACACATTGATTCATGACGATATTATCGGTGTACCAGATACCACTCCTGGCGGTAAAATTTAAACGCGAATTAGTAACATTGATACTTTTAGCGTACCAAAGAGGATACTTCCAATCGAATGTGCATCTTAATAAATCAATATTAAGACTCTCTTTTAAAGGCGATTCTCCATCGCAAAACAAAGCATCACTAATTTCAGCGTTAGAAAGCATAAAAAGGGCCCTTTCGCCCGTATATGTTCCACCATTAATTTTACGATATTTTTCCATGCTTTTATTTTATAAAATTCTATCTTTAATTTCTAATTATACACTTTTTAACGGTAGTACTTCTCTAAAAATAGTTTTTGAGCCTCAGAAAATTTTGTGATCTTATGTTCTGTTGGGTCATATTCATAAGTTGTGCCACCCGAATATGATGAAGTACCTTCAGGAACGCCACTGCTTTTGATATATAGATTGTTAATCCAATCACCGATATGTTGGAGCAAATCATGTTCTTTCCAAAATTTATATTCAAAGCTACCGTACTTATCATAAGCGGCATTAATAGTCACGAGTTGTGTTCTTTCTTCTTGCGTTAAATATGTGCCTGAGCCCATTACTCTCATGTAGCCAAAATAGCGGTTATAGGCCGAGAATCTCAAATATGGATTTTCACTATTTAAGCAGACATATAACGCTAATATGTTAGCGTCATTTTCTCTCATCACACCTTTGGTGTGAGCTAACTCATGAGCAACGGTAAAAGGAATATCACCCGTTGGAATCATCATATCGATATTAGCCTCCGCTAAAGGCGAGAATGTCACGCCTGTAATTTGAAACTCGCGATAGATAAATGACGATAGCATTGGCTTAACTGCGCCACTATGGCTAGCGAAGTAAGGATCTTTGATAATCTCATAAGATTTTCTCACTTCTTTAGCAACATCTTGTAAAGACATGCTAGTTTTAACATCGCCGCTTTCTGCAAATTCCATTTCAGAAATACATAAATTGATATCATTTGCGAAATAGTTATAGATATCGATATATTCAGTTCTTTCAACATCCCCTTGATAATATGGTAGAGGCATGTCTTTACGGTTATAAGCCGCTTCGCAAGAGAAATGATATAGCGTCACAACTGATAAAGCGATAATAGCGATATTGAATATTTTATTAAACGCTCTAATGATTCTTAGTTTTACTAAGTTAATGATAAATAGAACTAATAATAAGACACCCAAACAGAATAAACCGACGAACAATAGTTCGGTAAATGAAATAAAGGGAGCAAGGCCAGTTATTTTACTAACAACGAAGCCATACCATCTCGCCGGACCTCTTGTGATGGCTTCAGCGACATCTTTGTTGTTTTTAAGCGCAATTAAAACGATGAATATTACTAAAATAGCAATAATCACAAATCCTTTTATAAGTAGCGCTTTGAACTTTTTCATCTTAATCTAGTTTCTTTAATTCTTCTGGATAATCCTTTGGTTGTTTTAAGAACAATACCTTAGAGTTTGGATATTCTTTATTGACTCTTTTAAGAGCAGATTTACCTTCCCCACTTCCTGAATAGAAAACAAACGACAACTCTTTTCCTTCGAAATTAACTTTAGTTAAAACCGTATTAATGGCAGGAGGAAATCTTCCATTCCAAATTGGCGAACCAATGACCACTTCATCATAAGAAGAAACATCGAAGTTAAACTCTTTGAGTTTGGCTTTCATTTTAACACCCGCTTGAAAGCCACCGGACATCATCGCAAAAAAGAATGATTTTGGTAGTTTTTTTATTGTTTCAACCTTGCGAATATCATAGCCCTTTTCTTGCATCTTTTGGGCCACTAACTCGCCGTTTCCACTATAGCTATAATAAATGAATAACTTTTTCATTTCTTAATCTCCTTTATGTAGTTTCTCCAACCACCATAAGGGGTGATTTCTTTTCTGCCTTTTATAATAAATGGAAGACCCATTACACCATAGACAATTTGTCCATCAATCAATTTGATTCTTTTAATAGTTAGTCCCTCTGGTTCTTTCGATAGCACGACTTCCATGGCCTTTTCGCTTAGTTCATATACTTCAACATCAATCGCTGCGCCTAGCTCATCTTTAACCATCGCTGGATATTTATCGTCAACGGTAAATAAGCGATAGCCGTTTTCAGTTTGGCTTTCTTTGATAAAAGAAGCACCCACTTCTTTTAAGTTATTCTCTAATTCTAAGCCACGCATCAAAGTGCCGTTAACCGCTAAAAGAACTTTATTATTCATGAATGAATTATAACAATTCTCGTTTTAATAAAAAAGAGATGTTTCATCTCTTCTTCTTTTCAATTAGGATATCATCCGATAAGGCGAAATCACCATTTGCGATTCGGTCCATGATTTCTTGATAGCTAAGTGGTTTACCGTATAAGTAACCTTGCAAACGTCCACAACTAGCTTCTTCAAGGAAAGCCGCTTGTTCCATTGTTTCAACACCTTCACAAAGCGTCTTCATACCAATTTGATCCGCCATATTGATAACCGATTTAATAAGTGAACGGGCTTTTTTATTATCGCTGAAACCAGTTAAGAATTTCATATCGAGTTTTAAGACATCGAATTCATAGTCCTTAAGGACATTGAATGAGGAATAACCGCTTCCAAAGTCATCAAGCCATGTAGCAAAGCCGTTTTCATGTAAACGGTTAATAGTGAGTTTCAATATATCTTCATCATCAGTTAACGCGCTTTCAGTAATCTCAATGTGGAGCAATTCGTGAGGAATATTATATTGTTCAACTGTGCTCTTAACAACATCAACAATATCGATAATGCCAAAATCCGCGCGTGAGAAGTTAATTGATACAGGCAAAACTGGTAAGCCATTATCCAAGTTATAGCGGATGTCTTGGCAGACCAATCTTAAGACTTCTTTATCGAGTTTATAAACGACTCTAGCATTTTCTAAAGCAGGGATAAATTTACCTGGAGACAAGAAACCAAATTTAGGATCAATCCATCTCGCTAAAGCTTCAGCGCCACATAAGGCTCTTCCTTTAGACCAAACAACTGGTTGATAATAGGTTTTAAGATAGCCTTTTTCGATGGCTTCGTCGATATGGCTAACAACGTATTGCACCATCAAATAATCATCATGCATTTGCTCGTCATAATAAAGGATGATAGAACCATTGTTTTCATGCTTTAATGCGGAATAGGCATATCTGGCTTTTTCTACGCAATAACGAGGATCGTCATTTGGATTATAAACTTCATAAGCACCAACCATGATACCCGGTTTAATATCTTGGTCTAAAGCGCGAATCTTTTCATTGATTTCGTTAATCTTTTCAACGATATTTTTGTTATAAGCAAAGACGACAAAGTGGTCATCGGATTGACGACAGACAAGGGATAATTCATTAAAGACACCGGCGATGATTTGGCCAATTGTTTTAAGGAATTCATTGCCTTGTTCAAAACCTTTTTGGTCATTGTAAACTTTGAAGTTTGTGACGTTAATAAATAGATACACGCTATCGCTCTTTTGAATATTATATGTCTCAATACGGTCACGTACTTGCAAGATGAAATATTCAAAAGACATCAAGCCTGTAAGCTTGTCTTTTGTCGCTAATTCTTCTAATTCTTCATCCTTCTTTGCTTCAGAAAGACGCTGGTTATAAATAGAGACAGCGACCATGGCTAAGGAAATAAAGAATGTTATGTAATTAACTTGGTCACCTTCTGGAACGATTCTTCCGCCTAAATCAGCAACGTGATTGAGCAAGAAGAAGAAACCTAAGAATAAGATGCCTAGAATGCCAATAGAAATAAGTGGATTCCAAATTAATAAGCAACCAATATAAATGGTAAACATGAGGAAGCAAATAATTTGCTTATTGCTTTTATCATTAGCGATGACATCTTTTATAACATCGTTACCTTTAGAATCGACGCCTAAATTGATATCGCTATAAACCTTCGAACTAATGAAATCGCCATACGAAACCATGACGCCAAAGGCGAGACAAACAAGAGCGAATAAGGAAATGACCATAACGGAACTTAAGGACGCTCTTTTACCACCACGATAGCGATAAATAGATGAGAAAATAATACCAACGTCAAATAAGAAGACGGCGGCATAGAAGAATAGTTTAAGAATGCCTTGAATAGTGACCGCATCAATAGCGGGATTCAAAACGATTGATTTATAGGAAAATTCAAATGGTAGCAAACAGCAAAGAGCAATGGATAAGCCCGCAAAAACGATTGGTACAATCATCTTGCTCATTGATTTTTTCTTGCTTATGTATTGTAAAGAATACATAAACATAGCGGCGCCAAAGAACATCATTACGAAGTATAGCGATGTATATTTGAACAAAGCTTCAAAGCCATTCATTCCACCACTAATTTTTGGAATGACGTATTTATTCATCTGTCTTATGACAAGCCAGATTTCCAAAACGAAAATGACGAAAGACATGAAGATGCCTGACTTCATGTTGGCTTCGTTTAAGTAATTCTTAACGTATTTAGAATTCTTGCGAATACCAAAAACGTTTAAAAAGCCATTCCAAATGTTAGATAAGATTTTCATTCCACTTTTTAATATACCATTTCTTTAATATTTATAAATAAAAAATCATTTCTTTTTTTAAAAAACCGCTTACTAGCGGCCTTTCATATTGTACTTTTCTTTGAGGTAAGTTTTATTAGCGTACATCTCTTTATCAGCGATTTGTAAGACGTCTACAATAGGTGTAAATCCGCTCTTCTTGTACTCAAGCACCATCTTGAGTTTTTCTTCTTTTGTCCATCTCATGATAAAACCCCTCCAGTTAGTTGCCCAACTTTTGGGGTTCATATCAGTTTACAGTGCTGTCAGATTATCTTTTTTTGCTATTGCTCTTTTTATAGGCTTTTGCACCTTTTTTAGCAGCGGATATCATTTTCTTTCTCGTCTTTTTGCTACTATTAGCAAAGATAACAATGATAACGATTAGTAAGACTACTCCTCCACCAATAGCAATATAAATGAGATATGGTGGGAGACCTGGTTTAACGATATTGATTTTATAAGAGGCGGTGACGTCTTCATAAGTAATTATCACTTCTTGTTCGCCCGCGATAGACATGTTTGGCTTACTAACTGTATAGCCAGAAGTTATCGTTTCACTAGTGCCGTTTTTATAATTAGCTATGACTACTAAACCTTCGGTAGTGAATTCTTCATCAACTTTAAAACCTGTCTTCATGCCAGAAAGAGAGAGACTTGTCACAATTAAATCAGTCACTTTGACATTGATGGTTTTATTGACAGGATTACCATCTTGGGTGGCGGAAGCATGAATAGCGGTTACCCCATTTGCTAAAGCAGTAACAGTGATTTCTTCCTTGTTAGAAGAAGTGTTCTTGCTTAAGCTAACGATAGTTGGATCATCAACCGACCAAGTAATATCAGCGTCCGCACAATCTCCTGATACTTTGAAAGTATCACCAATTGAGAAAGTGATGTGATTGACCGAAACATCAAACGATTCATTTATTTTGCTAATAGAATCAGTGCTGGGTTTGGCCACACCTGTTGGAGTAGCGTCATAATTCTTACCATCCTCATCCGCTGTTCCCCAAATGAATTCTGCCCATTCTGGGAAATCAATAAATGGATTTCTATTATTTGTGTAATTGTTGTACAAAAGATTGTTTCTATGTATTTCGTATTCATCAACTGGATCAAGTCTATTCCACGCTAATAAGTCGCTTAATAAGCCCATGCCAAATGGGTTAGTAGCGCTAGATGTGCCAGTTCTACTATTTTCCGAAAGGTTATTAAGCAAAACTAGATTTGGATTATTGCCATCAATAGGAGCGCTGTCACTTCCTGAATAATAGTTATATCTAGCCGCCATATAAAAAATAGACCTAGCAATATCACCTTTGTCACTATCTTGTGGTTCAAAAACAGTTTCATTACCACCGACTGTTTTGGAATAACCAGTTAAGTTACCATATGCTGTTTGGTATTTAGTGCCAGCATCGCTATAAGTTTTATCTTTATCTACAAAGGCAAAGAAATAATTGCTGTGTTCATGGTTGGCCCAGCCGTTTCCTGCCCATAAGTGCATTGGATCGCCTCTAGCGCCACCACTAGAATCGCTTCCCTTAGTATCAAAACCATGGGATTTAGCCCAAATGTGCTCTTGATTTATTCCCCAACCATCTTGTTCGTGGTTGCCCCAAGCTTGAGCCATATTATCAATATTTCTATTGTTGTACAAGGCGTGAATATATGGGTTATTCTTACGGTCTGAATTGCTCGTTCCGTATTGATAATTAGTTATGGTGTTAGTGCCTGAATTATATGTTCCATATTCTGTTGAACTAGCAGGTGACTTTTCCCAGTCTCGATCTGTTATTTCATACATTTGCCAAATTTTGGTATTACTATCATAACTATAGTACTTTTGACCATTAGCAAGAATTGGTTTCAAGTTCTTTAAAAGATTAGTGCCTTGTCTTTCGCTTTCACTTAATGAATTAAGACCAGAATAATAATTTCTAATCTGTTCCGCGGTGTTATCGTTTAAATCAATTGTGGTTGGTAAATTAGCGATGCTATAAGCTTCAACCACTTTGAAATCATTATTTTTAAAGCATAAAGAAATACTTAATAAGGATAAAGCACCGATTGAAACAGCAGGGATAATCTTTCTTTTCATCTAGAAACCTCCATCAAAAACTTTACTAGTTTTATTTTAATATAAAACAACCACAAAAAAAGAAAGTTTGTTTGTTTTTTTTGCCTTCTAAAAATATGGACAGGCTTTTCTACCCTCTTCCGTCATTAAGCCTTGGTTATCTAATTCAATACAGCGCTTGATATTGGTGTCCGTCCAATGTGAGTTTTTCTTTCTAGGAGAAAACCTTTGGATGAGAACGCCGTTTAAAGAAAAGCACACATCATAAGATGTGTGCATTATCTTATAGTTTTCGTGGTTTTATTTTACGACTCCACTCTAGACCACCCTAGATTTGAAAGAGCCCTTAAATCATGTCCCATATGCATATTATTGATATATAGATATCTTATGCGACAGGTAATGCAACTGTATGAGTTTGTACACTTGATATTATTTCAAGAGCACACCAGTTCATTGCAATACCACTCTTTGGCGAAATTTGAATGATATTAGTTTGGCCTGCTTTTAATGTGATAGTACCAAATATATTTTCCACCCATGTTGACCAGCCTTCAGCAGTTAAGTTTGTACTTGTTGGTGTAACTACAACTCCGTTGACTTTGATTTCAACATCGTTCCAAGAACCACCATTTACTTGCGCGATAAGTCCCAATGTGACATCAGTATCTACTGTCCCATCAATGGTGACACCAATTTGAATCCATTCCTCATTGCTAGTCGCACCAGCAGCGTCAAGATGAGAAATCCAGTTACCAGATTCTAAAATGTGTTCAGAATCGCTACCCAATTGTCTCCAAATAACATCATGTTTTTCGGTTCCTTCGCTCCAAGAATTTGAATATGAAGCAGCAAGATCAAATAATCTCTTATATTGTCCACACTCATCACAATAGTAATAATCAGTATCACCAATTACTTTTGTAAAGTTATGTTCATGAATAATTGGAAGTTTGCTACAAGCATCAATTGTCGAGATATCTGAATTGATTTGGAGATAGCCCCAGTTCATTTGACAACCTTGTTTAGGAGAAATTCTAATCACATTTGTAATTCCAGCTTTAAGAGTAATATCAGCAACCTTCATGGTTTTCATATCATCCCAACCAGTTGAAGTAACGCTACCAGTAGGAGCGAATTCAACGCCATTGAGAGTCCAAATGATTGTTGATAATGAAGCGTCACAAACGCCTGCGTTAAATAGCAATTCCACTGTTTTATCTTCGCTGCTATCAATTTCAACACCGATTTCAATCCAATATTCACCATCATGACCACCTTCGAAGACAGAATCATTGACATGACCAATCCAATGCTTATTATCAAGGTCAGATTTGTTCTCGCATCTCCAAAGTTTGTCGGATTTAACTGTCCCTTCACTCCAGGATTCTGAATAACCATTCCATAAGTCGAACTTGCGTTCCATTCGACCACAACTACAGATCATGACATCGTTTTTGCCTTCAACAAGTTGTTTCATACGATGCGTGTGAACTGTTGATTCAAATGTCTCTGTGCCGGCGCGACCACAAACACATGATTTATAGTATGTATCGCCAGAGACTAAATATTCTTCAGCGGTAACTTCTTGATCATATACGTGATCCACTTTTTCAGAAATATCAGTACATCCATCTGTACATACAAACCAGTGTTGATTTTCATCAGATGCATATTCAATTTCATGATTATCAACTAAAGAAGCGCCTTCTAAAATAACACAGTCCGCATTACATGAACAACCAGACATAATTGTGAACATTAATTCATTATGCCCCGCTGGAATTGTAAATGTAGCATATGTGTATTCATGGAATATATTGTCGTCCCAGTCTTGTCCATCACCAGTTCTTGATGAAACAAAATTTCCAACTGGAGTAATTACGTTTCCATTTAATTGCACTTTCCATCCATTCGCATCAACAACTTTACCACCAAGAGATAGATTCATTTTTAATGTAACTTCAGTAGTTTTGATTGCTTTTACTTCTGTCTTGAAATAAATTTCACCAGGATGCGCTACTGCTGCATCATTAATTCTAGAAGCAAATGTTCCTTTGTGGGCGTTTTCACTAACACCTGTCCAGATGTTGTCATAATAAGGATCAGTTGGTTGACCTTGCTTTAAACCATTTGATGTCATTTCAAGGAAATCATAATAAACACGATATGTATCACAACGTGAACATTTATAATTCTTTGTTGATTCTTCAATACCTACAAAATTATGTCCTAAAGGTTCACCATGAACAAATGTCTCAGTTCCTGTTTCCCCGCAAACACATGATTTATAATAAACAGCAGCCTCAGTACATGTAGCTTCTGATTTTAAGTATTTTGGATCGACAACTTCTTGGTCATATGAGTGGCCTAGAGGATTTTCTTCACCACCGAATGTTTCAGTGCCGGCTTTACCACAAATACAAGATTTATAATAAGTAGCTTGTTTTGTACAAGTTGCAGGTTCCGCTAAATAAGCATCTGACTTAACTTCTTGATCAAATACGTGATCTACTTTAGTAGTAGTTTTGCCACATCCTTCATCATTACATATAAACCAATGCTGTTGTTCGTTCATACCATAAGTAATTGATGCGTGGTCACCAGCAATTTGACCACCAACAAATTTAGCATAGTCGATGTTACATGAGCAGCCAGACATGATTGTAAATCTAACTTTATTCAAACCTTCATGAAGTGTGATATTCGCATAATCATATTCATAGAATGTATTTGGTTGAGATGGAGTTACCCAAGTCGCTTCTCCTGTTGGAGAAACCATATTGCCACTAACCGCCACTTGTTCTCCATTAACTGTTACCTTGAACCCACTCTTAGCAATTTCAGCACCACCTAACGCAAGAGATAATTTAAGCTGATATTTCACTTCTTCAAACTCAAATATTTCTTGTTCTAACCAGATTTGGCCTGGGTGATTGACTTGAGCATCATTAACTCTATTAACCCACCAACCATTACTTGCGTTAGAATCTTCAGTCTTCCATAATTCATCTTTAAATTCAGCGCCTTCAACATTCCAAGCGTTTGAATTCATTGATTCGAATTCATATTTGTGTTCAAACGAATCGCATCTAGAACATTTAGTTGCATATGGTTTTCCTGTGATTGCTACATAATCATGTCCTAGAGGATCACCATAATGGAATGTTTCTGTTCCGGCTAAACCACATTCACAGCTCTTGTAATAATGTGCGGCTTCAGTACATGTTGCTTCTTCGGCTAAATATTTGCTTTCTGCAACTTCCTTATTGAATACGTGACTACCTAATTCGCCATATTCTTGCCCACAAACATCACAAACAGCCTTGTGGAGACAGTTTGCTGTACCACCAGTATGTTTACCAGTTGGTGCAATTGTGAGTGATTCTAATGTAGTTTCATTTTTACCTTCACTATCGGTGAAAATTTTGCCACAAGTAGGATCATCACATTTGTAATATGCTTCATGACCTGAAGCGACACAAGTAGGATCGACTTTGTTTACTTTATATAGGTTATGTTCATGGGTATTATTACCACCAGCACATGACGCCAAACCTATAATCATTGCCGAAACAAACAATGTCTTTAGAATTTTGCTTTTCATCATTTTTCTTCCTTCCTTCCTATTGTTTTATGTACATTACCTATAAGGTAATTGTAGCCAATGATTGTACTACGAAGTGGTCAATATTCATAATTGAGCCATCATAGATAACAAATTTAATGTTGTTAGAACCGGCATTAAGTTCAACATTGGAATAGAAATGATTTTTCCAGTCATACCATCCACTACCAGTCCATATAGTATCTGAGTCAATTTTTTCTCCGTTTACATACATTACAAAGTTTTTAAGATTAACAGAGCCAGAAACACCAGCGTTAACAAATATTTTTGCATTAGCTATGGTGTCACAATTAACATTAAATTCAATTGATGCTTCGCCGCTATTAAAGACACCCGCGTCGTTTATTCCGCCAATATATTGGCCATTTGATGAGCCTTGGCCATTACCAATTGATGGATGACCTGCGACAGCATTAATCACAACATCAGATTCTTCAATAATTAATTCATTTTCGCGTATAGCAGTTGCGGAATATGTCAGTTTTGCATCAGTATCTCTGAAAGAGATATATCTTAAGTTTCCTTGAACTGTTGGTGAATCCCAAATACATTCTATTTCGATGGTGTTTTTGCCGTTAATTAGATTAATTTCACCAATAAGAGTGTCTTCATAGAATAGAGTTGAACCACTTGGAAGAATGGCGGTTAAAGGATATTCAACATCATTGATTCTTAGCTTCCAAATATGCACTAATTGAATGATTCCTTCATGAGAAGATAAATTCATATATAATTTTGCAGTCGTATCTTTATCAGAATCGATTTGGAAAAGAATCTTACTTCCAGCTGGTTTATCGACTATGAAATCGATATAGTGATCACTTGTTTTATGAACGTTGCCAGTGACAATAACAGTTTCATCATCCACGCTGAACTTATAAGGATCATAGAATGTGATGGTCTTTTTAGCACCTATAACAAGATTATTAATCTTAGTTACTGTATTTGTTTTACTTGTTATTTCAATAACATTATTTCCATAAACAAGTCCAACTTGGCCAATTTTTACTCTTTGTACATCTTCACCAGAAGCAAGTATCTTCTCGTTAGAAATTAATTCATTATCATTAACTTTAATTGAATAAAGATCGCTGATATTTGTGTCTGCTGATATCTTATCGACATCGAGGAAGATAACGCCTTTTTCATTTTCAATATTTTCAACGATGAATTTTATCTTTTCACCAGCTTGAGTGGTGACAAATTTACCATCTGAAATACTTCCACCAGTGAGAACATTTAATTCGTTATCACATCCAAATTCGAATTTATTTAATCCGCATGTACATTTATTTTCACAGACTGGATCATTACAATATTCATCCTTACATAAACCACATGTAGGACATATATGGTCACATTGATGTTCGCCTGTATAGAATGTGATATCTTCATCACATTTAAGAATCATCTTATCGAAATTAAAGCCACTTGCGACATCATCGTTTGCAACGATAAATTCAATAGCGTTTCTTCCTTCAACTAGATTAATACATCCTAAACATACTTGAGTAAATGTTACCCATTCTTTATCATCTCCAGATAAAGCAGGAACAATCCCTTTAGATTCCACTAATGTTCCATTAACTGTAACAATTATGTTGTTTGTGAATAATTGAGCGCCATTTCTCTTACAAACAGAAACAAACATTGTGGCGGTTGTATCCGCTGGTGAATAAAGCGCATATTTAATCTTTGCACCTAAATTAGCGTTATATCCACCTATATAATATTCAGTTGAACCAGTTTCATGAGCGATGCCTAAGTTACCTCTTTGACCTGGATATTTAAGTGTATTTGGATCTTCGCCTTCAAAAATGAGAGTTTGATGATATTGCTCACCACATTTTTCGTGACATCTATATCCCTCGGAATCATAATCGACACATTTGCCGCATATATTACATGCATGTTCACATGGACAAGAACATTTCTCTTCACACGCTACATAAGGACAATCATAATCTTGGCATTTCCCACATACTTCACAAACATGATGACACACATGAACGTTTGATTTTGGTGTATCAGTTCCTGGATTTTTAGTAGCGCCAATTATAATAGGAATAAGCAAGGCAACTACGCCTATACACATAGTGCATGAAGAAGTTATCACAGTTGCTTTCTTAGATATAACATCAAAGAAATATTTAACTGATCTATTCTCTTTAATGGCATTTTCTTGCATTCTATCTCTACGTTTCCAAAGGAAAGGGAGACCAAATGAAGCGATTAATAATACCAGTGAAGCAATAAGAATACCTAATGAAACATCTCTACCGACATATAGTGTCACTTGCCACCATGGGGTATGATATATAGTTTTTGTTGTGATAGATAAACCATTCATTGTGCATGAGTGCAGTTTTGTATAAAGAATTCTATGGCAAGTTTCTCTCATAGCGTTTACAACAACTGCGTTATTCTTCCATGAATCAAACTTATTTGTCACACGACCTCCCATTGTGAAGTCATTGCCCGCCACTACTGATTCTGCAATTGCTTGATGCATATAGTTAGCGACATAGGCGTCAGTTTGCACTACACCAATAAATCCCCATTCTTTTCTTAATACTTCTGTTAACAATCCTTTATGTTTTCCAGACCATGTACATCCAATTCTATTAAATGAAGACATGATGCCGTTCATATTTGCTTCTCTAACACCAGTTTCAAATGGTTTGAGATATATTTCTCTAACAGATTGTTCATTGGCAAATACAGCGATACCATATCTATTTCTTTCTTGGTCATTTAAAAGGAAATGTTTTGTAAAAACAATGATTCCTCTATGTTGCAATCCAGTTACTTCTGAAGCTAGCATTTTTCCAGAAATGAATGGATCTTCTGAATAATATTCCCAGTTACGTCCAGAATAATTAGAACGATGAATATTGGCGCCTGGCCCATAAATGCCGTGATATCCAACATGCATAATTTCCATGCCGAATGCATTTCCTAAATCTTCGATTAATTCTTGATTAAATGTAGAAGCCATCAAGCATTCACATGGGAAACACATAATTGTTGGATTGCCAGTACCGATTCCAGCTGGACCATCTTTTGCTAAACCTTCAGGTGCATTAACAGAAACTGCACCAGTAAGTCCACCACCAGTGGTAATGAAGGCATTCATCTCTTCCCAAGTTAATTGATTTAAAAGTTCATCCCACTTTGCGTCATCATAGTCATAACCCCAAAGTTCAATGAGTTTTAGATTTCCTTCTCTGCCATACTCTGGCATTTTTACACTTGGATCATCTGCCACTTCATGAGCGTATTGAAGATCTTCAACCATAGTAGGTGTTGTATTCATAGCGACTGGTGTAGGATAACTACCAGCCCAGTCACTTCTCGTTAAATATTTAAAAGAAGCAAATTGTTCTTTTGTTCCTTCATAAAGTTTTGGATCAGCATTATTAAATTGATTTGTGATGACATAATCTGTTCCTATAGCTTTTGAGTATTTCAAAATATTACTATCAGTGTAATTAATTTTATACGCCTTATTAGAATCGCCATTCTCATCCATTCCATCCGAAACGGTTTTACCTTTTGACGCTAAAATGTTATTGACTGCATTATGTGCGTTTAATCCTTCGGTTATATAATAATCACCAGTTTCAACAATATAAGTCTTCTTATTATATGGATCGTATGATTTGAAATCTTCTTGCTTTATAGTAGCTTTAACCACTTCATATTCACCTGGAGCGAGTAGTTTTGTCTTACCAAATCCCGCTAATTCGACAGATGATTTTTCAATAGCGTTATCGATATCATATTGTGTATATGGTTTTTGCAAATAAAATTGAGCGACTTCTTTTCCGGCAACAGAACCAGTATTTGTGATTTTCACCGAACATTCATAATCACCTAATAAATTCTTTGTTACAGAAAAGTCTGTATGAGAGAATGTAGTATAAGAATTACCATAGCCAAATGGGAAAGCAACTTCTTCACTATATTTCCAATTATTAGTAGAATGATATGCACCTATAGTAGAATTAGCGTTTCCTCGATTTAAAATAGCATCTTCATAACGTGTCTCGAAATATCGATATCCAACATAAATTCCTTCAGCGTACACTAAATACTTTTCACTATGTGAATAATCGGATGTGCCTGGTAAGCCAGATTTATTTGGAAATTCAAAATTTCCTTGGTTAATAACAGCAGGAGCGGAATCATTATCATAAAGATATGTATCAATCAAACGCCCTGATGGGTTATCTTTACCACTTAATAATCTAGGGATTTGTTGGAGTGACATGTTTCCACCGACACCGGCCCATAAGCAAGCATCGATATCCATGTCTTTGATGTGTTTCATTTGTAAAGGTTGAGCAGCGTTGATAACTAAAACAATCTTTTTAACTTTACCTTGTGATTTTAAATCATGGAGATTATTAAGAATCTCTATTTCTTTATTAGCTAAATCTAGATAATTATTTTCTATACATTCAGAAGTGTCATATAATGTGTCACCATCTTCACCATCATTTCTGGAAATAATGAGAATAGCAGCGTCACCGTAACTCGATATAGTTGATGTGGCATTTCCTGCGATTGTTGAATCAAGTTGATTCCATGGAACTTCATTAATGCCATATTCGACATAACATTTATCACCGATATGAGATCCATCTAATCTAAATCCTAATTCTGTATTATAGTTACCGTATTCACTGCTGAGTAATTTATATGCGTTAGCAAGCGAAGGATTAGCAACTAGTCCCACTGCCTGTGATGTTTGCACTAAATTATCGGTTGTAGAAACACCTAAGTGTCCACTACCGGCAGCTGAGAATAAATATTTAGATGAAGAAATACCAAAATATGAAATCTTTGCATTTGCGGCAAGAGGAAGAGCGTTATCATTCCACAAAAGAACCGAACCCTCAGTAGCGGTTTGAAGTGCTACTTTTTCAGAGTTCTTTCTCATTCTTTCGTTATCGAAAGAGCCATCTTCATTAAGATAATCTGATGGATATTCATTAAATGGTTCCGCTTCCCCAGTATTTACAATTTCAAATGGTCTAACCTTAAAATACTCATTAATAAAATAAGAATTTTGAGGAGCAACTTCGGAAGCGATATAAAAAATTAGAAATAAGATACCAAAGAATAAAGAGAAAAAGGACCAAAGAGGAAGAGAAAATAGTTTTCTGATTTTACTCTTTTTAACTTCAGTAGTAACTACATCTTTATCTTTACGCGAAATCCTTATTAAAAAGAAAGAAACAACCCCAATTCCTAAAAAGACCACTATATCAGCAACAAAAATTAATACTTGCCACCATGATCCAAACACTGATGCTGTATTATTTGTTTGACCTGCAACTGCATTTAAAATAATGCCTGCAGCAATAAAGCCAACTGTTAAATAGAAAAATAAAGTAATCAATACGACTAGAAGCGTCGAGAGATGTTTCTTATTCATGAGTTTTCCTCCGCCACTTATAACATACAACTAAAAAATGAAGGAGTTTTATTAAAGGCACATTTTAAGAACTTGGAGACACATTTTCCTTATTTTGTCGGAAGTAAAATAGTTAGTTTGAATATTTGATTCTCGGTTTCTAAATTGATTTCACCATCATACTTATTAACAATTAAACGCACGCTTTTTAAACCAAAACCGTGACTTGTTTTGTCGCTTTTTGATGTCATAGGAAGTCCTTCGTTAAATTGAAGAGTGCCTTCATAATAATTGTCAATTTTAATAACGACAAAATCATTAATTGTATGAATATTTAAGGCGATAACACGTTTTGATTCTTCTTTCACTTCCCTAACAGCTTCAATAGCGTTATCTAAAATATTGCCAAAAAGAGAATACATATCCCCATTGGAGATAAACGCTAAATCTGTCGCATCAATCATGCAAGTTAAACGAATTTTAAAAGAAGAACATTGCAGTGATTTTTCCGTTAGAATAATATTAAGAACTTCATTATTTGTTTTGATTGAAGAATCATAAATTGAAATCAAATTATTGATCTCTTTAATATTAGTTTCATCAATTGAGTGCTTACCACCATATTCCTTAATTTGGTGTTTCAGATCATGACATTTAATATTGATTAAATCAATGGTTTCTTTTTGTGTTTCATATTGTTTTTTAGCGCGATTAACCGCATCAATTAAAACATCGTTTTCACGTTTGATATCAATATTTGTAATTAACGCTTTTTCAACATAAACGATTAATAAACAACAAACAATGTTATATA
>JAFSPN010000020.1 GCA_017442875.1 Bacilli bacterium
AAGGCTTTGGCATGAATGTCATCGCCTATGATTTATATCCAATTGAAGGTAGTGATATCAATTATGTTTCTTTAGAAACATTGTTTAAAGAAGCCGATGTCATCTCTCTGCACTGCCCATTAACGCCAGAAACAACTCATATCATCAATAAAGATTCCATCGCCTTAATGAAAAAAGGTGTCGCTATTATCAATACCTCAAGAGGCGCTTTAATCAATTCTAGCGATCTCCTTCAAGGTATTAAGGAAAGAAAGATTGGTACGGTTTGTTTAGACGTTTACGAAGAAGAAGGAAGCCTTTTCTTTGAAAATAAATCTGGTCACATTATGGACGATTCCACATTATTACAGTTAATCGCGATGCCAAACGTTTTAATTACTTCTCATCAAGCTTTCTTGACTAAAGAAGCGTTAGCCAATATTGCCCAAACCACAGTGGGCAATATCATTAAGTTCTTCAATAATGAATTAAATAGCGAAGATGAAGTGTGTTATCGATGTGGTAATCAAAATAACTGCGCAAAGCAAAGAAACACTAAATGCTTCTAATATGACTATTGAAGAAGAGATATTTAATTGTTATCAAACAGATAAAACAAAATTACTAGCCTATGGCTTTCAAGCCTTTAAAGATATCTATATCTATGAAAAAGATTTCATGGCTAATGACTTTAAAGCGCAAATAACCGTTTGCGAGAATCAAGTAAAAGGCCGAGTTATTGAAAAGGCGTTTAATGAAGAATACTATCAATTAAGAAACGAAGCCTTTCAAGGAGGCTTTGTTGGTGAGATAAGAGAGTCTTATCGCGCTATTTTGTTAGACATCAGAAAGAAGTGTTTTATCAAAAGGGCATTTGTTTCCAATCAAGCCAACCGTTTGATGTAGATTATAAAAAATAGATACAATGAACTACCAGATCATCCTTTTAAAGAACCCCATATCATAAACTATGGTGTTTATCGTTATAAAGGAAATAAAAAATGGTATGGGTTAGTGATGAATATTGATAAAGGCCATCTTGTTAAAGAAGAAAAAGGCACCTATGTTGATGTTATTAATGTTAGAATTGATGAATCTAAACGCGAGACAATAATAAACAATCAATCGATTTACCCTAGTTATCACATGAATAAACAGAAGTGGGTCAGCATCATCCTTGATGATAGTCTAGACGATGAAGTAGTGATGGCGTATATCGATTATTCAAGAAACTTCATGATCAATAAAAAGAAATAAAAGTCTCAAATACAAAAAAAGATGTCCCGATTCGAGACATCTTTTGCTTTTGTTTTGATATTAGAGTTTACGGTTGTAGTATTCAACGATTTGTGATTCGGTAATATCTTGTGGTAATTCTTGACGTTCGACTTCACGGACATATTTACCAGATAATTTTTCCGCATCCACTTCAACCCAGCCAACTTTTGTGCCTAAGGTTTCTAAGGATTCTTTAATCACTTTGAGGTCTTTACTATTTTCTCTCACGCTCACGACATCACCAACGTTTAATAACGCGCTTGGGATATCAAGTTTCTTGCCGTTAACTTCGATGTGGCCATGGTTGACTAATTGTCTTGCGCCTCTTCTTGTTCTAGCAAAACCCATTCTGTAGACAAGGTTGTCTAAACGGGATTCGAGTAACTTCATGAAAGCGACACCAGTGACTTCCTTACTTGCTAAAGCAAGCATGAATAAACGACGGAATTGTCTTTCGTTAACACCATACATTTGTCTTAATTTCTGCTTTTCGATAAGTTGTTTACCGTATTCAGAATTCTTTTTACGACGGGTGTTACCATGTTGGCCTGGGCCATATGGACGTTTGCTTAATTCCTTACCATTTTCGAGTGTGGAAAAACCTAATCTTCTTGATCTTTTCCAATCTGAACCTGTGTATCTCATGTTCTTCTCCCTTCTTTATTTTTCTTTCGCAAAATAATGAATGGTGTGAATTCCTTGTCCCGGATGTTTGATTAATCTTTTCACCGTATAGCTTAGGTTACTCAGTCACAGCCGTATCAAACGTCGGTCGGATAGTATTCACATGCTGCATTACATGCAGTTAATAATATATAGAAAATCGATTTGTCAGTCAATCAAAAAATAATAAATTTATTTATTGAGCGGGGATAGGCTGAAAGTTTGGCCCAAATCGCCACATAAAATACAAAGTTAGAAGTGTAACAAAGATCGCTACGATAGTGATGGATATATAGAAAATAATGCTAAATGGTTTCTTCCAATTGTTTTGAATTGATTTTACCAAGAAAACAATCGATAACACCACGTGTGGAATAAACACAAACAAAATAATCCCAGCTAGGATGATGAGAAACCATATCGCAAATATCGCTAAAATGAGAATGCCAAAAAACGCCATAATGAACTAATTAATGCAACTTGATATCTTAAGCATAAGATATTGAATAGCAGTGGAAATAGATTCTGAGTCCAAACTACTTGAACTATGCCCCTTTGGTGTATAAGCACCCATATAATTAGCCGCATATATAAAGCATACAAGAGCTGCAATAAGGCCAATTACCATTAAAATAGAACTAATCACAACACCGACAATATGCTTGGCTGGCCAGTGATTTTGTTTTCCGTTCTGTAGGTTATAAATAAAGATGATTAAACCGACTAAAAAAACGGCCAAAATAGCCGCAATACCCATGAAGAGAAATCCGCCAAAGATGCTCCAAAGAAAGATGCCTGCCATAACGAAATAATTTAAGCAAATTGCCATTTGAAAATAAAGACAAATCGGCATAAGCCAAAGTTTATGAAATATAATTTCGTAAAAATGCTTTTATCTTATATACAAAAATGGCTACAATATAGTTGATGGTTATAAACCATAGTTTTTAATGTCATTTACAGCAAGGAGGACTTCCTAATGAATATCTTGATGAGCACAGGCCAACAAGTCGGATTAATCTTTTTAATCGTCGCCGGCACATTAGTGGTGGGCGCTGGTTTATTTTTGTTATATTACTTTGTAATTTCTCGTAATCGTATTAAACGCCAAGTCCGCGAACTTGAAAAGAAATACTCTTATTTAGACGCTCTTTTAATCGGCCAAGATAGTCAATATATTCATCGTTTGGAAATCATTTCTAGAACTAACCTCCTCTATGTCGATAAACATGAAAAATTTTCCCGTCGTTTCAAAGAAATTTATGAAAATGATGATAAGTTTGCCGAATCGATGATTAGACAATTGAACGCATTAATTAATAACAAGCAATATAAAAACATCAAATCTGTCATCAGCGATTCCAAAAAAGCGATGAGCACTTTTGAAGATAAAGTAAATACTTTAGATCATGACTTATATGTCTTAATTAAGCCAGAAGAAGACTCCCGTCAATCAATCTTGAAACTCAAGGAAAACTATCGTCGCGTAAAACAGACATTCTACGCTAACTCGTCAGATTTAGATTTAGTAAGTGCTTCTATTAACCAAGTCTTTGATAAACTCGATCAAATGTTTGTCGACTTTGAAACGCACATCGAAAGTGCGGAATACGACGAAGCCCAAGCTTTGCTTCCAACAATTGGTAAGGTCGTCAGTGCTCTTGAAAGCGCTCTTTCTCAGTTACCAAATCTTTGCATTTTAGTGAATACTGTCATTCCTGAAAAGATTAATGAACTTAAAAAGAACTATGAAGAAGTGGAAGCCCAAGGCTTACCTTTATACAACCTTTCTTTTTCTGTTCGCTTAGGCGAATGGAATAACGATTTGCAAGTTATTCGCACTAGACTAACAAAGTTAGAAATCACCAATATCATGGAGGCATTAGATGCTCTTCAATCAGAAGTGGAAGAAGTCCAATATCAACTGAACGGCGAACAATCAGATAAGAAATATTTCGAAGAAAATAATCAAGCAATCTATAAGAAAGTGATCGATTTAGAAAAAGTTTTCTTAAAGATTTGCTCTTTGCTTCCGGATGTCTACAAAACTTATGTTGTTACCGATGAAAAGAAGGAGACCGTGGATGAATTAAAACAAACCATGAATAGCCTTGGTACAGTCAAGCAGTCGCTTGATAACTATGTCCATTCATCTTTAAAACAACCATTCTCTTCTTTAAGAAGCAAGCTCGATGAACTATCAGAACATTATGAAAAAGCTAAAGAAGGCATTGAAAATTTCAAAGCCTATGTCGATTTCTTAAAGAGTTCAAGCGAAGAAGCCTACACTTTAGTGTTCGTCTATTATTATCGTCTTAAACAAGTTGAATCTCTTCTAAGAGAAATCGCTTTACCAGCGTTCTCAGAACAATATAAAGCGCGTATCGAAGATTGCTATGACTTATTAAACGAAATCGATAAAGCAGTGAAAATTCAACCAATCGCTGTTGATCAAATCAACGAAAAAGTTGACGCTTTGAAATCATTCGCTAATTTATTAATTGACGAAGTCGAAAATAAGTTCCGCGAAATGCAACTCGCTGAAAGCGCAGTGGTCTACGCTAATAGAGACCGTAATCACCAGGAAGATGTCCATCAACAATTATGTTCTTTAGAAGAATCGTTCTATAAAGGCGAATTCGTCAAAGTCTATCATGACGCAAACGCGATTTTTAAACGCATGCATGTGGAGGATGCTGGCAATGCCAACTGATAAAATTATCTATTTAGATAACGCCGCCACATCGAAAGTTGATCAAGAAGTTTTAGATTCATTTAATCAAATCAGTCTCAAATACTACGCTAACCCCAGTAGCATTCATCATCTTGGTCAAGAGGCTAACCGCTTGTTAGAAAAGAGTCGTGAACAAATTCTAAAGCTTTTAAGCTTATCTCATCACGATGTCATTTTTACTAGTGGTGCGACAGAAGCCAATAACTTAGCGCTTAAAGGCTATGCCTATGCTAATAGGAATAGAGGTAACCATCTAATCACAACCGCTACCGAACATCCTTCGGTTTTAAACACCTTAAAAAAGCTAGAAGAAGAAGGCTTTAATTTGACGATTTTGCCTGTAAATGAAAAAGGACAAATAGAGGTTAATTCTATAAGCTCAGCAATTAGAGATGATACCATCCTTATTTCCGTGATGGCGGTCAATAATGAAACAGGAGCTATTAACCCGATAAAAGAGATTGGTGAGATCATTAAAAAGTATCCAAAAATCGCTTTCCATGTCGATATGGTTCAGACCATTGGCAAAGTCGATGTTCCTTTAGAGAACGTTGATATGCTTTCTATTGCCGGACATAAAATACATGGCTTATTAGGCAGCGGTGTCCTCATCAAGGAAAAGAAAATTATCTTAAAACCATTACTAAATGGTGGTGGGCAAGAAAATAACCTAAGAAGCGGCACAAATACATTAGCTCTTTCTGCTTCTTTTGCCAAAGCCTTAAGAATCGCTATCGAGCATCAAAAAGAAAACTATAAACACGTTAAATCTTTAGCGGATTACCTTTTAAATTATCTAAAAGATAATCCTGATAAATACGTCATCAATTCATCATGTAAAGATAATCCATATATCGTTAATTTTTCATTAAAAAAACATAAAGCAAGCGTGGTTGTAGAAGCCTTATCAAATAGAAACATTATGGTTTCATCCTTATCCGCTTGTCATTCCAAAGGCGAAGACTATAGTTATGTCGTCTACGCGATGAATAAGGATATGTGCTTAGCCCATAATACCATTAGAGTTTCTTTCTCATATGAGAACACATTAGAGGAAGTTGAAACTTTGACCAAAGAACTTACATCCATTATCAAGGAGATCAAACAATGATTAACTATGACCACATTATGGTGCGTTTTGGTGAATTAAACACCAAAGGAAAGAACAAAAAAGAGTTTATTAGAACTCTTTATCTCAATATTAAAAACGCTCTTAAAGATTTCGCTAATCTTTCAATAGAAATGCAATATGACCACATCTATATTGGCCTAAATGACTCACCATATGAACCAGTCTTAGAAAGATTACAAGATGTCTCAGGCATTTATGCTTTATCTTTGGTGTATCGCTGCGAAAAAGACGTTAATATTATAAAAGAAAGCGCTTTAGCGCTTATTAAAGAAGAAGAGGGAAAGACCTTTAAAGTCAAAGTCAAAAGAGGCGATAAATCATTCCCTCTCATCTCAGATGAAATAACTAGAATTGTTGCAGGTCATATTTTAAGAAACTCACCAGAATTAAAAGTGGATGTTCATAATCCAGATATTCTCTTATCTATTGAAGTGAGACAAGAAGCCGCTTATATATTCACTAAAACCGTCTTAGGAGCTGGTGGGTATCCACTAGGCGTAGGTGGTAAAACTATGCATATGCTATCAGGCGGCATCGATTCACCTGTCGCTGCTTATTTAATGATGAAAAGAGGTGTCAGCATCGAATGCATTCACTTTGCCTCTCCACCATATACTCAAGCGGGTGTTATTTATAAACTTGAAGACTTATTAAAAGTCTTAAATAAATATCAAAGTCGAATTAGATTACATATCGTTCCATTTACTAAGATTCAAGAAGCGATCTATGATAACGCTCCTGAAAGCTATTGCATCACCCTGATGAGAAGAATGATGTTTAGACTAGCAGACGCTCTTGCTAAACGTCGAAACTGTCCAGTCATTAGTAGTGGCGAATCAATTGGCCAAGTCGCTTCTCAAACGCTCCAATCAATGCACGTTATTAATGCAGTTACTAATACACCAGTTATCCGTCCATTAGCGACCACTGATAAAACAGAGATTATTAAAATCAGTCGTAAGATTGGGACTTATGATATCTCAATTAGACCATATGAAGATTGTTGCACAATCTTTACTCCTAAAGCTCCTAAGACAATGCCACACATGGACGAAGTTGAAGAGTTTGAAAAGAAATTCGATTATGAAACTTTGATTAAAGAAGCTTTAAACAATATCGAAGTAAAGATCATTACTCCCGAAGAAGAAAAAGAAGAACTTTTATAGAAACAAAAAAGCCGAGATTTAACTTAATTCTCGGCATTTTTTTATTAATGTATCTTAGGCTTTTTTAGCAGTTTTCACTAAATCAGCGAAAGCCTTTGGATCATTGATGGCTAATTCAGATAACATCTTACGGTTGATGTTGATGTTAGCTTGTTTTAAACCATGCATGAATTTGCTATAGGAGATATCGTTTAATCTGCAAGCAGCGTTGATACGTCTGATCCATAATTTACGATAATCTCTTTTAATGTTTCTACGGGAGATGTACGCATAGCGTAAGCTGTGCATAACTTGTTCTTTCGCAGTTTTGAATAATAAGTGTTTGCTACCGAAGTAACCGGAGGCTCTCTTTAATACTCTTTTACGACGGGCGTGTGTGACTGTGCCACCTTTAACTCTTGCCATATTCTAGTGTCCTCCTTATTTAATGATGAGATACTTAATTCTCTTGTAATCTGTTTTGTGTAACACTGCAGATTTCATTAAGTGTCTCTTTTGTTTTGTGGTTTTGTGTGGGGCTAAATGTGAAACATAGGCGTGATGTCTGACGACTTTGCCTGTGCCTGTAACTTTAATTCTTTTCATTAAAGCTCTTTTGCTTTTCATTTTTGGCATAATATTTTCCTCCTACTTCTTCTTTGGGGCGAGTATTGCGTACATCCATCTGCCTTCCATCGCTGATGGTTTTTCAATATTCGCATAATCACTTAAGAGTTCAATAAACTTATCCATGACTTCTTGGCCCACTTCGATGTGAGTCATTTGTCTGCCGCGGAATCTGACGCCAACTTTAACTTTGTTACCCGCTTCTAAGAATTTAGTCGCGGCTCTTGCTTTGGTTTCCATATCATGGCCACCAATTTGAGGAGTAAGTTGGACTTCCTTCACTTCAACAACATGTTGATTCTTCTTGGCTTCCTTAGCCTTTTTTTGCTGTTCAAAACGGTATTTGCTGTAATTAATAATTTTGCAGACTGGAGGTTTAGCATTAGGTGCAACGCATAATAAGTCTAAGTCGTAATCATTAGCCTTGAATTGTGCTTCGCGTGAACTCATGACGCCTAATTGTTCACCATTAGGTCCGATTAATAATACTTCTGGGAAACGAATGTTTTCGTTCACTAGATCTTTGTTTTGATTGCCTTTGTTTTTGTTGTTATTAGCGGCAAAGCGATTGTCTACGATAAGTATCAACTCCTTTTCGATAAAAAACGGATGCATATTGCACCCGTTAACATTCTTAGCCCATAAGAAGTAGCGTTGGCCAACCAATATTTATCGGTCTGGCGAGAAGCGGGTGCCTCTGCTTTCTACGTTTTAGCGTTAAGATATTATCATTATTAATATAATGTGTCAATTAATTATTTATCAATTTACCAAATAGTCGGCACATCATTTACATAGTGCCAATAAGACCCCGCTCCAGTTGGTTGAGTTTCACTATAGAAACATAGAGTGGTTTCTGACTTGTTATAGATATATGGTTCTTCAGAAAGGCTTTCAATATTGCTCCATTCTATTTCTGTTCCTTTGTAATAAATTAATTCAAAGAAACTTTCGTATAAAGCTTGTAACCCAAGTTTAGTAACACTATGAGGAATAACGATTGATTTTAAAGACATACACCACATAAATGGGGTGTGACCAATATAAGTGACGCCTTCTTCTAAAGTCACCGATGTAAGGCTATGACAACCTCTAAATGTCCCCTGATCAAGCGTAGAGACGCTTCCTGGAATTATAATCTTCTTTAAAGCGATATCCTGCGAAAAGCAGAACATACCAATCGAATTGACACCGTTTGGAATATTAATTGATTCTAGGAATTTACAGTTAGAAAAAGCAGATTCACCAATTGAAACGATATTATTTGGAACATTGTATGATACTAGATTAGCGCAGCTATAGAAAGCGTGGTCACCAATCGAAGTAACAGTATTTGGATAAGTGAAGGCTTTTGACCAGTTTGATGGGAATTTCAAAATAGAAGTTTTTTCTTTATTGAAAAGCACACCATTAATTGAGCAGTAATCAGCGTTATTCGCATCGACATTTATTTCTTCTAGAGAAGAACAATTGATAAAAGCGGAAGAACCCAAAGAGGTCACACTCTCAGGAATAGTGACGCTTTTTAAATACTCGCAGAAATTAAAAGCGCCTTTGCCAATTTCTTTAACGCTGTTAGGAATTGTGATTTCTTCAAAAGCACATTCTCTAAAAGCGTATTCACCAATCTTAGTAACGCCGTTAGGAATGTTGACTGATGTTAAACGCCCACAACCCTCAAACATGTATTCACCGATTTCGGTAATGTTCTTACTTAACTTAACTATTTCTAAGGAAAGGCAGTCTCTAAATGAAGAACTCCCTAAAAAAGTGACAGTGTCAGGAATGATGATTGATTTTAAAGATTCGCATCTATAAAAAGAATAAAAACTGATAGTTTTTAGACCCTCATTCAAGGTGACTGATTCTAGTTTTTCGCATAGATAAAAGGCACTAGATTCGATTTCTTTAATCGTGCTTGGGAGAGTTACTGATTTTAAAGATTTACAATATTGAAAAGCATTCATTTGGATGCCAACTACTGGTTTACCATTATAAGTACTAGGGATGACTAAATTACCATTGATATCTTCAGATTTGGCTTTTTTAACCCAATAGTTTTCATTTGTTGAATCATAGAGGAAATCCAATTCTTTAAGAGGATCAATATCAGGAATAGCGATCTCTGAAGAACTAGATGATGGATTAGAAGCGGAAATCCCACTAGAAGATAGTGAGCTGCTATCACCAGAATAAGAAGATGACGGATTAGTAGTGCACCCGATTAACGTCATCGCTAGAAGAGTGCTAATGGAGAGGATGATTTTTCTTTTGTTTATCATAATGCAAATGTTTGTTACCAATAAAAAAGAGTAACAAACCGTTTTATCCATTTTAATATATGGTCTATCAATTTGAAACTCTATTTTAATAAGTTAACTATTTATTTTCCGGGTTGAAAAATGTCTTGTTTTTAATTTCATCACCAACGAGTTTTAAAAATTCTTCGATTGAAACAGTAATCTGTTCTTGAACGCCAAATCTACGATATGTCACGGTCTTATCATCTCTTTCGTGATCGCCGATAACAAGAGTGAATGGAATCTTTTTCATTTGGCTATTTCTCATACGATAACCAAGTTTTTCATTGCTATCATCTAGTTCAACGCGCAAGCCCGCTTCTTTAAACTTTGCTAATAACGATTGAGCGTATTCTAAATGATAAGCGTTATTAACAGGTAAAATATTAACCTGCACTGGCGCTAACCAGGTTGGGAATGCACCTTTAGTTTCTTCAATCAAGAAAGCGATGAAACGATCGAGAGATCCGAGGATGGCGCGGTGGACAACAACTGGTCTTGCCTTCTCACCTTTTTCGTCAATATATGTGAGTTCAAATCTCTCTGGTAATTGATAGTCGAGTTGAATAGTGGACAAGGTCACATCATGACCAATCGCACTTTTAACTTGGACGTCAAGTTTTGGTCCATAGAATGCGGCTTCACCAATCGCTTCATAATAATCGACACCTAATTCTTTTAAAACTTCACGTAATTGGTTTTCACTCTTTTCCCAAAGTTCATCGTTACCGAAATACTTTTCGGTATCGTTAGGATCTCTCAGGGATAAACGGAAAGCATAATTCTTAAATCCAAAGTCGTTATAAACATCAAGAATTAGTTGTGTGACTTCTTTAAAAACATCACCGATTTGACTTGGCATACAGAAGATATGTGAGTCGTTTTGATAGAAGGCTCTTGTTCTTTCAATACCCGTTAAAGCGCCAGAAGCTTCAAAGCGGAAATCCGCAGCGATTTCGGCAATCTTAAGCGGAAGTTCACGATAGGAGTGCAAAGCACTTCTATACATGACCATATGGTGCGGACAGTTCATTGGTCTAAGGACATAGGATTCATTATCAACATCCATCTTTGGGAACATATCTTTTTGGTAGTGAGCCCAGTGACCAGATGTCTTATATAATTCAATATTGCCTAAACATGGAGTTAAGACGTGTTTATAGCCTAAGGCTATTTCTTTATCCATGATGTAGTCACTAAGCAAACGTCTCACGATGAAACCATTTGGTAACCACATTGGTAAACCTCTACCAACGAGGTCATCGTACATGTAAATACCTAATTGTTTACCTAAGATACGGTGATCTCTTTTCTTTCTTTCTTCAAGAATTTCGAGCCATTTATTTAAGTCTTCCGCGGTAAACCAAGAGGTACCATAGATTCTTGTTAATTGTTTATTTTTGCTATCACCTCTCCAGTAAGCACCGGCGAGTGATAAAAGTTTAAAATGCTTAATTAAACCAGTGGACATAATATGTGGTCCACGGCATAGATCAACGAAATCACCTTGTTTGAAAACGGTAATGCTTTCGTTGATACCTTCGATTAATTCAATCTTATAAGGATTATTTTTAAATGTCTCAAGAGCTTGCTCTTTGCTTAATTCTTCGCGAACGATTCTTAAATCTCTTCCAGCGATTTCTTTCATCTTTTTTTCGATGGTAATTAAATCTTCATCGTTAATGGATGTTTCACCAAAATCAATATCATAATAAAAACCATTTTCAATAGCAGGTCCAAAGCCGAATAAGGCTTTTGGATATAATTCAGTAATCGCTTGCGCTAATAAGTGAGAAGTGGAGTGGTTTAATACTTCTAAAGCTTCCGCACTTGCTTTGTCCATTTCAATAATGGAACCATCATGTTGTTGTACTTTCATAAATTCATCTTTCCCTCCCTAATACAATAAGGGGCTTATTCTTTCTTTATTATTTATTGGAGCATGTCGATTAAATCTCTTAATCCGTGTGTATGTCTATGTTTCATTTCCACAGCTTCATCGATATCAAAATCAACGATTTCGTTTTGTTTGACACCAACAATACGGCTAGTTGGTTCTTTATTATCCACTAAAAGGGCGACAGCACGAGCACCTAATCTAGCCGCTAAAATTCGATCGTGAGCGGTTGGGGAACCACCTCTTTGCAAACGACCGAGAACTTCAGTTCTGGCTTCAAAGCCTGTTTCCTTAGCAATCTTCTTAGCTAATTCATTAATATCTAATAAGTTTTCAGAAACAATGATAATAGCGTGGCTCTTATTTTGCGCTTTCATTTGTCTTAATTTTCTAAAGAGTTTTTCTTCTTTAAGTGGGTGTTCAACACAGATTACGCCTTCGGCGCCTTCTGCTAAAGCGGCAAACATCGCGAGGTCACCACAGTGACGGCCCATGACTTCGATAAGAGAACATCTTTGGTGTGAACCAGATGTATCTTTGAGTTTATCGACGCAATCACAAATGGTGTTTAAAGCAGTGGAGAAACCGATTGTTTCATCAGTGCTACCAACATCGTTATCAATAGTGGCAGGAATACCAATACAGATAATGCCGTGTTTACTTAAACACTGCAAACCTTTGAATGTCCCATCTCCACCGATACCGATAAGAGCGTCGATTTCAAAGTCTTTTAAGTTGTCCGCTGCTTTTTTAT
>JAFSPN010000021.1 GCA_017442875.1 Bacilli bacterium
GGTGGTAGATGCGCTAATCGTATAGCAAACGGGCAATTCGTCTTAAATGGCAAGACATATAATGTCTCGAAGAACAATGGTAACGATTCTCTTCACGGTGGAGACACACACGGTAACTGGAAAGGTACCATTGCGACAAGCCAATGGTCTAAAATCGAGCAAACAAAATCATCAGTAACTTATACATATCACTCCGCAGATGGTGAAAATGGTTATCCTGGTAATATGGATTTGACTGTGAAATATACCTTAAGTCAAACAGGCGAGCTATTAATTGAATATAGTGCAGAAAGTGATAAGGATACGCTTTGTAATCCCACAAACCACTTATTCATCGATATTAGTGGTAGCCGCTCATATAACAACCTTAAACTATGGATCGATGCTGACCAATACACTCCAAGAAATGGAAATCTCCCAAACGGACAAATCGTTTCTGTCGCGGGAACGCAGTTTGATTATCGGACTGAAAAGACCTTTGACTCTTCAAAAAGCTACGACGATAATCTCGTTTTAAACGCCACCGAATATGCTAAAGTTGCAACATTAAGTAGCACTAAATACAAGGTTGATGTCTTCACCGATCGTCCAGGATTGCAACTTTACAAAGAATCAAACGGCAATATTTGTTTAGAATCGCAGATGTTCCCTGATGCTATCAACCAGAAAGACTTTGAAGATCCAATCTTAAAAGCGGGAGAAACATTCTCCTCTAAAACAGCGTATTGCTTCAGTAAATTATC
Organism: Bacilli bacterium; assembly: GCA_017442875.1. GTDB lineage: Bacteria > Bacillota_I > Bacilli_A > RFN20 > CAG-826 > RUG14515. The sequence continues at coordinate 744 of JAFSPN010000021.1, forward strand.
TTAATAACTAAGCGCTTACGGGCGCTTTTTTCGTGGTTAGTTTCAAGATCAATTGATATAAGTAATAAGCAAGAATTGAGAAAGCAATGGTAAAGGCATAAACAATGACTGTTTTTGCCCACATTGGTTCCACTACTTTCGACATGTTCATCGCCCCACACATAAAGGCTTGGTTAAACAAATAAACATTGAGCGAAATCTTGTCTGTAAATGATAGGAACGGACAGGCTACAAACTTATTGACCCATCTAAATGCATGAGCGATAACTAAGAATGTACCCATACCAAACGTTGTCATAAGTATATTGTTAATTAAAGAATTAAGGTGGACTAAGAAATAATTACCACTGATTGGGTAGATAACTAGAACGACATAAATTCCAACAGCGGCTAATGTGCCTAATAGGAATATAAAGAACCATTTCCAAGAGAATTTCTCTTCGATATTGGTCAATTGACCAAACAACTTCTTTCCAAAGAAATAGCCAGCGATATAGGAGCAAGCAATAATCGATGAACCAAAGAAGAAACCAACGGTGAATTCCACTACTACAACGGCTAAAGAAATAAGGAGGCTATATTTATCATTCCTTTGTAAGATTGGAGTAATTAAATAGCAGACCATAATATAAAGGATGTAATAGTAATTACCTGGTTGAATGAGTAGGCCGTTATTATAGACTCGGTGGTCAACGAATAAGTTAATATAGTTCCAACTTTGGAATATGAACATATAGATTAAATTCCATAACGCCATTAAACCAAAGACCACTAAAGCGGGGAAAACAATCTTTTTAGCGTTGCCTAAAAGGAACTTTTTATTATCGGTAATAAATTTTTGCGAATACAAAAATCCGCTTAAACAAGTTAAACCTTGTACCCCTTTACTCAATAAAGTTTCATAAGGTATCGCTCTTGCATAGAGAATGAAAAAGATATGAAACTGTAAAACACAGATTGTGGCAACTAGGCGATATATCGATAGATTAGTGAATCGTTTTTTCATCATTATTCATTATAAACAAAAATATAGATAAATGTTTTATGTCATTATGCAGTATCAGGTGGAAACTTCTTTTGTCGTTCCTCTAATCTTGAATGCAAGTGTCTAATTATTTATTTCGCTGTAAATTGATTTGCTATATATAAAAAACTGACACGAGCATATCAGTTTGTTATTACTTAGATGGGCTTATTGTTCGATTTAGACACAATCGTACACCGATTTATTCTTTCCATACAAGAAGTAAGACTTTTTCGTTCGCCTTAATAAGAAATTAATATTTTATTTATTTTTAACATAAATACTTTTGCTTTATAATTATTTTGATTCCATTACTCCCAAAATCGTTATGAAAAAAATTTGGATAATTATCGTTAACATATTTATTATGGCAGCCATGATAGGATTCGTGGTTATTTATTCTAATGTCGAAATTGATAATGCTAGACGAGTTCAAATTGAGCATTTTACAAATAGTGCTGTTAACTTGGAACATGTTACCGAAAACTATCTTGAAGGCGAACAGCAGATTTGTGATGTTTGGGCCCATTACATTAATAGCGAGAATATGACTATGGAAGAAGCCACTTCTTTTATTCGCGTTTCACATGTTTCCGCAAACGCATCCGCTCATCTAATTTATAAAGATACTTTGGTGGGCTTATCTACTCGAGCAAAAAATGGCACCACTGATGATTATGATGTTTCTTATGAAAGGATGAATCTCCTAAATGATTCAAGTTGGATTAGCGATGAGATTGGTTCTGCATTAATTAATGTTACTCGTTCATACACTAATCCGATTAACGGAGAACGTTCTATCGCCTTCTGTAATTTTATTAATCTCAAAGATTCTGGGACTGGCGATTTTAAAAAAGCTATATTGCTTCGTGTGTTACCTGTTTCTGAATTGGAACAAAAATGGGTTTTTCCAAATGAGGAATTTGAAAACGCCGAGCTTTCCGTTATAGATGAAGCTGGCAACTATATAATTCAGAAGTATTCTTTTAAAAACTCCAATTTTTTTGAATTTTACAAATCGTATAACAATCTCAATTCTTCCGAAGTAGAAGCATTAACAGAAAAAGTGACCACCGAAACTGGCTCAGTTATTATGTTTAATTCGCGTGGAGAAAAATGCATTCTTGCTTATACGCAATTCGAAAATGCTGGCAACTGGACTCTATTAAGCTTAATGCCTTTTGCTCATTTAAATATCAGCACTGAAAACTGGTTATTAATTGGCATTGTTTCTTCTGGTCTCATAGTCTTGTTTGTTTTCGATTTAATAGTCATGCTTAATTTAAACAAAAAATTACAAGCAACCGCAAAAGAAGCAAGATCTGCTTCAAAAGCCAAAACTGATTTCTTATCAACTATGTCTCATGATATTCGTACGCCGATGAACGCTATTATTGGTTTAACAACGATTACCGAAAAAGATTTAGATGATAAAAAAACAGTATCAGAAAACTTGCATAAAATCTCCTTAGCGAGTAATCATTTATTAACGTTAATCAATGACATATTGGATATTTCTAAAGTTGAAAGTGGCAAAATTAATCTAGTGCCTCAGACATTCTCTATCGTTGAAACAGTAGAGAATTTAATGAATCTATCTCAACCAATAATTAAAGAGAAAAATATTGAGTTTGGTTTCCATATCAGCCACATGGAAAAAGAATATCTATACGCCGATCAATTAAGATTAAATCAAATCTATATCAACATTCTTTCTAACGCCATTAAATATACTGAACCAGGCGGTCGAATCACTATTGATATGAAAGAAGAAGAAAGCGAAAAAGAAGGCTATGTAAAGCTCACATACATTGTTAGCGACACTGGTATTGGTATGTCTAAAGAATTTATGGAAAATATGTATCAACCTTTCTCTAGACAAACTGATAGCCGTGTTAATAGCATCCAAGGTACCGGTTTAGGTCTTGCCATTACTAAACAAATGGTAGATCTTATGAAAGGA
>JAFSPN010000022.1 GCA_017442875.1 Bacilli bacterium
AGAAATGAGCGTAGCTCATCAAAAGAACCGCTCTTGTAAGAAGAGGAAGTCTTTCCCAAACCCAGCCACGGAGATGTGGTTGGAAAGCTGAGACGATTTCCCCATAGTGAGACAAGACACTAGCGATGCAGTTTTGCACGTAAACGCTATGCTCATTTAATGGGATATCAGTAATTTGGAGAATGATTTCATTCACATCACGAAAAGCACTATTACCGGCCGTATAATCGGTCAACTCGTCATAAATGACAGTCATAATAATGAAATTTTCTTGATTGCGGCTTATTTTTTCCATAAAAAAAGACTTTTTAGATTAAATGATAGAGATGACTTTCACTTGCACATCAAATGGAACTTGCTCTGTAGCAATTAAGAAGGCGTTAGTGATTTCATCTTGAATGTTATGGGTGACATCTTGCAAATTGGTACCTTTGGTAACATCCACTGCGACCCAAACGTGAACAATACCATGTCTAATTGTGGTTTGCACAGGTCTATTCAAACGAATCTTTTGATTCCTTTTCATGTGGGCATTAGATAAAGAGATGCCAGAGACATTGCTTAAGGCATTAGTCACAATGGAATCGAAGACATTCAATGAGATGCCAATTTTTCCTTTTTTAGCGTAGTTATCAATGTAAATATAATCTGCCATAACTATTCCTTACCAATAATATATCTTAAATATATTGAGAGTGCAAATACATAAGAAAAAAAGATTTGCCTTTTTGAGACAAACTCGTTTGAGACAAATCTTTTATAAGTGGGACTTTATTTGAGGTTTTGCACTTGCTCAGCGACGTATTCTGGAGTGAAATTGAATTTCTTGATAACATCTTTTGCTGGAGCGCTTGCGCCGAATTGATCTAAACCAATATTGAGGCCTGCGTATTTCGCCCAACCAAAGGTTGAAAGCATTTCGATAGAGACGCATTTTTCTCTTGGTAGGCATAAGACTTCTTTCTTATAAGCTTCATCTTGCTTATCAAAATATGACCAACATGGCATAGAGACGACACGGACATCGATGCCTTTTTCTTTAAGAAGTGCTTGAGCGGAAACCGCTAAAGAGACTTCGCTACCTGTAGCGATTAAGATATATTCGGCTTTCTTTGCTTCCTTAGAAACAACATAAGCGCCTTTCTTTAAGGCTTCACCATCGCTACCTGGTAACAATGGAAGATTTTGTCTTGATAAAATCAAAGCGGTTGGATGATTCTTGCTTTCTAAAGCAGCGAACCAAGCGCCATATGTTTCTCTTTCATCGCATGGGCGGATGAGATCAACGCCTGGAATGCTTCTAAGCATCGCGGCTTGTTCAATTGGTTGATGGGTTGGACCATCTTCGCCTACGGCGATACTATCGTGACTTAATAAATAGATAGCAGGAACGTGGCTTAAGGCCGCCATACGAATAGCAGGTTTCATATAGTCTGAGAAGACAAAGAATGCACCGACGTATGAACGGACACCACCATGTAAGAGCATGCCGTTTTGGGCACTGGCCATTGCAAATTCACGAATACCCCAGTTAATATTGTGGCCTTCTCTATTAGAGGCATCAAAGTTTTGACCATTATCAAGTTTGGTCATAACGGAACCCGCCACGTCAGCGGAACCACCATAGAGGTTTGGCATAGAAAGCATTAAATAATTGAGGGCTTGTCCAGATGCCACACGAGTGGATTTAGAAGAACCTTCTTCGAAGTTTGGATAAACTCTTGGTAAATACTTATCAACATCAACACCATTTAAAGACATGAAGCGATTGTATTCATCTTTTGTTTTCTTGTCTTCGGCTAATTTAGCGAGTTTATCATTATAGGCTTTAAGAGCTTTTTCACCACGTGCACCAAAGGTGTTCTTGAATAAATCATAAACTTCTTGAGGAATATAGAAGTCTTCATGATCGAATCCATATGATAATTTCGCGGCTTTACCGTCTTCCGCGCCTAATGGGTTACCATGGACTTTATTTGTGCCTTGTTTAGCACTACCAAAACCGATGATTGTATGAATCATAATCATGGTTGGTTTATCTTTTGATTGTTTAGCTTTGCTAATTGCAGCGTCAATAGCGTCGACATCGTTACCATCAGCGACTTCTAAAACGTTCCATTCACTGGCTAAGAATCTGTTCTTCACTTGTTCGGAGAAGGATAAGTCTAAAGCACCATCAAGTGTCACTTGGTTAGCGTCATAAAGAAGAATAAACTTATTAAGTTTAAGGTGGCCTGCTAATGAGATGGCTTCTTGTGAGATGCCTTCTTGTAAACAGCCATCGCCGCATAAAGCGTATGTGTAATGGTTACAAACATCATCACCAAAAGTATAAAGCTTATTGACCATTTGTTCCGCCATTGCCATACCAACGGCTTGGGAGATACCTTGTCCTAAAGGACCGCTTGTGGCGTCAACACCATCTGTCCAACCATATTCTGGATGGCCTGGAGTTAAGGAATCGATTTGACGGAATTGCTTCATATCATCAAGGGATACTTTGTATCCGCATAAATGGAGCAGTGAATAGAGCAATGCGGAAGCATGACCACTAGAGAGGACGAAACGGTCACGGTTAAACCATTTGCTTTCTAATGGGGTGGCCACTAAATGCTTTGTGAATAAAGTATAAAGGGCTGGGGCGCTACCTAAGGCCATACCTGGGTGACCAGAGTTCGCTTTGTTGATTGTGTCAATACATAGAGAACGGATTGTCGCAATCGCTAATTGATCGTTTTTGTTCATCTTTCAAAACCTCACTTATTAGTAATAATTTAGTAATTATCTAGTTTATTATAGACTTTGTCTATTGTTAATCTTGGAATTTGATGCCCAACTCGTCTAATTGCTCTTGAGTGACGTTTGTTGGAGCATTGGTCATTGGGTCTACCGCTGCTAAGTTCTTTGGGAAGGCGATAACATCACGGATGTTGTCCGTACCACCGAGAATCATTGCTAAACGGTCTAGGCCAAAGGCCATGCCAGCGTGTGGAGGTGTGCCATATTGGAGCGCATCCACGAAGTAACCAAATCTTTCTTGAATTTCTTCGTCGGATAGGCCAAGTATCTCGAAGATTTTTCTTTGAACATCTTGATTATAAATACGAAGAGTACCACCACCAGCTTCATAACCGTTAATAACGATATCGTAAGCGTAGCTTAAGACTTTGGTTGGATCTTCGTCTAGATACTTAAGGTCTTCGTCTCTTGGACGAGTGAACGGATGGTGAGTGGCACTAATCTTATTAGTCTCAACATCTCTTTCAAACATTGGGAAGTCGATAACCCAGAGTAAATCATAAGTGCCTTCCTTGATAAGACCAAGTTCACGTCCGTACTTGAGACGTAATGCACCTAATAATGGAGTCACTCTATTATCATTACCCGCAGCAATGATTAAAATGTCATCATCCTTAAGCCCTAATTTCTCATTTAATGCCCTATTTTCGCCTTCAGAAACGAATTTCATGAAGGAGCCGGTTAATTCCCCGTTTTCTTTCTTAAGGACGGTCAGACCGCCTAAACCGAACTTTTTGGCTTCTAAAGCCAAATTATCGATAACTTTACGGCTTGTTTGAGCGGCCACTCCTGGCACGACAATACATCTAATAGCCTCGGCTTTTTGATAGGCTTCAAAGGCTGATTCTTTAAAGATATCCTTGATATTTTTGAGTTCAATACCAAATCTTGTATCTGGTTTATCACTACCAAAGCGTTCCATGGCTTCTTTGTAAGTCATTTGTCTTAATGGTAGTTGAACATCATAGTTAATTGTCGCTTTAAAGATATCTTTAATGAGCTCTTCCATTAAAGCTAAGAATTGATTTTGATCTAAGAAACTTGTCTCAACATCGATTTGCGTGAAATCTGGTTGACGGTCCGCTCTTAGATCTTCATCTCTAAAGCAACGGGCGATCTGATAATATCTTTCAAAACCCGCCACCATCAAAAGTTGTTTGAACATTTGTGGGCTTTGCGGGAGGGCGTAGAATTGGCCCTTATGAACACGTGATGGCACGAGATATTCTTTCGCGCCCTCAGGTGAAGAGGCACATAGCATAGGAGTTTCCACTTCTATGAAGTGATGACGATGCATAAAACTATGTGTGGTCATCTTAATGGTGTCTCTAATATCGAAATAATGTTGCATACATGGACGACGTAAATCGAGGTAACGATATTTTAAACGTGTATCTTCTAAAGCATCTGTTTCATCTGCAACGATAATTGGCGTTGTTTTAGCAGTGTTTAATAACACTATTTCACTAGCGATAACTTCAATCTCGCCAGTTGGAAGTTTAGGATTAGCGACAGCGCGTTTTGCGACTTCACCTTTTACTTGAATGACGTATTCATTTCTCACATCAGGAACATTCACGCCATCGTTAACAACGACTTGGATAATTCCTGAACGATCTCTTAGATCGATGAATAAAATTGCTCCTAAATTTCTTCTTTTGCTGACCCAGCCTAATAATGTGACCTTTTCACCAACATTCTTAAGGCCTAGTTCGGTGTTAAAATGTGTTCTTTCCATTTTAATTCTCCTTATGATGGCATTGGCATTCCCCATCGCAACACTCATCGCCCATTAATTCGCTAATCTTGCAGATTAATTTCTCAATTGGACAAGAGATTTGTTCTTGGGTTGTCATATTTTTAATAATGACTTCTTGGTTATTGACTTCGTTTTCACCGATGATGACGGCAAAACTTGCGCCTTTTCTTTCCGCACGCTTGAACATGTTACCAAGTTTGACATCTTCAAAGCACATATCAGTGCGGTATCCTGATACCCTTAGTTCAGTGGCTACTTGCATTGCAAGTGGCTTAGCCACTTCCCCTAATGGCATGACATATATCTCAACTGGATTGTTGAGGCTTGGTGGTAATAAGTTATCATCCTTAAGCACGCTATAAAGGCGTTCCACGCCAAAGGAGAAACCAACACCAGAAACATCTGGTCCACCTAGCTCTTTAACGAGGTGTCCATAATGACCGCCTGCGCCAATCGCGCCGTAGTCATTGCCTTCTTTTGAGACATAATGGAACTCGTAAACGACTTCGCTATAATAATCCAAGCCTCTCACTAAAGTATCATCTACTTCGTAAGGAATTTGCATTTCGTCTAATAAAGATAAAACTTTATCGAATCTCATTCTCGCTCTTTCCGTTAAGAAATCTTTCATTTTTGGCGCATCAGCGACAATCTTTTGATCTTCTGGAACCTTGCAATCTAAAATTCTTAAAGGATTGAGTTCATAGCGGGTATGACAATCTGGGCACATCTCATCGAGATATTTAGCAAAGTAAGCTTTTAAAGCTTTCTTATAATTCTCACGCGATTCATCATCGCCGATGGTATTAATCTTGAGTGAGACTTTTTCCAAGTTCAAAGATGTGAGAATGGTATAGGCTAAAGCAATTGTCTCAACATCGATTTCGGGAGAGTCATTACCTACGGCCTCAACACCAAATTGATTGAATTGACGATATCTTCCAAGTTGCGGTCTTTCATAGCGGAAGACTGGTCCGACATAATAGGCCTTAAATGGAAGTTCATTAGTGGCTAAAAGCTTATTTTGCACGATTAAACGCATGATACCCGCGGTGAATTCTGGTCTTAAAGTAATTGAGCGTTCAGCTTTATCGAGAAATGTGTACATTTCTTTTCTAACCACATCGCTGCTTTCGCCAACCCCTCTTACAAATAGTTCGCTATATTCCATGACTGGAGGTCTAACTTCGTTATAACCAAATAATTCAGCGATTTGTTTTAAGAGATTTTCAATGTAGTTAAAAGCATTAGCTTCTTCCGCGATAATATCGTGAGTTCCTTTAACATTGTTAACTGCCATAGTTTTCTCCTTAATGTATGACACGATCGACACGATATACACCGGTGATACCTTTGAGTAAAACAAAGATATCTTGCAAGCGTTTGCTATCGCTGACCATGATTGTTGCACTTATGGTGGCGGATAAATTTTGCGCATTTGAACGAGCGTGCAAATTGTTGACCCCCACTTTTGCGTTATTAAATACAGCCATCACATCGACAAGCAAATTGTTACGATCGCTTGCTTCGATGACAATATCAACTGGATAAGTCGCAAATTCGATGTCTTCACGCCAGAAAACTTCAATAAGTCTTTCTTTTTCATTGATGACGTTTGGACAGTTTTTGCGGTGAACTGAGATGCCTTTACCTTTGGTAATATAGCCGATGATATCATCGCCAGGAATTGGAGTGCAGCAGTTAGCTAAGGAAATAGCAATCTTACCCGCTCCACGGCAATAGACTGGGCACGAATCGCCTTTGGCGTCTCTTCTTTTAGCGGTTTGATTGAATTCAAAATTGACTGGCTTTTTAATCTTCAGATAATCAATTAAAGCCGCGGCGGTTGGTTTTCTGCCTGTGACTGCAATAAATAATGCATCAACATCGTCGAAACCATAGTAATCAAGCACCTTGTCACTATTTAGAAGTTTCATCATCTCGTCTTCTTCCACTCCGCGTTCATGGAAGGCATCAATACATGATTGTTTGCCTTTGGCAATACGATCTTCTCTTAGTAGTTCCGCGTTCTTTTTAGCGATAAATTTCTTGATTGCCGATTTCGCGGAAGCAGAGGCGACGAAATTGAGCCAGCCCTCGCTTGGTCCTGGTGATGTTTTCGATGTTTTGATTTCAATCATGTCACCGGTTTTTAAAATGGTATTAAGTGGCACCATCATGCCATTTACTAGCGCACCAACGCACTGATCGCCCACCTTTGTGTGAATGCGGTAGGCAAAATCAACTGGCGTGGACCCGTTTGGTAGTTCGATAACTTTACCCTTTGGAGTAAAAACATAAACATTTGATTCAAATATATCGTGGTTTATAGAATCCATATAGGATGAAGCATTATCATTTTCCGATTCACTTGATAACGCCACGAAATCTCTAAACCAGTGTAATTTATTTTCGATTTCTTTTTGTTCGGCTTGGGAGTTATAGCCACCTTCTTTATACGCCCAGTGAGCGGCGATGCCTGTCTCAGCGACTTGGTCCATCTCTTCGGTTCTTATTTGTACTTCATAGAAGTTACCATCACCACCGACAACAGTTGTGTGTAAAGATTGATACATGTTGTTCTTTGGCATCGCAATATAATCTTTAAAGCGGCCTGGAACAGGTTTATACATCTGGTGAATTAAACCTAAAATCTCATAGCATTGTATTTCAGTTTTAGTAATAATACGTAGGGCTAAAATATCAAAGATTTCTTCGAAAGAATGGCCTTTAATATACATCTTTCGATATATTGAATAGATGGATTTGACACGCGATGAAATTTCAAAAGGAATCTCTTTTTGGAATAAGACATCAGCGATACGTTTCTTCAAGCCATCAAGAGACTTTTGCAAAATCTTGGCTTTTTTGGAAAGAAGTTTCTTAATTTCTTGATATTTTTCTGGTTCAAGATAGGAAATACAAATGTCTTCCATCTCACTTTTGATAACATCAAGACCAAGTCTTTCAGCGATTGGTACGAAAACTTCCATTGATTCTTTGGCAATGGCTTGTTGCCTGTCTGGATTAAGAGCGCCTAAAGTACGAAGGTTATGGAGTCTATCAGCGAGTTTAATAATGATGACACGGATGTCTTTGGCCATGCCAATGAATATTTTGCGGTGATCTTCCGCTTCGAATTCCTCGCTGGTAATCTTTGATAGTTTTAAGCGTTGAATCTTAGTTAAAGCATCAACGATTTTGCTAACTTCTTCGCCCCATTTCTTCTTAATTTCTTCAACAGTGACATCTGTGTCTTCGACAACGTCATGAAGTAGACCTGCGATAATCGTATTAGGACCGCATTGAAGAGACGCTAAAATATAGGCCACTTCCACAAGGTGATGATAGTAAGGCTCACCACTGCGGCGGGTTTGGCCTTTGTGCTTCTCCATGATAAAATCATATGCTTCAACAATTCTCTTCCTATCAGTAGGAGAGGAAATATAAAGCATATAGATATCTTCTACTTCTTGAAATGTGTGTAGAGGATAACCACCGTTAACAGGAGCTTTCTTACTTTCCATATCTAATATATCTTAAAGCATTTCCTTTATTTTCTAAAGAAAAAAAGAAAATATTACTAAATATGGATAAATTAATCGTTATTAAACTGTAGAAGATAGAGCTTGTGATAATAGCCTTTTTGTCTCAAAAGCGACTGATGAGTGCCTTTTTCAATGACTTCACCATGATGTAAAACGATAATTTGATCAGCGTTTTGAATGGTAGAAAGGCGGTGCGCAACGACAAGCATTGTGCCGATACTCTTCATCTTTTCTAAACTTTCTTGTATCAACTTTTCAGTCTCAGTATCGATATTAGCGGTAGCCTCATCCAAGATGAGTATTTGTGGTTTATGTAAAACCGTTCTCGCGAATGAGAGAAGTTGTCGTTGCCCTTGTGAGAAATTTTCTCCTCTTTCAATGACTTCTTCATCTAAACCGTGTTCAAGTTTGTTGATGAATTTATCAGCGTTAACATAAGCGCAAACGTCTTTGATTTCTTCGTCTGTATATTGTTCATCATGCAAAGTAATATTCGTTCTCACTGTACCAGTAAATAAGAAGACATCTTGGAGCATTTGTCCAACGGCTTTTCTTAAGGATTTAACTTCAATATCCGCGATATTGATATCATCAATGAGAATTTGTCCTTTTTGAATCTCATAGTTTCTCACGATTAAAGATAAGATTGTGGTCTTACCGGCGCCAGTTGCGCCAACAAAAGCAACAGTTTGTTTTGGTTCGATGATAAATGAGACATCTTTAAGAATCCAATCCTCTTTTTCATAGGCAAACCAAACATGACGGAACTCAATCTTTCCAATAAACTTATCAATATGGATAGCGTTAGGCTTATCAACTGACTCTGGCTTCACGTCAAGAAGGTTAAATAACCTCTCGCTTGATGTCGCGGCTTTTTGAATTTGGTTAAGTTGATCTGCGATGTTTTGAACAGGGTTAAAGAATCTTGATAGATATAAATAGAAAGCCACTATTTCCCCAGCGTTCAAGTTAAATGAGATACCCACAAAGAAAGTAACCGCTAAGGCAGAATAATATAAGAAGTTAATAAACGGTCTATAGCAAGCAAAAGCTAAGATAGCCTTAAATTTCGTTTTTCTTAAGTTTTTATTTCTTTGGTTAAACTCGTCTTCTTTGCGCTTTTCTTGGTTAAAGATTTGAATGATTTTCATACCGGATAAGTTCTCGTTTAAGAAAGTGTTGAGTTCAGAAGTTTGAGCTCTTTCTTTTCGCCAGATTTTGGTAATCACCATTCTAAAAATAAATGAGGCAATAAAGACCACGACGACAAATCCAGTGAGAATCAAAGATAATTTCCATGATAAATAGAACATAATGCCATAAACACCGATAATAGTTAAGATATTACGAAGTAATGTTACTATGACATTAGTGAATAAATCACTCATTGAAGTCGTGTAATTGGCCACTCTTGTAACTAAAGATCCAACCGGCATTAAGTTGAACTGATTCTGCGACATATTCTCGATATGTTCAAAGACTTCCATCCTCAATGTATAAACGATTCTTTGACCGGCTTTTTGTAAAATCATACTCTCAAAATAGATGAGAATTTGATTGATTAACGAGATACCAAAATAGCCAATTGCTAAACCAATGACAAAGGCTAAAGCGACAATATGTTCAGCATCTTTTGATATCGCATTAGTGAATTCTTTTAAAAACAATGGAAGGATAACATCTAAAGCGACATTAATAAGAATCAAGAATAACGCCAAGGCAAAAGATTTCCATTCAGGAACAATATAGCGCCATAAGCGTTTGAACATTATTTTCGGAGGTATTTTCTTATCACCAAAAAGTTTTTCATTTTCTTCTGAAACGTACATTATTGGTTACCTCCTTCCGATTCTTTTTGCAGTTCTTGTAGTTTAACCATCTTAATGAATGTAGGTGAAGTTTTCAAAAGGTTTTTAGGCGTATCAAAAGCTTCTAAATGACCTTCATTTAAAACGATGATCTTATCTAAATGCATGACTGTTGAGACACGTGAGGCCACAACAATAGTTGTCTTATCTTTTCTTTCTTCTTGGATATTGTGAAGAATCGTTTCTTCGGTTTTTGTATCAACCGCACTAACGCAGTCATCAAGAATTAAAATTGGCGCATCTTTCACATAAGCACGGGCGATGGAAATTCTTTGTTTTTGTCCACCTGAAAGGGTGACGCCCCTTTCTCCGGAGATAGTTTGATATCCTTCTTTAAAGCCTTTGATGTCTTTATCGACACCTGCAAACTTAGCGCCTTTTATAGCGGTTTCTTCGTTGCCGTTTTCTAGACCAAAGTTAATATTGTTTTCGATTGTGTCAGAGAATAAGAAATTATCCTGTGGTACATAGGCAATCTGATTTCTTAAAGCCTTTATGTCCAAGGACATAATATCGTTTCCATCGACAAACAATGTCCCTGGAGTGACGTTATACATCATGAGCAAAACATTGACTAATGTTGTCTTACCACAGCCAATCTTTCCCACCACACCAACTGTCTCACCTGGTTTAATAGTGAGACTAATTTCATGAAGCGAACTTGCATCATACGTTGGGTAATGGAATGAGAAGTTTTTAAATTCAATCTCGCCCCTAGCGTTTTCAAGCTTGATACCGTTTTCTGGTGAATTAACCAAAATCTCAACATCTAAGAAGTTTGAGACTCTTGCTAAAGAGGCTTTGCTCCTAGAACGCATTGGAACGATTTGTCCTAAAGCAATCATTGGCCAAATCAAAATATCTAGATAGCCAACGAATTCAATGAGCTTATCAGCGGTTAAATCAACTTCATAGCCGAAAATCGGTATGGCTTGGCCTTTCACAAATGACCAAACAAACCAGCCACCAAAGGCCAAAACAAACGTGAATATCAAAGATATAATGACTTCAATAAAAACATCAAAGATAACGGATAGACGGGCAAACGAGATATTTGTGTCAGCGTTTTTCTTAGCGATTTTAGCGAAAGCGTGAATCTCTTTTGTCTCTTTGACAAGGGCTTTGACCACGCGAATGCCAGTGAAGTTTTCCTGGGCGAAGTCATAAAGCTTATCGTAAGCATTTTGTCTTTCGTCCCATTTCTTCATGAAGAATTTCTCGCACATGAAACCCCAGACAACAACTAGGATCAAAGGCGCAAAACAAATAAGAGTCATCCATAGATCTAATCTCACCATTTTAATTGTGGTGATGATACCTAAAAAGATGGCGTCCACCATCATAATGGTGCCCCATGAGAAGTATTCGCTAATTGTCTCAAGGTCATTAGTAAACCATGACATGATACTACCAACTTTTGTCTCGTGGTAATATTGACGAGGCAAAGCCTCGGCTTTTAAAAACATTTGATGACGCATTTCCGCTTCAATTCTAAAAGCGGCGTTAAATAAAGTGATACGCCATAAAAAGCGCCCCAAAAACATCCCCGCAGCAACGATGATGACATAGATGCCGAGAGTAATGATTCTTTCCTTATCACCACCAGTATTTAAAATCTTAACTACTTCACCGAGGTATTCTGGAATATATAGTTGAATCCAGTCAACAGCGAGTAAAGCAAGGATGCCAATAATGAATAAAGGAGCGTATTTGAGATAATAGCGATTAATGTATTTTCCAAACAGCATAAAACACCTTATTGTTTACAATACTACCACTTTTTGGTAGGTAAACAATAAAAATACATTCAATTAGTAATATAAAGTAATCTTCTTGATGAAAGCCTTTTGGCCACCGGCTTTAATCTTGATTTGGGTTTGACTCTCTTGGAAACGATAACAGCAATCTGTATTGACTACTTCTGTCTTTTCCTCGTTAGTTAAAGAAGATAATTTGATATAGTTAGAAGAATTAACTGCTACGCAGACACCTTGATCAATGACGAATTCTTCTTCGTTCCATGAACTATTTTCATAGAAATATGGTGATGCTTGAATAACGACATCTTTGATTGGACTATTAAAACCTAAAGTGAGATATCCATCAGCATAAGTAGATGATGTACCGATGAAGAGCCAAGCTCCTTCTTTAGTGCCAACGTTAAATGTCTCAACTGCTCCGCTATATAAGTCGTCAACATCACAACTAATTAGTTCGTTAACTTTTTCAACGGCGATATTTGATAGGCTTTTTGGAGATGAGAAAGTGATATTTGCGACATTCTTACCTTCGGTATTAATTTGATCACCAGAAAAATAAGAATAATTTTCAGTGTATTCTTTTTTAGAAGCGCTTCCACTATTTTCAATGCCTGGTTCATGTTGTTCGTCGACATAGCCAACCTTAAAAACTTCACATGAAGTGAGAAGCAAGACAATTGGTAATAGATAAGCAACTTTTTTCATATCAATAGTATGGCACAAATGCTATTTAGTTTCACTAATTTCGTTAACTAAGAATTCGACATTCGTTTTGTTAAAGTAAGTCGATATGCGAAGCGTTCCAATCATATCGATGAATTGATACTGAGACAAATAGTCTTTTGGTAAATGGAAACCAGTGAGACGAGAATTGTTACCAATGCTCGTTAAAACATGTTGCCCATCGCGCGAATACATGAGCGATTGGACACGTATTCTAGGTAAGACAAATTGAGGCGCTGGCCACGATTCTCCAAAAGGAGAAAAAGAAGAAATTAAATCATAATTCTCAAAATTTATCTCATTGATATATAAAGGGATGGTCTCCGCTTTAGTTTCAACTTTTTGACATCCTTTAGCTAATTCGATGAAGCTTTTTTTGAAGGTCTCATAGTTTTCTTTTCTTATCGAGCAACCACCCGCCATCGCGTGACCGCCAGATGCTTCTAATAAATCACCGAGTTGATTAAAAGCGTCAACGACATTAAAACCTTCTGGTGAACGACAAGAGCCTTTATACATATCACCGCTTTGATCTAAAGCAAAGATAATAGTTGGTTTATGATACTTTTTAACAAATAAATTAGCGATTAAACCAATGATACCTTCTTTTTGGTTAATGATACCAACAATAGCGGGAGCGTCAACATCGATGTTTTTGCTATTTTCAACGGCTTCTTTAGTAATCTCTTTTCTTTCGTTATTAACTTCATTTATCCACTCGTTGTAGTTTAAAAGAAGTTGTTCATCATCACTCGTGAAGAATTCAACAGTTCGCGATAGAAATAAATCATCATCGATTAATCTACCAATCGCGTTGATTTTCGGGGCGATTTTCATCCCGATGTTATACTCGTTAAAGACTTCCTTTTCTTTGAGTAAATCAATGCTGAAAAATGATTGAGACTCATATTCTTTAATCATTAGTCTTAAAAGGTTTCTATTGTATGAGACAAGTGGCATCATATCGCTGACCAATGAAATTGAGGCAAGCGTAGCAAGGTAATTATCGAAATACCCGAGATAACTTTTCGCAAACATAAATGTCACAAATCCCGCACTTGTCGCTGTCTCGCCGAACTTTGAGACAGATGGATGCAAAATATAATCAGCGTTAGGCAAAGTATCACCTGGTTGATGGTGATCAAATACCAAAACTTTTAAGCCATGACTTTTCGCGTATTCAATGCCCTCATAAGCCGTAATTCCGTTATCGACAGTAATGAGTAAGTCAAAGCCATTTTCGACGATTTCCTGGCTTCTTTTTAAGGTTAAACCATAGCCATCTGTGTAGCGGTTAGGAATATGATAGGAAACGGGATAGTTAATCATCTTAAACATTTTCACCAAAATGGAGACCGACATAATGCCATCCGCATCATAATCACCATAGATGAAAATCTTCTTCTTGTTATCCACTATTTCTTTGACCACTTTGACACAATTTGCCATATCGATAAACTCGTGGCCCTTAGCAAAGTTATCTTTTGTGACTTCCATAGTCAAAAGAGCGTAATCATCTTTACTAATGTGATAATAATCGAGTAAGCGGTCAAATAAACTTTTCATCTTTATAAAATAAAGGCCGCTAAATAAGCAGCCTTTTTAAAACTAGTCGTTAATACCGATAAAGATTGCTTCTTCAGGTTCTGCGGATTTCTTGACGCGAACTGGGCGAGCTTTCTTTTTCTTTCTCTCTGGTTTTGGAAGATTAATCTTGCTGAACCATTTGAAGAGAATTTGTGCGCATGGACCCATGAGTGTAAGAGTGAGAACAGTCGCAATGCTGACGCCTAAAATCATGAGCAAGAAGACGTAGGAAACACTCGTGAACATGAATCCAAAGAAGTTAACTCCGAGATAAAGAGCGAAGATGAAGGCGATGGTCATTGGTGTTGAACTAATGCCGAGCGCTCTAATCATTATGTTGTTTCTGTTTTCAACAGAATTGTCTTTGCTTCTATCTTCAACAACCATTTCTCTTTC
>JAFSPN010000023.1 GCA_017442875.1 Bacilli bacterium
CCCTAGATATGGGCCTTTTACCTTAGGTAATGTCCCAACTACCAAAGTTAGTTTTACATATGAACTAAGAACCATTGCTAGTCAAACCATTCGAGAAAGAGTGCGTTTATTTAGAAAAGGCAGTGTTGTATCCGCTAATACGAGCGGTGCATTCTCATATACCAAAGGAACAAGAAAAACTACTACATTTAATGTTCCAATTAGAGATTATTGGACCAACGACGGTTTAGAAATAAGATTTGAAATACTTAATAGTTCTTATTCAATTATCAAGTCTTATTCCGCTCCATTTTATCCACCTAGCAACTCTCAAAAATCTGCCTCGACTTTAAAGAATAATCTATACGTCTCTAATAGCCTTGGTTTTTATGGTGATGGAATACAAATGAATGAGCTAAAAGAAATCTTTGATTTCCGCACCATAGGTGATTATATCGATAACGATTATTATTATCGCTTAGATATCGCTAAAAACTATTTCTTATATCCTAATAATTTCACGCTTACGTGTAAGAGCGCAAAGTTGAGGTTTAATGATGATGAAAATATCTTCTCTTCTTACACTCACACAAATAATGGGGATATTGAAATACCTTTATACCTTTATAACAGTGGTGAACGTATCTGTTTTGGCTTTAATAAAACATTCTACGTTAACAAAAGAACGCTTGAGATTAGCGATACATATCATTCTGGTTGGATTACTACGCCTAGTTTTTATCTACCAGTTAACGGACGAAAAAAGTTCAATGGTAGAACCATTTACTTCGAACTAAATGAACTAGGCTTTGACAAGATATCGACAGTCATTCCTTTAAGATATGAATTAGATCGAGCTATAGTAGGAGCTTGTTCTGATAGCGATTATTGCGTAGTAGGAGGTAATCGATAGTGGTAGCGATGCTCATTTCGTTCATCGTGGTCTTTTTGTCTTTTAATTTCTTTATGGTGTCCTATCAAATTAATGGGGTTAATCGCTTGATTACAGGGGCCCCTTTATCCTTGTTTGAAACGGCTATTGTTCTTTATGACATCGAAGAAAACGGCCCATATTTTGATAAAGAAATACTAGAAGATAATTTAACCTCATTTTTTGATTACCATCTACCGAGATACGTCAGTCAATATAGCCTATCTTTTTATTACTACAATATTGAAAACCATTCCATAAATATGACGGACGAACCAAAAGCGGTGGAGGTCACATTCCAAGCCGAACTAGTTTTAGATAAGCACTATCAAAAAACTATGTATTACGAAATAAGGAGCAACTAATGGACATCGACAAAACGATTACTTTTCTAGAAAACTCTTTCCTTAAAGAACTATTCAATAAAGAAGATGTCACTGATATTTCATATAACGGGAAAGATATTTACTATGTCGACAATTATCTTGGTCGTTTGAAAAGCAATATATCAATAAGCAAGCAAGAGGCCAAAGATTTTGTCAGACAAATAGCCAATTTAACTGAAAAGCAGTTTTCTTTTCAAAACCCAAACCTCGATGTTTCTTTCGGAAAATATCGTTTTAACGCTGTTCATCAAAGCATCTGCCGCAAAAATAACGAAGAATGTGTTTGTTTTTCAATTCGTATTGCCTCCAGTGTTTTGAGATTTGAAAGTGATAATACTTTAGACGAAGTTACTAGAGAATTATTATCAATCTTAATTAACTCAGGCGTTTCAATTGTCATCGGAGGTATCACTGGAAGCGGAAAAACCGAACTACAAAAATACCTCATTTCCAATATGAAAGAGAGCACACGTGTCATAGTTATTGACAATATTTTAGAACTAGATCAATTCACGCCTAAAGCCGAATTGGATCTCAATATTTGGCAAGTTGATGAAAAAAGAGAAGAAGCTTCAATTCAAAACCTTGTTAGAAGCGCTTTAAGAAGTAATCCAGACTGGCTGATAGTCGCAGAATCTAGAGGCAAAGAAATGCTAGAAGTATTGAATTCTTCTTTAACGGGTCATCCCATTATTACCACGATTCACGCTTTTGATATAGCAAGCATGCCAATCCGTATGACGAGAATGGTTATGATGAGCGATCACAATACATCATTTGATGACATTTATAACGATATTTCATACCATATGCGCTTTTACATTTATTTGAAGAGGAAATATCTCACGAATGGCAAGGTAAAAAGATACATTTCATCCATCGGTTACCTAAATGGTAAAAAGATGGAAGAAATATACGGTAGCGATGGAAAAAGTAAAAGAACTAGTGTGCTATCAAACGACGCCCAAAAACTTCTCAACGTAACTAATTCATCCCATCGTTTCATAGCAACATATCTAGGAGGTAAAAAATGAATTATATCTTAGTTGGCATAATCGTTTCTTTTGTTTTAACTGGAATATCTTTCATTACAACACAAAACATTTTTGTATCAGTGTTCATATTCCTCATATCAAATGCATTTTTTGTTTTCGTGGTGAATAGAAAGATGAAAAAGAACCAACTAAAAATCCATCGCTACCATCAATGCTTTCATTTCATCAATAGTTTCATTATTTCGTTAAATGTCAAAGGATCGATGAGCGCCGCTATTCAAAGTGGTTACGAAACAGTAGATGATGACACAAAAGCTATTATCGATTCTATTAAGGAATTAAATGAAGAAGAAAAAATCACATATCTAAACAAGTATTTCAAGTTTGATTTGTACCGTTTGTTTGTAGATACGATTAACTTGTGGAATGAAGAGGGCGGCGACATTTTAAAGATGAGTCAATATTTGATAAATCAAGTGCGACTTAAGGAACAATATTTAATTACATGCGAGACAATTCACCGTCAAAAGACCATCGAATTCATCGTTCTTTGGGCCATATCTTTGGCCATTTTGACTTTATTAAGATTTGCATTATCGCAGTTTTTTGAACGCATTAGACAAACAATCTTTTACCAAATAGCAGTAGGGGTCATCATCCTATTTGTTTTAGCGTCAATTTATATTCTTATCATGCGTATCAGCAAACTTGATTTGGAGGGTTGGAAAGATGAAGAAAAATAAACTTAAAGAGACAATTGAATTTGTCGGTCTTTCCTATAAAAAAGAACTAGTCATTATTTTGGTTATCAATGTTGTTTTCTTGTTAGCCGCTATTTCAATCTATATTTTTATAAAAAATTTCATACTTGCGATTATCGCGCTTGTGGGAGTAGCAATCCTAGATTATTTTATGTTCTCTCGCTATAACGATAAGAAAAAGACAATTTTGAAAAATCGTGAAAATGAATTGGTTTCCATTATTTCTTATTTTGATGTTTATATCCGCAACAACAAAAATGTCTACCAATCTTTTAATCAATTAATCCCATATTGCTCAAATTGGATGAAAGAAAAGATTGAGGATTTATTAAGAGAAATTGATGAAGATAAAAGCATCCAACCATTTGTCAATTTTGCGAGCAATTTTCAAAATCTATCCATGCATAGTTTAATGATTTCAATATATCAGATGGTGGACCAGGGCGAAAGCTCTGACCAATTAACCCACTTTAATGTGATATTTGATGAGATTGCAAGGAATAGACAGCAAGAAATGATTACTCAAAAAGATAAAGCTCTATCTGGCATGTCAACTTTTCCACTTATCGGAGCGGGTATGATTACAATCGCCCTTACAATTTCGATTCTTACTATTTTAGGAGATTTAATCAATGTCATATAAAGTTGGGTTAATACTATCGATGATTTTTGTAGCGCTTTTCTTTCTTTTTGGTGCGGATCTCATCACCATTGAAAGTGTTTTCAGCACGCTTGATGCTAAAGCTAACAACATTTCCTATATCATTTCCAGGAATGGAATTATCGATGATGAATTCATTAATCACATTGAAACTACTTTTTCAGTGAAATTTGATTGCCCTAAGAACCCATCTCCCACCTTTGGTGAGAGAATCATATATCAAATCTCAACCACCTATCATCCTCTAGTTATTTCTAAACAAGAAATGACCATTGCCATTAAGAGGATGACAATCGTGGGATTTTACGGTTAGAAAGGAGGAAGTTATGTCTGAGATTAAAGGACAATTACTTGGTATCATTCTAGTAATCATGGTATTCGGCATTGTTGCCGCTAGTTTAACAGCCATCTTTAACGGATTATCTAGTTCAGTAACTAGCCAAGTCAGCAAAGCCATTAGCTCATTTGGTCTTTAAAAACAATAACGGCTGAAACACGGCCGTTTTTGTTATTGAAGCATTTTTTGGGGCGTTATAAAATAAAATTGCTATGGAAATCTTAGAAGTAGTTAAAGAAGCAATTAAAGATAGAATCAATGTTGACTCAATTAATTACGATGACAAATTGGACGAATTAGGTCTCGATTCACTTGATTTAGTGGAAACCATGCTTAAGATTGAAGAAGCTGTTGGTGTGGAATTTACTAGTGATGAGATTGTTGAGCTAAAGACCATCCAAGATGTCGTTAATTTGATTGAATCAAAAAAATATGTAACTTGAAAAACTAAATTCAGTTTTCAGAATTGATGCCTTGTTTTGAACGACTAAATTCTATTTACTTAGCCATTTCTTTTGTGAAAACGGATTTTAGTATTTCAAAGTCTTGCAAACCATAAAAAATAGCGGTAAAA
>JAFSPN010000024.1 GCA_017442875.1 Bacilli bacterium
ATTGTTGTTCTTGAACAACCATCTACAATAGGTGTAAAGCCATTGTTTTTATACTCAAGTACCATCTTGAGTTTTTCTTCTTTTGTCCATCTCATGATAAAACCCCTCCAGTTGGTTGTCCAACTTTTGGGGTTCATATCATTTTTTCTCGAGGCTATTCACTATCTTAACCACTCATTTCTGAGCAGGTAGAGTGCATTTATGGTGGATCCGAAGCGTACCAATAATCACCCGCTACCTCTTATATTAACGTGTCAATATAACTGGCTGAAACGTTTTATTTTTGGTTTTGGGTATCGTTGATGCTCCAAATAAAATCATTAATTGCTTAACGCTCCTAAGTTAATGATGATTTGAACTCGATGTTAAGCGTTCCTTAACACAGATACGAAAAACTTCCACTACTATTGAGTTTTGAATATTACTCATATTTTTGTGGAATATGCCGGTTTCAAAACTTTAATTAAATGTTTGATAAATTGCATCTTTCTAAAGAAAGAGGCGCTCACTGACTAAGCGCCTCCTCTAAGAAAGGAATTTTATCTATGAATGCTTATGCAAACACAATAATTAATATTCTTCTTCTGGTTCTTTTCTTTCTTTAACGTTAATTTTGTTTAACGCAATGAGAGTAATGAACGCAGCGTCTGCTAAGGCGAGAACACCAACCACGATCCAAGCAGCGATGAAGCCGCCTTTCCATGGGCTCATTTCGTACCAAATGGAAGCACTTGGAGAAATACCTTGGACGCAGTTACTATTGGCCTTGTTGAATAAGATGTGTTTAGTTGCATCTTTTAAGTAATAGACCGCTGTTGGAGAAGATGTGTCATATAAGCCATCACTACCATTATTTGTCAATGTTAAGTGACCGCCTCTTCTAAGCATGAAGTCAGAAGTCATATATGTATTCTTTTGACCACCAGCATCGGTAATAGCTGTACCTGTGAAGCCGAATTCGTCACGTAAGATACCATGTAAGGAAACGGAAGCACCACCCCATGTCGCACCGATTCTGTTATAGCAGGTCATAATGCCTGTTGCAGCGGACATTGTCTTTTCAGATAATGTGGAGGCTAAGGTTTCGCCTTCTTGAGCGTAGTATCTAACTGTCATCTTGGCTTCTTTCATGTAAAGTTCCCAACCTTTGAGATAAACTTCACGGAAAGCTTGTTCGTTGACCCAAGCACAGTAACCATTCTTTTGACGGTTTGTTTCTTGATCGTTTAAGGCAAAGTGTTTCATGAAGACGATTAAGCCTTTTTCAGAAGCGCCACCCGCTTCAGCAGCGGCCATCTTACCGGCTAAAACGCCATCTTCTGAATAGTATTCATAGTTTCTGCCACCAAATGCACTTCTATGCATATTGAGACCATAACCATAGATACCTGTAATTAAGGAACCACCCGCTAAGTAGTTAGCGTGAGCTTCTTCACCGAAGGCGTCACCTAATTCTCTAGCAAGTTTTTCATTGAATGTTGCGGCAACCATTGGATCACCACAGTACCATTTATTAACATTTTTAATGGATAATGCGGCAGCGTAATATCCGTATGGGGAGTCAGCATCATATGATTCTGGAACACCGTTTTCAGTATCGGCTTTTTCGTTCCAACCACCGTTGGTGACCATTTCAACCATTTTATCTTTAGTGAATTGATTCATATAGTCATCCCATTTTGGATCATCCCAATCAACACCTCTCATACTCGCTAAGGTATAGCTTGTTGGGTCAGTATTGACTGTTGGCATTTCTGTAATTGGGTTATTTTCATCAGCCCAAACATCATATTTAGCCACTTGTTTTAAAGCACGTGGATCTGTTAATTCCATATCTTCATCACGTGGAGATTGTGGGAATGATTGTCTGAAGTTTGTTCTTGTGAAGTTAATAGCGTAGCCTTCGCCATGGTCAACATCACCACCATAGTTCTTAAAGTGATAATTTAATTCATCATCTTCTTTATTAACTGCGGTTGATAAGTCGGTTGGACGTTTGCCATCTTTGCCATCCTTGAAGACGACTTTTTTGGCAAGTGTATCTGTCCATAAGACTTTATCTTTGCCTTCGGCTAATTCATCAATTTCCGCCCAGGAGTGAGCGTTATCAGATAAGTAGAACTTATATTCACCAGCATCTAATAAGTAAGCCTTTTCGACTTGATAGTCATAGCTTGTAAAATAGTCTCTATTAACTTTAATTGTTAATGTTTCAGAAGCGGCTGGTTGAAGGATTTCTGTTTTACCAAAGCCCCCTAAGACGACATGTGATTTTTCCACATGGTTAGCTTTGTTTTCTTCGGTATATGGAGCGCTAACATAAATTTGGGCGACGCCTTTACCAGCAACAGCACCAGTATTTGTAACTTTGACTTGGAATGTGTATTCGTTTGTTTCCTTATCGAATGATGGAGTGCCAACGTATTCTTGTGAGAACGTTGTATAGCTTAAGCCATAACCGAATGGGAAGACGACTTCTCTAGCGTAGTCAAAGCCAACATAGTTACCGTCTTTTGCTTCTTTAGCAGCAGTTTCGTAATATCTATAACCGACATAGATGCCTTCTTCATATTCAACGAAGAATGTTTCGTCTTGATATGAATTAAGTTCATCAGAGTTGCTATAGAGGTAAGAACCGAAGTTCTTATATGTTGGATCATTTCTTAAATCACGAACGTATGTATCAACGAGGTGACCGGATGGGTTAACAGCACCTTTTAAGATGTTTGCTAAAGCAATACCACCTTGGGAACCACAGCAGCCCGCCCAGATAGCGCCTTGAACTTTACTAAAGTCATATTGGCTATTGGTATATGGATCTGTGTAGATGCCGTTATTCATATTTGGATCGTTATCTTGTAACCAACCAAGTTCCATCGCGTTAGCAGAGTTAATAACGATAATAACTTTGTTAAATTTCTTACAAGCATAATCAATGAGTTTTAATTCTGCATTTGTAATAACAAGACCACTTCTATTTTGCTCGGAAGCACCTTGATTCAACGATTGGTCATTACCTTCACCAGAGTTTCTCTTTAAAGTGATAACTGCAGTTGGGTATTGTGCAAAGGTGGATTCCGCACTAGCTAAGGAAGCAGCTGGATCAGCGAAGTCACCATTTGCTGCAGCATATAAATCTTTTGTAGCTGTATTGAATGGGATGTCAACATCTTGTTCGATACCATTAGCGAGAGAGACCGCACCATTTGTGGTAGCTGGGTCTTCACCACCAGACATATTGTTATGCCATGAATAGTAACCGAGAACAGTCACGCCTTCATTAGCCGCTAGAGGAAGAGCGTTGTCTTTATTTTTGAGCAATGTCATACCTTCTTCGGCGGTTAATTGTGTCATTCTTTGAGCGTTCTTTAACGCATCTTCTTGACTAGTAAATGTGAAATTAATGTAATTACCATCTAAGCTGCTGTTGTCATTGATGTGTTGTTTGCCACGACCAAGTAACAAGTCTAAGTTATTAGATTGTATGTTAGCGGCGATTGTCGCACCACCTAAGACGGCAAGAACCGCGATACCGGTAACAGCTAAATATGTAATTCTTCTATTTTTTGCTTTCATGATCGTCTCCTCCTATTTACTGATTTCGACGTTTTGTCTGCCATTAACTTTTCTGGCATAGTACTTTTGGAATAAGAGTAAGCCACAGTTAAGAGCTTTAACGATACCAACGATTAAGCAGATCACGAATGTGACGACTGGGAAGTAATCTTTACCGAAATATAATTCACCATTAATCGCTGGTAATAAGTATGCTTCGTAATAATTGGTGTAAGAACCTGTGACATGTTTGGCGTTTTCAATCCATAACTTGTCAACGTTGAGTAGGATGATACCACCGAAGATTAAGAAGACTGCGACGATACCTTCAACAATAGCTTTTTTCTTATTTGTGCCTCTTCTTAAGAAGTTGGTCGCGAGCATAATGCTAGCAACGATACAACCAATTAATGGTAAGAAGCATCCTAAGAATGTCCAAATGTTGAATGTTGTTTCGGTATAACCTTGAATAATCATGTTACCGAAACCGGCGAAGATGGTTTGATATCCTGGATAGGAGAAGCCATCTGCATATTTTGTGCCATCGTCAGTATAGATAGTTAATACATCAGAGAAGTTGTATAACACTAAGATCGCGACAGCGAGAAGACCTAAAGCAATGGAGATAAGTGTGACAACACGAACAACTGGTTTTAAAATCTTTAATAATTTATTTTCGTTTTCCATGTGTTATCTCCTCCTATTTGACTTGGCTTAACACAATGACTTGTGTAGAGCTGCCAAAGAAACTTGAAACGGAAACTCTGAGAGTAATTTCGTATTTGCCTTCGGCGTTTGGAACGAATTCCGCGGTTTGACCTTCTAAAGTAATTGTTAATTTATTGTCGGCATCTTTATTCCATTCACCAACGAATGAGGCTGTGGAACTGCCAAGATATAATTTAGCTTTACCATCTTCCACTAAGTTGAAGTTAACTTCTTTTGTGCCACCATCTGGACCAGATGTGGTATAGGAACCAACGAATTCGTGGGCGTTAGCACCTTCGAAATCAGATGTTGTGAACTTCTTCCATTTGAAGTCTGGATTAAGCGAGCAATAATAAGTGTTACCACTGTAGACTAATCTATAACCTGGGTGTTCTTGGTTCACTGACTTTTCAGCGGTATAAACTGTTTCACCATCGTGAACGAGAATTTGACCATCTTTTTCTTCCCAAGTTAAACCAAATTTTAAGCTTCTATTAGCACCACTTGGTGTGTTGAGAACGACGGAATGATCAGAGCCATGCAAATACATGTAGGCTGTCGCGACAGAGTTGTTATTACCTGTTGCTTTAGCGTAGAAGATGTATGTGGAGTCTCTTTCATCCCACTTCTTATAATCTTTCGCTAATGAATCTTTGAATGTTGGATCTTTAGCTTGGAAAAGAATTGTTTCAGATTCATCGCCAATCTTCACATTGTAGTAGAAGCTATGACGACCTTCTGTCCTATCGAAGTCAGTATGAATGACTGTTTTACCTTCGTCATTGAATGTAATTTTGTAACCATAGCCTTTTTCGTACACATATGTGCCTTCAACGGCCCAGTTATATTTTTCTAAATCTTCTTTAACAACTTTGAGTTGTGCAGAAGCTGATTTTGTTGGATCAACAGTACTTGTTGCAGTAATTGTGACTGTACCTTCTGCAAGAGGAGAAACAGTACCATTATTGACCGTTGCAACTGTTTCATCAGAGCTAGCCCAAGTAACACTATTGGAAGCGCCTTCTGGAGCGACTGTAACTGTTGCTGTGACTGCTTGATTAATGAATGCTTCTTGTAAATCTAAGGCGAGTGTTAATGATTCTGGAGCAACTGCTTGTTGTTCTTCACCACCTGATTGACCACCTTGACCTGGGAAGCCACCTTGTCCTGGGAAGCCACCTTGTCCTGGATCACTTTCACCTTGACCTGGATCACTTTCGCCTTGGCCAGGGAAGCCACCTTGTTGTTCTCCACCTTGTTGTTGGTTCTCACCGCCTTGGCCAGGGAAACCACCTTGTTGTTCTCCACCTTCGCCTTGGCCACCTTGTTGTTGTTCTTCGGCACCGAAGCCTTCGAATGTTGGGCCATTGGAACCGCCACCGCCTGGGAAGCCGCCACCTGGGAAGCCGCCACCTGGGAAGCCGCCGCCTTGGCCACTACTTGCTGTAGCGTGACGAGCGACTGCTGTACCAGCAAGAGTGAATTTGTTGCTACTTTGATTGATTTTGCCTTGGAACTTATAGTCATAATCACCGAATTGGACTTCCGCATTATAGGAACTGGAAGTAACGGCGACAAAGTTCACTGGCATCTTAGCGTTACTCTTACAACCGACTAAGCCTGATAGGCCAGCGGCTGTGACGACGAGTAAAGCCACTTTCTTAGAAAATTTCATTATTTTCCTCCTTTTTTGAAGTATGAACTTCAGTCGTAAGCACTATAAAAGAATTAAAAAGAAAGAAAATTTAATAGGTATAAGAAGTATGAAAAAGAGGACAAAAAAATGTCCGCGTGGGACATAATGCTTGATTTTTGTGACAAAATTTAAATGATAACTGAGCTGTTTTTACGAGAAATCGCAAGGTATTGCTTCATGATTTCTTCTTTTCTTTTCTTGGCCATCGGAAGAGATATGCCAGTCGTTAAATAGACCTCTTCATTTTCAATGGAGCGGATATATAAATAATTTAATAAATAACCCTTATGTATGCGCAGGAATCCATACTCGCGTAATTTCTCTTCTAAAGTTCCTAAAGGCACGCGTATATTTTGAAAAGACTTATCTCTAAGGACAACTTTTTGATAGTTTCTATCGCCTTCAATATAAACGATATCCCTGATCTTAAATGAGTAAGTCCTTGTCTTATCAAAGAAGTCAATCTTTGTTTCGTTGCTTTCGTTATTAGCGACAGTTTGGAAGAATTGATTCATCATTAAAGAAAAGTCATCAATGAGTTTTGATTTACGAATAAAACCAAATGGATGAAATTTTAAACACTCAAACACTAAATCTTCTCTTTGAGAAAGGAAGATGATTTGTCCATATTTAGAAATTGAAGTTAATTCATCAGCGACGTTTAAACCGTTCATTTCAGGCATATCAATATCTAGGAACGATAAATCAAATGTTTCTTCTTTAGCACTAGCAAGAAAGTTTAAAGGATTAGAAAAAGAGAAGAGGCGGTATTCAGCATTCTTTTCTTTTAAGAAAGCTTCCACCGCGCTTGTGGATATCATTAATGCTGTCTTATCATCATCAAGAATGGCAATCTTAAGCATCTTGATTCTCCTTTACATTTAAGTTCAAAACGGCATCACAAATGAATCTATTATCTTCGATATTGAAATCAACATAGCCATTATACGCATTTGCGATGTTTTTAATAATCTTTGTGCCATATCCATGACCGCGGCCCGCTTTTCTGGTCGTAGTTAAGTTATTACGTGGATTGATCTTTTCCATATTCACAGGATTAGAAACGATAAAACGAATAAAGTCGTTTTGTTTAATAATACGAACCATGATTGTTTCTTTGGCTTCGCTGTAGTAATTTTCAATCGCATTATCAATCATGTTTGTTAATAAAGAAACAAGATCATTATCTTTAAATGGCAATGATGGAGGAACCACTACTTTGACATCGATTTCAATCTTTTTAATCTTGGCCTTGGTTAACTCTAGGTTGATGATTGAATTAATAACGTTATTTGAGCAAGAGAAAGAGTTAAGCACTTCTTTACTTGTATTTAAGTATTCATCAATATACTTTTTAGCCTCATCATTCTGTCCTTGTTGGAGCATCACTTTTAAATATGAGAACTGATTTTTGATATCATGTCTGATCTTTTCTAATTCTTCTCTATTTGTTTGGTCGATTTCAATCGACATCTTTTCTGCATCTTCAAGTGTCTTTTGCACTTCTAAATTAGTAATTCTATGACGGTGTTCAATATTCTTATATGTCGCATAATAAGAGAACGAAAGAATAAAGAGCAAGACAACATCAAGTAGCACTAATAAGACATTAACAGCGATTTCTTGAATGCCTGAGGAATGTTCATAAACACCCGCGAATATAAGAAGCGCAGATAAAACAGAAATGATAATTACCATTTCAATCGAAAGATTACGATAATGGTTAATATCAATTCTACGAATTAAATAACAAACTCCTGGGAAGACAATAAATGGGAATGATCTTGCTAAGACCACTAAGAAGAATAAGTTATTGCTGACTGTACCAATTAAGAAACCAAAGTTTTTAGATAATGCTTCAATAATAACAATCGTCGAAATAAGAACGAGTGTTTTGATAAGCCAATGTAATTTTCTACCTTTAAAGAAAATAAAGGAGAACGCTAAGGTGATAAGCGGTAATGAAAGAGTGAATATCAGAGATGTTAAGAACTGTGGTCCTCTAATAGCGTTACCAATAGCAAATAACAGCGAAGAGAAAACTATTGTGATAGCATAGCTCGCTACAAAGACAATAACAGCTTTAAAAACACCTTTCTTATTAATTTCCTTTGGCCAAACATAAATAGCAAGGCCAAGAGAAAAAAGAAAATAGGAAATATACGAAGTTAAATCCAAAATAGTTGTGTAATAAAAACTAAACGCTTGATCAAAACTCATATGTATTTGTGCATTCATATTATAACAAAAATGCACACTCGTGGATAATAGGGACAAAAGAATAGATTTTTGGGACAAAAATAAAAGGAGCGCCGAAGCGCCCCTCTATTCATAGTTAAGAAAATAATTGGTATACTTGTCACAAAAAAACGGGATTTTTGGAGAGCAGGCATTCACTAGAACAAAAAAAAGAAAAGCCCTGACTTTCTCAGGACTTAATCGACTGTTTTGGTGGATCCGACGAGGATCGAACTCGCTACCTCCTCCATGCCATGGAGGCGCTCTCCCAGGTGAGCTACGGACCCATAACCAGCCTAATTATTATACATTAAATGTTCTTTTAGGCAATATCAAATTTGTGTATTGCCTTTTTCTGTTTCTAAATCAATATAATCATCTATTATTTTATAAAGTTCTAAATAAGCATCATCGATGTATCCAAGACGCTCCCCTAATTCCATTACTTTGTTATCAGTCGGATTATATAAAGGCCAGGTTGGTAGTCCTTCTCCATTTGGATCACCAGATTTAACATAGTTAGCCCAATATGAAGACATTGTATTCATTAAAGCATAATCACTTTCATTGTAAGCATATTGACGCGGTGATCTCTTAATGTTGCTATAAGCATAAATCATCTCACCACTATGATAGGTGCCGTGGAATCCATTTTCTTTGGTGAACTGGTAGCGGTAAACATCTAAACCATTATTAAAAGCCATATTGGACCAAGAATGATGTGGTTGAATGAACCAATAGACTGAATATATTTCGTTAAAAGCGTTAAAAGCATCCTTTTCAATTTTATCTTTATATAGGTCATAGATCCTTTGAGCAATTTCTTTACCAAACTCTTTTTCTAATCTTCCAAGAATATTGCTCTTATTAGTGGGCACTAAGAGGTTCTTTGGAATAACAAAAGCGTCCGCTTCTTTAACGTTATAGCCGTTCAATAAACTCTCTTCGTTATTTTCTCCATCAAGATAAACATCATACGGATCCTTTGTTAAGGCATAACCGTCAAGAATCATCGATGAGTTTTCATATTTTGTTTGCACTAATTTAGAAGCGCTGACTTTTCTTAATTCTTCAATAGAAGAACAGCCTTGTTCTTTCATGATTTTTTCACCAATCTCTAATGCTTTATTCATTGGGCGATATGTATGAGGGGCTTTTTTAACCACTAAAGAACTAGATTCACCGATTGCTCTTTTGAATAAACCTTTGGCTAGAGGAGATGTGCATAAAGCGGAGATACTTGATGAACCAGCACTTTCTCCAGCGATGGTGATGTTATCTTTATCACCACCGAAATAAGAAGCGTTATCATTGATCCAGCTTAACGCCATGATCTGATCTAATAAGCCATAGTTACCTGTGGTGTTATTTGGGGATTCACTTGCTAAATCAGGATGGGCAAAATAACCAAAGACACCTAAACGATATTGAATGGTAATCATGATGATACCTTTCTTGGCCATCTCCTCACCATTATAGTCATCAGCCGCGCTACTACCACTCGTTAAAGAACCACCATGGATGAACATAAGAATTGGTAAATTAGTTGAGGCGTGTGCAGGTTTCCAAATATTTAGGTATAGAGAATCTTCACTCATATTTTGAAGAGGATGCATATTGTAATCTGGATGCCAACTCTTCTCAGAATAGATATCCACGAGAGAATTAATTGCGGAATTAGTGTCCACTTGCATAGAGCGCGGTCCGAACTTACTACAATCCCTCACACCTTCCCAATTATCCATTGGTTGAGGTTCTTTCCATCTTAATTCTCCCACTGGAGGTTTAGCGTATGGAATACCAGCGTAGACTTCCACGCTTTGATCTTGGCTATAAACACCTCTCACATCTCCATTTGCTAAATGCATGACTTCTGTAGGAACAGGGTTTCTATAATTGACCGCTGATTTTTCTTCCATTACTGGTTTAGCTAAAGGAAGTAAGATTGAACATAAAGTCACAAAGGCAATAAAAGGTACGAATTTAAAGAACAACTTTTTACCTGAAACAAAAACGATAGAGACTAATAAACAAACAATATTAATGATTGATAAAACCAAAACTGGAATTGGGCCATTGGCTAAATCTAAATAGAAAATCAAAAGTAGTCCCACGAGAAGGGAGACAGATAATGCAACAGCTAGATATACGATTCTACTTTTTTTCATCACTATAAATATAGCATTTAGAAAAAATCTGTCATATTATATGCTTTGGATTTTTAAGGAAAACAAATAAAATATTACTAATGGGCGACAAAAGAAGAAGCATTATCAAGGACATTTGCATCAATGGTATTATTGCCGCGACATACGCCGCGTTAACCATTGCTATTTCTCCTTTAGCGTATGGACCAATACAGTTTAGATTCTCAGAAATCATGGTTTTGCTTTGCTTCTTTAATAAAAAGCATTCAATTGGTTTAACATTAGGTTGCTTACTCGCTAATTTATTCTCACCAACCGCTGTATTAGATGTTCCGTTTGGCACTATTGCTACATTAATTGCCTGTATTGGCATTATGTTTTCTAAACAATTAGCAGTGGCCGCTTTATTCCCCGTTATCTCTAACGCCTTTATCATCGCTTGGGAATTATCGTTCTTTGGTGAACCATATTGGATGAGCGCTTTAACGGTTGGCCTTGGTGAATTAGGCGTGATGATTATTGCTTATATATTCTTCTTCTTTATTAGGAAGAGTAAATCGTTTATGAAAGTCATACACGCTAATCAGAATTTAGAATTCAAATTTTAAAAAGACACCATACACGGGTGTCTTCTTTTTTATCTAAATGGCGCGCTTGAGACGATTTGAACGCCCGACTTCTTCCTTAGGAGGGAAGCGCTCTATCCAGCTGAGCTACAAGCGCAGAAGAACTCTTCTATTATGAAGAATTCATTATTTCGATTCAATAAAGTTTATTTATCGTAACCGTTTGGGTTTTTAGACTGCCAGTTCCAGGAATCACGGCAAGCATCTTCGATATTGAGTTTGGTTTTAAAATTCATTTCTTGATAAGCTTTGCTTACTTCGGCGTAGTTTTCATCAACATCGCCTGGACGTCTATCGCAAATGATGTATGGAATTTTGATGTTATTAGCCTTTTCAAAAGCATTAACTAGTTCCAAGACGCTAGTGCCTTTACCAGTACCTAAGTTATAAATAACCAAACCTGGTTTTTCTTCTAGTTTCTTTAATGCGCATAAATGACCCCACGCTAAGTCAACAACATGGATATAGTCTCTAACACCTGTGCCATCGACTGTTTTATAGTCATTACCATAAACATTGAGGTGTGGGCGTTTGCCAACCGCAACTTGGGTAATATATGGCATTAGGTTATTTGGAATGCCATTCGGATCTTCACCAATTAAACCGCTTTCATGAGCGCCAATAGGATTAAAGTATCTTAGGATAGCGATATTTGCGTCCTTATGTTCTTTAGCGTAATCCTTTAAAAGATATTCGATATCTAATTTAGTTTGTCCATATGGGTTAGTGCAGCCACCAACCTTATCACTTTCTTTAAGTGGGACATGATCAGGAACACCATATACTGTCGCACTGGAAGAGAAGACTAGATTATGAACGTTAAATTCACTCATAAGCTGTAGAAGAACCTTACTTCCACCGACATTATTTTTGAAATATAGATCCGGCTTAGCAACTGATTCCGCAACGCTCTTTAAGCCCGCAAAATGAATCACGTCTGTGATATTTTCGTTTTCAAAGACCTTTTTCATACCTTCATAATCTTGAATATCAGCAAAATAAAATTTTGGTCTTTTACCAGTGATTTGATAAATCCTATTTAAGACTTCTGGTTTTGAGTTGACGTAGTTATCGACAATAACAACTTCGTAATTATGATTTAATAAGTCCACTACTGTATGGGAACCAATATATCCTGTTCCACCCGTTACTAAAATAGCCATAATATTTTCTTCCTCCACACTTGTACTGTTTGTGCTTTTATATTTTATCCTAAAAGGGCTAAAAACTCATCTTCGTTTAAAATGGTGATACCTAAAGCTTGCGCTTTATCAAGTTTACTACCCGCTTCAACACCGGCGATAACAACATCAGTTGCTTTGCTGACTGAACCAGTTACTTTAGCACCTAAGTTTTCTAATAATTCGGTTGCTTCTTTTCGACCGTATTTGCTTAATGTTCCAGTTAAGACAACAGTTTTTCCTGAGAAATAGGAATTAGCTGCTGTTGCGGTTGTGCCTTTATATTCAAAATTGAGATGTTGCTCTTTAAGAGCGTTAACTAAAGCGATATTCCTTTCATCAGAGAAATAGTTTCTAATTGAAGATGCCACAATTGGACCAACATCAGGAATTTCTAATAGTTCTTCTTCACTAGCGTTCATTAAGTTATCAATATTTTGGTATTTTCTAGAAAGTGTCTTAGCCATCTTCGCGCCGACTTCTTTAATGCCCAAACCAAAGAGTACTTTTTCTAAAGAGTTTTCTTTACTCTTCTCAATAGCCGCTAATAAGTTATCGACGGATTTTGATTGCCATCCATCCAAAGCGATGATTTCATCGCGGTGTTCATATAATTTGTATATTTCATCAATGCTTCTAAAGAATCCCTGGTTAAAGAATTGTTCCGCTACTCTTTCACCAAGTCCTTCGATATCCATTGCGTCTCGGCTTGAGAAATGGATAATACCTTCAATCTTTCGAGCGTCGCAATGTGGATTTACGCAGAAGTGCATTGCATCCTTCTTAACTAGCGGTAATCCACACACGGGGCAATTATTTATCATTTCAAATGGCATTTCTAAACCTGTTCTTCTTTCGATAACTGGTCTCACTACTTCTGGGATGACATCACCCGCTTTTCTAATGACGACGTAATCACCAACTTTTAAATCTTTTTCTTTAATAAAGTCTTCGTTATGGAGCGTTGCTCTTTGGACAACTGAGCCCGCGACTCTGACTGGTGACAAAACAGCGTTAGGGGTGATCTTACCAGTTCTACCAACCGTAAAGATAATGTCTTCTAATTTGGTAATTACTTCTTCAGGTGGGAACTTATAAGCGATGGCCCATCTTGGCGTTTTAGCGGTATAGCCTAATTTATCATATAAGTCCATATCATCAACTTTGATAACAATACCGTCGATATCATAGCTTAGACTTGGCCTTTTTAATGTGTATTCATCGATGTACTTAAGCACTTCGTCGATGCCGTTACATAATCTTCTTTCAGGATTTGTTTTAAAGCCAAGTTTATCCGCCATCTTAAGGGCTTCGCTATGATAGCGGATGCCAAAATCTTTAGCGTTTACGAAGTAATACCAGAAAGCATCTAAGCCACGAGAAGCAGCAATTGAACTATCTAATTGCCTAATACTGCCTGCGGCAGCGTTTCTAGCGTTAGCGAATAATTGTTCCCCCTTTTCTTCTTTTTCTTTATTGAGTCTTTCGAGTGATTTCTTTGGCATAAAGACTTCACCACGGATTTCAAAATCTTCGTTAATAGCAATATGACTTGGAATTGATTTAATGGTAATGATATTAGCGGTCACATCTTCACCAGTAACACCATCGCCTCTGGTCGCCGCGTACTGTAGATCACCATGATAAACAAGTGACATACCTAAGCCATCAATTTTCATTTCCGCCATATAGGTCACTTTGTCTAAGCCTGTCGCTTCTCTGACTTTTTTATCAAAGTCTCTTAAATCATCTTCGTTAAAAGCGTTAGCTAAAGATAGCATCATACGTTTATGCGTGACTTTGGCGAATTCATCTTGAACTAAACCACCCACTCTTTGAGATGGAGATAAAGGCGATTGGTATTCAGGATGCTCGTTTTCAAGCATGATGAGTTCTTGCATTAAGCGATCGTATTCCGCATCACTAACAGAAGGATTGTCTAATACATAGTATTCATAATTGTATTTTTCTAGTTGAGATCTTATTTCATCTATTCTTTCTTTGACTGTCATGCTTTATGACCTCCTTTAGAAACACTTGGATGCGTTCCAAGAATTGATTTCTCACCATGTTCATCGAAATTAACTTTAATGATGTCATCGCCTTCTAAGGCCACAACAACACCACGACCGAGCTTTTTATGAATAACAATATCACCAACATGCCATTCTGTGACATCATTAGTCATATCGCTGAAATCTTGTTTGATTGGCGCTTCGTTTTCAAAAGTTAAATGATCACCATCATCAAAATGATATTCTTTTGGTTTTTGAATTGGTTTATTACTACGGAAGATATTATTTTCTCTAGTTACCAAAACTTCATTGCCCGATTCTTTAAGGAACTGTGAAGGCACTAGTGAACCTTGAATAACATAAGAATAGTCGGCAGCTAATGTAAGATAGAGTTTTTGTTTAGCTCTTGTCATAGCAACATAGGCTAATCTTCTTTCTTCTTCAATGGCCAAATATCCACCTTCATTCATTGCTCGCATATTTGGGAAGACACCTTGATTGAACCTCACTACGAAGACGACGGGATACTCTAAACCTTTAGCGGTATGGACTGTCATCAACGTCACGAAATCACCTTCTGCGACTTCGTCTTGTGCAGATATCAAAGCAATGTTTTGTAGGTATTCATCAAATGTCGATTCTGGATTATTTTTTAGGAAGTGACGGATATCTTCAAATAACGCTCTAACGTTTTCGATACGGTCATCTCCATCTTCTTCTTTTTGGAGGTATTCTTGATAGCCTAAAGACCAGATCATATCCTCTAGAATCTTAGAGAAAACTTCTTCGTTCTTTTCGATGTCTGAACGAGCAATATCTATGCAAGTCACCATTGTTTTTAACGAATTTAGGATTTTTGTGGATACTTCAGATTCTTTCGGATCGACATCTCTAACATACTCATATAGTGACTTATTCAAGGCGCTTGCTTCTTGCTTGATAAGTTGCTCAGAAGTTTCACCAACACCTCTTCTTGGGACATTGATAATTCTTGAAAACGAAATGTCGTCTTTAACATTAACAATGAGATGGAAATATGACAAAACATCTTTGATTTCACGGCGTTGATAGAACTTGGTACCACCATAGATTTTGTATGGAATCTGATAGCGGGTTAAAGCCGCTTCAAAATCCATGGTGATATAGTTTGAGCGATATAATAAAGCGATGTCACTATATCTATAACCACCAAACTGTTTTAATTTAGCAATTTCCCTAGCAACATAATCCGCTTCTAATCTTCCAGAAGGAGATGAATGAACATTAACTTTGTCGCCCATATTCTCTTTGGTATAAAGATTTTTAGTTACTCTAAGTTTGTTATGGGCAATTAATTTATTTGCAGCATTTAAAATTGCTTGTGTGCTTCGATAATTACGATCCAACACTATGGTTATCATGTCGTAGTAGCGTTTATTCAAATCGAGAATAATGTTTTGATTAGCGCCCCTCCATGTATAAATCGTTTGATCTGGATCACCCACGACATATAAAGAAGTAGTTGGTTTTTTAAGATAATTGACCATCTTGTATTCAACGTCATTTGTGTCTTGGAATTCATCGATGAGAATGTGGTCAATTCTTTGTTGCCATTTGCTTCTGATATCTGGATAATCCCCTAAGATACGATTTGTTGATAACAAAAGATCATCAAAGTCCAAAGAATAGTTCTTGTACTTTTCTTCTTCATATCTTTGATATATCTCTAGGCATGTTTTCTCATCTTCAAACGCAGGTTTGATAATTCTGATATCGTCTGGATATTTTTCTAAAAGCTTTTGATGGCCAATATAACCTAGAGCATTGGAAACAATTTTGTCGCTACGCTTGAAACCCATCTCAGCGGCGATATCTTTGACTAGTTTTGTTTGGTCCTCTTCATCAAGAATGGTAAAAGATGCTGGAAAACCAAGTATTGATATTTCGTGACGCAAAAAATAAGCTGCAAAACTATGGAACGTCTTAATGGATAAATCTTTAGTTGCTTCTGGAATCATTCTAATGACACGAGTCTTCATTTCGTTGGCGACTTTATTCGTAAAAGTAATCGCTAAAATTTTCCAAGGCTCCACGCCCATCTCAGAAATGAGATAAGAAATGCGATATGTCAAAACACGAGTCTTTCCACTACCCGCTCCAGCAATAACACGAACATGCTGTGCTTCAGTAGTTACAGCGTTATATTGGTTTTCATTAAGCTCGTTTTGATAATTCATATATTGTTAACAATATATTACCAAAGAAAAGCGTGCTTATGCAATGATATATTTATCTTTTTGAGCGTTTAGAAATGCCAGGCATGAATCTTTCCCTACCACATTGGCAGTGATTACTCCTTTTTCAACCTCGACAATTGTAGGAGTACCCACGATTTTTAGGTCTTCAACTCGATTGATTCCTAATTCTATCTCATCACGAGAACAACGAGTGATTTTGTTCTCATTTTTCGAGATGTTTAAAAAGTATGTTTTGATGATGTCTGATGTTGCAAACAATATCACGTCATCGATAATTTCTTTACAATGACCACAAGTCTCCGAGTGAAAAAAGACCAAGTATTCTTCTTCTTTTTGAGACAGACAATCAACTAGGTTAATCTCTTGTTTGCTTGCTATTTCATATTCCTCAATCGCATTTTTACTTTTGGATTCACTTTTGCCAGACGAACAAGAAGTGAATACCGCCACTAACAAGAGTGGTAAAGTATGCAATTTCATATCTATGAAAATAGTATACATAGTTTTTGTGATTTTGATGAGGAAAATGTAAAATATTTTTATGGCACTCTTTAAGAAGAAAACAACGCTTGTTCACCATATTACCTATATGGGTATAATGGCGGCTATTAACTTAATCTTTATATTACTGGCAAAGTTTTTACCGCCTTTAATGTTTCTTTTGATTTTGTTACTGCCGTTTGCCAGCGCTGTAGTTTCATACTATTGCCTTAAACGGTATTACATAATTTACGCTTTGGCGACAATTGGACTCTGTTCACTATGCTCGTTTGATATTGCAGACACAATCTTCTATGTCGTTCCTGCCGTTATCAGTGGTTTTGTTATTGGCCTCTTACTAGAAAAGAAAGTCCATCCATTTTGGTTAGTTCTATCATCTGCAGTTATAAACGCAGCGTTAACTTATGCCTCTATTCCATTAGTTAATCTTATTTCGAACACCGATATCGTTTCATCTTTACTTAGGATATTCAATTTGCAAGATTTCAACTATAAGAGCGAACTCGTCTATTTATTCATCATTTTTATTTCATTAGCACAAAGTGGTTTATCGCTATTTATCATCTTAAGTGACGCTAAAAAGATTGGTATCGAAATCAATACACGTGTCAATTATTTTTGGCCATATATTATCGGTTTGGAAGCCTCAATTGCCCTTGCGGTTGGCTTTTCTTTATTCTTTTTACCACTGGGACTAGTATTTATTTGTATCAGTTTTTATTTCGCTGCTTTCTTGCTTATTGATCTACTTTTTTCAAAGAAGCTTCTCATCTATATTTTGTTAGGTGTCTTTGTCTTAGCGATGATATTTGTCTTTGCCATTTTCTACAAAAGTTTAAACGAACCCTACGGCATTGTCTTAACTGTTATTTTCCCACTGGCGATAGGCGCGTTAAGTTTTTTGAAGAATTGTTTGCTTAAATACCCCATTAATATTTAGAATAATATTACTATGGTCAATCTGTTAAAAACATTTGGAAAAGGCATATTGTATATTATTGGATTCCCATTTTTTATCGTGGCGCTTGTCGTCTTTGGCGTCGTCGGGATCTTCCTATTCATTTTCCATTTGTTTAAATCAATCATTTACTTCTTTACTGGCCAAAAGTTCTTCCCCGAACTAGCAGAGGACAAAGAGTTGAGATTAAAACAAGAAGCCGCTAACGCTGCTAATAACCCTCAACCAGTTTTCGATCAAGATCCTGCTGAACAAAATGAATCTAATCCTGCTCCAATGATTCAGGAAGTAAAATTCGATGAAGAACCACCTTATGAAAAGCCAATTTATCAAGAGCCTAAATATAGACCACTGTATGAAGAGCCAACATTTGATGAACCAGTTCAAGAAGAACAAGTTAAAGAAGAACCAATAATGGAAGAAGCTCAAGAAGCCCCTTTAGTCGAAGAAACTAGTCTTGAACAAGAAGAAAACGATGAAGACATTCTAAGCGAATTAACTAGAGATGAACCAGAACAATCTATCGATACTTCTTCAGTAAAAGAAGAACCTATCGAAGAACCACTAGAAGAATATATTCCTAAAGGCTCGACATATATTGATGAAATTGAAGAAGACGACACCAATACCGGTGGCGTTGATATAGATTATGATGTGAGGTAATGATGAACCCAGTACTTTTAATTCAATTGACGGAGAATGATAAGCGTATTATTTTTGCTCTTTGCATTGTAATAATACTTCTTTTCGTCATTATCGGTTTGCTTGGTTCTTTAGTGGTCCGCACCATGAAATGGCAAGGCAAGAAATGTGATAGCCTAGTTAGTGACGTTGTTACAAACCGTATTATTACCACACCTCATCAATTAAGAAAATATGCGGCGGTTAAGAATAGCCGCTGCTTCTTAAAACAGGCATGGATACCACTTGTTTTGATGATTGTTGCAACCTTGATTATTGTTATTCGTGATGCAGTTATGAATAACTGGGCTTATAACCCGTTTAACATTGATAATGGTTTTGGTTCGTTGTTATTTGTTTGGAAGTTAACTTATAACAACCCAGAAGAATATACGATTATATTTGGGGTGAAGATTCTTGCAAAATGGGTATTAGTTAACGAACCCCACTTTGTAGTAGAAGCATTATCATCATATATTGCGGTACCACTAGCCGTTGTTGGTGTTCTTTGGTATTTAGTAGCCGCTCAAGCATATTTAGCGAGAACAATTCGTTCTTGGAAACTCTCAAAAACAGTATTTGAAAAGAGTCTTGATAACTATAATCAAAACGCTCCACAACAACCAGAAAATAGCGAACCCGTGCAATAAAAAACCACATCATGTGATATGGCTTTTAAGTAGTCCGATAGGGCTATTTTATTTTTCAATCAAATTTAGAAATCTTTCAAGGCAATATAGGAGCCACTTCTGATTTCCAGAGAATTTCGACATATCAATATCCTTTTTAAACTCTGGTCTTGTTGGTCCTTTCCAGTTTTTAAAATATTCATCAACCGGTCTGGGCATAGGAATTTTGTTTGGAAGATTAAAGTCAGGATATTTAATCCTAAATAAATCACGAATCAAATATTTAGTGTCACCACTTCTAATTCTCTTTAAATCTAGCGGTTCCGCCATCTTCAAGAATTCATATGGATCGATATAATCTAAACCTGATGTTGAGAAAGCGTTTTCATAAGAAGCATAGCTTTCATCAATTGTGATCGTATCCATCATGCCTAAAAAATCGATATAATCACCCTTACGATACTTTTCAAATATGTAATGTAAGTCAACTGGGTCATTTAAAACTTCAGATGGCTCGATATAAATGAAACGACGATAGAATTCTTCAAATTTCCAATCTTTAGACAATAAACCATCCATCCCACCAAAAACGTAATCAGCAGCATCGCCGATAACCATCATATCCACACCATCTTTTTTAGCCTGCAAAGCGGCCTCCATGATTTGTGGTTCGATTGAATGAACAGGAGCGTTTTTATGTTCCATTAGTGGAACAAGGTTTTTCAAAACTGTATCCCAGGAAATATCGATATATTTTAGGTTTAATTTATAGTGTTTAGCATATTGTTCAGCGCGCTTTAACTCTTCTTCGCCGAACTTGCCACCTAAAAATCTAAAAGTATAAGCATTTGATCCTTCTGGCATATAGGAAGCAAGAATAGCACTATCCATTCCTCCTGAAAGCATCATGCCTAGCTTTTTGCCATTTAATGAATCAAATATTTTTCTTAAAGCATTATCAATTTCTAAAGCGCTTTTAACTGCAGTTTTCTTTGAATCCGGGTGGTGCGTGTATGTT
This sequence comes from Bacilli bacterium, assembly GCA_017442875.1. GTDB lineage: Bacteria > Bacillota_I > Bacilli_A > RFN20 > CAG-826 > RUG14515. Next base: position 20,191 of record JAFSPN010000024.1, read on the forward strand.
CTATGCTTTAAGCCAACAGCAAAATCTTTGTCGTTTTCATAGATATAACGAAACGCCAAAAAGGAAGACAAACAATAATTTTTATCAACACTCATAAAAATTATCTCAACTATTATTTTTCAATGCTATTTAAGAAACGTTCTAGGCAATATAGTTGCCATTTTTGATTGCCTGATAACTTAGACATATCGATGTCGTTTCTAAATTCAGGTCTTGTTGGACCTTTCCAATCTTTAAAATATGCATCGACTGGTCTTGGCATAGGAGTTTTATTTGGAACAGGTATTTCTGGGTATCTCTTATGCATTAATTCTCTAATAAGATATTTTGGTTCACCGTTTCTCACTCTATGAAGATCGAGTTTTTCTCCCATCTTTAAATGGGCATATGGATCATAATAATCTAACTTAGCGACTGCGAAAGCGTTCCAATAACTGCTGGAACTTTCATTAGAAAAGACATCATCCATGAATTTTTCAAAATCAATCATGTTATTTGGAAGTCTATATCTTTCAAATAGATAATTCATTGAAACTGGTTCTTTCAAAACAAGTTTTGGATCTAAGAATGTGTAACGATTAACAAATTCATCAAATGTCCAGTCTTTGGCTAATAATCCATCCATGCCACCGAACACTAAATCACTACTTTCGCCCACGAGCATACAGTCGACACCATCTTGTTTAGCCTGTAAAGCCGCTTGTAAGATTTGTGGTTCAATTGAATGAACAGGAGCGCATTTTGCTTTCATCACAGCGTCAATGTGTTTTTCCACTGTTTCCCAAGTGATATCAACATAGTGAAGCTTTAAGCCATAGAACTTAGCAAAGTATTCCGCTCTATTGAGTTCGGCTTCTTGATATTGACCACCTAAAAATCTAAATGTATACGCATCACATCCTGGCATATAGGAAGCGACAATCGCACTATCCATGCCACCAGAAAGCATGATGCCTAGTTTTTTATATTTCTTTTTTAATTCGTTAATTTGCCTTTCGACGTTTTGGCCAATTTCATCAGCGGTATAGACCACTACTTTTCCTTCATCTGGCCAAACAGGCATATTTTGATGATGTAAGCCTTCGGCAAAATCTTTATTTGGGTCTTCAATATATCTAAAAGCGAGATATGAAGACATGCAAAACTTTTTATCAATAGCCATAATTATTTATCCTTGTGAGGTGTTTGGAATTCATTTAAAGCGGCATTAATCTTAGTAGAAGAGATACCCTTTGTATATGGGAAATAGACGATACGTATACCAGCTTTGGCAAATTCTTTTTCATATTGTTGCCATTTTTCTGTACCATACCAGTCGTCACCCACGAACAGGATTGATGCTCCTAATTTTTTACACATTGTGAGTTTATCCATATCGTATTGTGGGACGGCGGCATCAACGTATTTACAGCTTCTAACAATTTCGATACGATCTTCAAAAGGAATCATCGCATGTTTACCTTTATAAGTAACAAGTTCGTCCACAGTCACACCGACAATGAGTTTGTCGCACATACCTTTGGCGTTCTTTAAAAGATTCAGATGACCAATATGAAATAGGTCATAAACCCCTGCGGTATAGCCAATAATTAAATTGTTTTTTTTCATATAAAAGAACCTCTTTTGCTCAACACAATTATAATTTATCTAATAATCATCGCAAAATAAATATTACTTAATATCTTATTTTCTTTTATTATAGTGGTGATGAATCCGTTGCAAGAAAAACAATTTGAAATGCTTAAAGTCTTCATTGGAATTTGTGAAAAACACAATCTCCAATATTTTTTAGTGGGTGGTTCCACTCTTGGAGCGGTCCGCCATAAAGGTTTCATCCCTTGGGATGACGATATCGATGTTGGCATGGTGAGAGATGAATATGATAAATTCATCAAAATTGCGCCAAAGGAGTTAGAGGGAACTGAGTTCTTTTTACAAACTTGGAGAAGCGATCCACACTTTACTTACCCATTTGCAAAAATAAGAAACAATAAAACAACCTATGTTGAAGATTTCTTTGCCAACCATCAAATCAATCATGGCGTGTGGATTGATATCTTACCAATTGATGGTTTGACTGATAAAAATATTCCAAAAGAAAAATGTAAGCCTCGTCTTAGAAGATACATCTTCCATATTTATATGGCTTATTTACCAGCCTTATTAAGAAAGTTCCATAAAAGAACATTCTTTAAAGATTTATTCTTTGGATTTGTTGGTCTATTATTCTATCCGCTTAATATAGCGCATTTCCATCAAAGAAGATTAGATAAAATGGCACATGAATATCCTTTGGATAAAGCCACTCTTGCGGGCAACCATCTCTACTACTTTACAGGTCGAGTGGAAGGTCTACCTCCAAAGATCTATTTAGAAACTACTGATGCAGAATTTGAGGGCATCAAAGTGAAAATCCAAAAGGATTACGATACATATCTTAAATGCTTATATGGGGATTATATGAAGTTACCTCCTGAAAATCAAAGAGAAGGTCATCACTATAACACCGGCTTTTCTCTAGATGTTGGTTGGGAAGAATATTTATACGGTAAGAAAAAATAAAGCTCACAATTTTCTCAATCGTGAGCTTTTTCTTTATTTTAAGAGCGATATAACAAGAGCGATTATTTCATAAACGGCATAGCCAAATAACAATATATCAGCAACGATTAATACCCAGAGCATTCTGGTCTTTAATCTAGCACGTCTTGCTTCCTTTTCAGCTTGGGCGAGTTCTTCCATTTCCATAGGCTAACTCCTAGTACTTGATGCTGTTGCTTGTGCGTGGATATGGTTGCACGTCCCTGATATTTTGCATACCAGTGATGTACATTAGGAGTCTATCGAAGCCGATACCAAAGCCTGAGTGTTTGCAGCCACCATAGCGGCGGGTATCTAAATACCAATCGAGTTCTTTGTCGTTGCCGAGTTTTTGCATTTTCTTGAGAAGAACGTCATATCTTTCTTCTCTTTGAGAACCACCAACGAGTTCACCAACCGCTGGAACAAGTAAGTCGCAAGCGGCAACGGTCTTGCCGTCATCATTTTCTCTCATATAGAAAGCTTTGATTTCTTTTGGATAGTCAGTTAAGAATAATGGACCTTTAACGATTTGTTCAGTGAGATATCTTTCATGTTCGCTTTGTAAGTCCATGCCCCATTCAATATTGTTGTTTTCAAAGACATGGCCTTCTTTAACGGCTTTCTTTAATAATTCAATGCCCTCAGAATAGGTCATTCTCTTGAAATCGCTATTAGCGACATGATTCAATCTTTCAATTAAGGTTTTGTCGATCATAGTGTTGAAGAAATTCATTTCTTCTGGGCACGCTGAGAGGATGTAGTTGATGCAGAATTTAACGCAATCTTCAATCACATCCATATTGCCTTCTAAATCTGTGAATGCCATTTCAGGTTCCACCATCCAGAATTCAGAAGCGTGTCTAACTGTGTTAGAGTGTTCTGCTCTAAAGGCAGGACCGAATGTATAAACATCTCTAAACGCTAAAGCAAATGGTTCAACGTGTAATTGACCAGTAACGGTTAAGTTAACTTTTCTTCCATAGAAGGAATTTGGGTCTTTTGTGTCGTGAGTCACAACATCAAAAACATTGCCCGCACCTTCACCATCATTTGTGGTAATTAATGGGGTATGTACATAAATAAAGCCATTGTTTTGGAAAAATTCATGAATCGCAAAAGAGAGAACACTTCTCACACGGTAAACCGCTTGGAATGTGTTAGCACGTGGTCTAATATGAGCAATTTCTCTTAAGAATTCAAAACTGTGTCTTTTCTTTTGAAGTGGATAATCATCAGCGACATCGCCTTCCAAAGAGCAAGAATCAACAGCAATCTCAAATGGTTGTTTATTCTCAGGTGTTAAAACTAATTTACCAGTGACTTTAATTGCGGCACCTGTCTTCAAAGAAGACAAAACGTCATGATTACCGCTTTTGTCTGTGTAAACTAATTGGACACTTTTAAAATAAGTGCCATCGCTGAATTCAACAAAGCCGATTGAGCCATTATCACGATTGGTCTTAACCCAACCCTCTAGTTCAAGTTCTTCTAGTGAATTGATTTCTTCTTGATCACCATTTGTAACAATGTCATATAATTCGAAGTTAGTAATTTTCATAGGTTCCATATAAATGCTCCTTGCCAATAATTATATTCCTTTAAAGTAACTTTGTAACTTTAATTTTAATTAATTTTCAAATTCGTTCCACTTTTCGATAGACCAGTTAGGATCAACACCTAAATCTAGACCAGCAAAAACTTTCATTTCATATAAATGTTCGGCGACTTTTGCAATCATCGCGGCGTTATCAGTACAGCACCACATTGGTGGAATAATAATGTTTGCTCCAAGTTTATCGCATTGGATTTTCATTTGCTCTCTTAGATAAGAGTTTGCGGACACACCGCCCGCTAAAACGACTTGCTTGATGTTATATTCTTTAATTGCACGTGTCGCTCTGTCTATAACGATACCAACAGCGGTATCTTGGAAACTACGGCACATATCTGGCACATTGACTTTCTCGCCTTTTTGTTCAAGATTATGAACCAAATTAATAACATTTGTTTTTAATCCAGAAAAGGACATATCATAGGTATCTTCACCGCTTAAAGGTTTGGGCAAATGATATACATGGGTGCCCTCTTTTGCTAATTTATCGATTGGGATACCACCTGGATAAGGAAGACCTAAAACACGGGCAACTTTATCATAGCATTCGCCAATTGCATCATCTCTAGTCTCGCCTATGATCTCGAAGTCCATATGGCCTTTCATTAAGACTAATTCGCTATTTCCTCCGGAAACAACGACAGCTAATAATGGGAACTTAAGTTCCTCATTATATTCATTAGCGTAAATATGACCTGCTAAATGATGAACTGGGATGAGTTGTTTTTTATACAACATAGCCAAAGTCTTGGCGCACTGCATGCCAACATGTAAAGCTCCAATAAGTCCCGGACCTCTTGTTACTGCGAATGCATCAACATCCTCTAATTTGATATTTGCTTTTTCTAAAGCCTCTTTTAAAACAAGGCCGATATTCTCACAGTGTAATCGCGAAGCGATTTCAGGCATGACACCGCCATATTTCTGATGGACTTCTATCTGAGTGTTTATGACATTAGAAAGTAATTTGCCATCTTTAGTAATAGCAACGCTAGTCTCATCACAGCTTGATTCAATCGCTAATATAACTGCCATATTATTTCACCTTTAGTATCATATAGTAAGCATCTTCACCATTGTCATAGTAATGAGGCTTAGTAGTTTCAATTTCAAATCCTTGTTTCTTATAGAAATTAATCGCAGGGGTATTACTTACTCTTACTTCTAAAGTGATTGTTTGCACTTTCTTTGCGTAACAATCGTTATAAATTTCATCCATCATAGTGGTACCAAGTTGTTTTCTTTGCAGATATGGGTGGACCGCGATTTGACAAATAGTCGCGCTATCAAATGTTTCCCAATAATCACAGAACCCCACAATTTGATGCGGATCATCTTCTTTTAAAGCTAATTCTATAACCCAGAAATGTGCGACTGGATTTTCGTTTAATTCATACAAAATATTTTCTTCTTTCCACGCACCATGAGGAAAACACAAATCTTCAATCTGCATAATGACCGGAAGATCGTTTTTTGTCGCTTCTCTAATGTTGATAAAAAGATTTTGCATACTAATCCTTCATGTAAACTGGCTTTAAACTGAGTGGGTTAACTTCATCCAAAGCATCTTTGAGACTTAGCATCTCTAAAATGTTATTAGTCTCTTTAATTTCTAAACCTAAATACCTGACATCTCCACACACGCTGTATGACGGATGATCGTTGATGTATTTAAGCACTTCATCATTTTTCATAATTTGATCTTCAAGTAAGACCTTGTTTCCTTCATAAACACCGATGTAAGAACGGCCGCTTCTGGCATTTATCAAACAAATGGAAGGATTTTTGCCGTCCTTTTGCACTCTTAATGAGCTGACTGGATACAATCTGCAGCCCAAGGCAACAGCGATAGTTTTAGCGATTGTGATAGCAATTCTAACCCCTGTATATGAGCCAGGTCCCTTTGCTACCATAACTGCGGAAATTTCTTCTCTTTTGACGTTATATTTTTCTAGAAGCTTATTTAATTCTGGAATCATATATTCGGATTGTTGTTGCCAAGCTTCATAAGATATGCATTCTAAAAGAAGGTTATCACGAGCCAAACCAACAGAGAGGTTTGTATTGGAGGAATCTAGTAATACTGTATACATTATTGAAGGCCTCCTAGGAGTGCTTGATCGTCACTGATAATGGTGATTTTTCTTTGGTTTTCACCAAGGTTTATGATGTTAACCGTAATAGCGGTTTCAGGAATTAATTCTTTAATAAAATCGGGCCATTCAATAACAGTTAATCCTGTTTCATAACCAATGTATTCATCTAAACCAATATCGGTGTTAACATCCGCTAAACGGTAGGCGTCGATATGAATTAATGGTTTAATTCCATCAAAATAGATTTTCATGATGTTGAATGTCGGAGACTGAACAACGCTTTTGATATTTAAGCCTCTTGCTATTCCTCTAACAAGAGTGGTTTTACCAGCACCCAAATCGCCAGTAAAGCAAAACACGGAACCGTTGCTCGCGCTTAAGGCAAGCTTTTTACCTAGTTCCATTGTTTCTTCTGCACTATTAGAAACAAATACTTTTTCCATTTTATTCTTTCTTCGTGCTTTCCAGATACTTGTTGTAATAGTCATTGATCATTTGATCATCGAATGGGAAAACTCTTTTTTTCATTCTTTCAACTATTTCTTTTGTTTGATTTTTCAATACAGCGTCTAGTTCGTCACTGTATTCATATGTCTTTTTATGATGTAAGTATTCTTTTTCGTCTAAGACTCTAATTTCATTGTCATGAAATAATTTAGCGTCTAAATCATAATCAATGTATTTGATGGAATCCTTATCGATGATGCTTGGAGAGGCGATATTGCAGTAATAACACACACCGTCTTTTTTAAGCATACAAATGACGTTCCACCATTCTTTTTTTGAAAAGATAGTAACCGCTGGTTCTTTAGTAAACCAACAACGACCATTTGATTCAACGACCTTTGCTTTTTTAGAAGCGATGACAATATAGTCGTTATTATTTTCCAAAACTAAACCACGGTCCCATACGCGATGTAAAGCACCGTTATGCTTGTAACAACGGATATTGTACCAACGACCAACTGAGGACATATTATTCCTCCGTTAATGCGTTTAAGCAAATGAGTAAGTCTTTAAATGATTGATCAAATCCTGCTTTATCAAGTGGCTTTTCAAATGGCACAGACATAATTGTGTCATCATAGCTAATATACGCAGCGGAATGACCACTCCAGAAGACAACATTTACATTAAGTAAATGACCACCGATTTGGAGTTTCTTTAATTGTGAGATAACTTTGTTATCAATCACATCACGATAGTTAGAACCTTCTGGTCCATAAATCATGAAATCATCTTTATCTTCTAAAACCGCTAAATCACTAACTGCATTAGGTAAATCTAATGGTTCTTTAGGATTTTTAATGACCACAACGAAGCGACCATCAAATTTTAAATCGTTTGGTAAAGAAATATATTTACCAACGAATAAAGGTGGTACTTGTTGTTTTCTAGTAGATGGTCTAGTTAAAGCGGCTTCAGAATATAAGAAATGGTGTTTTTTATATGTGCCACGCACAACATTTCTTGAATTGATACCGGTTGCTTCTTGATACACGCTATCGCCAATTAAGTCATCTAAGCCTAATTTTTCTTCTGGGTTAGAAGCGATTTCATCAAACTCTTGATTCTTAAATAATTCGCTATTTAATGTTTTAGAAACAAGAGCGACATAGTCCTTTGTTTTGTTCGGGAAATTCTTTCTTGTCAAAACATAGAAAAGAATCATACCAACAAGCAAAACACCAGCGAGAGAATAACCAACGATTTTTAATACCTGATTATTATTAATAACCATGAACATAATGCCAACGATGGCCGCAACGACCACAAACATTAAAATGTTGCTCACTCTTCTTGATGTCATGTAACTCTTATAAAGGGCTTTACGTGCATCTTCGATGACTTGATCATATGTTTTTGTAACGACTGATTGTTCTTCAACAGCAGGAGCTTCTTCTTTAACTTCTACTGGTTCGTTTTCTTTGATATTTTCATCAAGCATAGGATAAACCTCCAAGTTAGGTAAAGTATAACATAGAAACATAATATTATGTTAGTCGTTTATATAAAGTCCTAAGTAAATAATTATTAACATTATTAAAATAAGCGATTATGATTATTGACGGGAGCTGAACGAAATTCGGCTGAGAGGGTTCTTCTTGGAACCGACCGTACCTGATCTAGGTAATTCTAGCGGAGGGAACTTTTTTATTTAAATGTTCTTCCTCCCCTCATCGTGTTTGAGGGTTTTATTTTGGAGGTTATTATGAAAAACACATCAAAACTAGTCACCACACTTTGTGAAATTGGTATCTTTGCCGCTCTTGGATTTGTATTAGATGAATTGCAAGGCATTATTTTCAAAGGTGTTTTCCCAAATGGTGGTTCAATTGGCTTTGCGATGATTGCTGTATTAATCATTGCTTTTAGACGCCGCTATGTTTGGCAAGCCTTACTAGCTGGCTTAATTATCGGATTGCTTGATATAGCTACAAGCGCTTATATCATTCATCCAGTTCAATTACTATTGGATTATGTCTTACCTTACATGGTTGTAGGCTTTGCTGGTATATTCAAAATTTTCTTTGATAGAAGCGAAAGCAAAGGGATGAAAATATTGTGGCTTATCGTTGGCACAGTCGTCGGCGGCATGTTCAAATTCTTATCCCATTATTTAGCGGGCGTATTCTTCTGGTCTGATCCAAGCGCATTTGCTTGGGGTTTAGGTAATATGAGCGCACCTTTATATTGCTTTGTTTATAACATTGCTTTCATCGGTCCATCCATTGTATTAACTGGTGCCTTGATAACAGTTCTATTCATTAGAGCGCCTCAAGTGTTTGTTCCTAAATATGACGCTACAGATGAGAATCTTAAGAACGTCATTAATCCATTCAAGATTGTTCTCACAGTTGGCACAATTGCGTTTGGTTTGTTCGTCTTTATTTTCTACTTAATCAAATACGTAAATAGTTATGAATCATATGTTGACGGCAATGCGTTTGGCTATGACTTTGATCCTGATAGTATGGTAATTTTTGTACTTGGATTTTTCCTCGCTATCATGGGCGTAAATAACCTTGTTAAATATTTCAAAGATAGATTTTCTTACGTCTCATATAGTGCAGCATTATCCACCATTATATTGGTCTCCATGATTTATGATATTGCCAGATTAATTAGGATGTACGTCAAAGGAAAAGACCCAACATTATATTGGATCTGGTTCGTTATTGGATTGCTAAGTTTAGGCGGCGCTTTGACTTTCTTTATTATCTCTTTTGTCAAAAGAAAAAAAGAGCAACAATTAGAATCAAATATTTGACCATTTTATTTCTTTTAGCCCGTTTTTGCGGAGATATTCGTTGGTTTTCTTGAAATGACCGTTACCAAACCAACCCCCATGAATCGCGGCTAAAGGAGATGGGTGAACACATTCTAAAATCAAATGAGAAGGGTTATGCAAATAGCCCTTTAATTTTCGCGCTGGACCGCCCCATAAAAGAAAGACCATTGGTTGAGATTGATGATCTAATAGTTCAAGTACACGAGAAAGGAACATTTTATATTCGTCTATATTGTGGCTCAACGCCTGATGCGCACGTACTGACAATATGGAGTTTAGAAGCAATACTCCTTGATTGGCAAGGTAGGTTAGGTCTCCAGAAGAGAAATTCATTTTGCAATTATATTCGTCAGCAATCTCTTTATAGATATTTACCAACGATGGAGGAACCTTAATTCCTCTTGGTACAGAGAAAGATAAACCCATAGCTTGACCTGGTTCATGATATGGATCTTGACCAACAATAACGACCTTAACTTTGTCAAGTGGCGTTAATTTAAAAGCGTTAAAAAGTAATTCTCTAGGAGGGTAGCAAGTATAGTCTTGATACTCTCTATTGAGGAACTTGTTTAACTTATCACAGAATTCTTCATTTTGAATTTGCTTAAAGAATTCGCTCCACGACTTGCAAACTTTTTCCATATGCCAATTTTATCATTTTTGTGTCTTTTATTAACATAAACTTTTATAATGTTTGTGTTTAGAGAAGTCTAAACAAAAATTGATAATATGCGTATTATTTATTTCACTACCGCCTTAGAAAAAGAAGACTATGTCGCATTTTGTAAAAATTGGAGAGGTTCTTTAAATACCACTATCCAAAATTTACACAATCGTCTCATTCGTGCTTTAGCATTAACTCATGAAGTTGATGTTATTTCAGTGCGTCCTTATTCTAAGAAGTACTGCAAGCTCAAAAAATTAGACGCATCTATCACTCAAGAAGGCAAAATTACTTGGCACTATTTGGAAGTCAAAAGAAGAAAACTCTTCAGAGTTAACCACACAAAAAGAGACGCAAAGAAGATTCTTCTTAAGATGAATCTAAAAGATGCCATCATCCTAACTGATACATTAAACCCATATATCTTAAAGGCTTCCACTTCTCTAGCGGAAGATTTCCACTTACCAATTATTGGTGTTTGCAACAATACACCAAGCGGTATCCATGATACTGGTAAGTCATACACCACTAATTTGCATTCTATGGCGGACAATCTCTCTGGCTACATTACTCAAACTACTAATTTGAATGAATTATTTAATAAACATAATCGCGCTAACATCACCATCGAAGGTGTTTTAGAGAATAAATATAACGAAGAAGATGTTAAAAAATATGGGAAATATATTTTCTACTATGGTAACCTCGAAGAAAGATTTGGCGTTTATGATTTAATCCAGGCCTTTATTGAACTAAACAACCCAAATATCAATTTAGTGATTGCTGGTTATCACGCAAATGAAGAGAAAATGGATAAGTTTTCCAAATTCCGCAATAACATTAAATACCTCGGCATGATATCTAACGATTTAATGCTTTCTTTAGAAAATGGCTCATTATTCAATATTAATTCTCGTCCATACAGCGAAGACTTTGATCGTTACTTAATCCCATATAATACTTTGGATTACCTAAATTCCAAGTCACTAACGGTTTCTGTTAGAAACAATATTTTGCTTAAGACATTTAAAGATGATGCCTTATGGCTTGAATTAGGTGAGAAAGAAGAACTCATCAATGTGATGAACAAAGCTCTTAAGATGAGCGAAAAAGAAAAAGAAGAAATAATTAAAAAAGCTAATAACGATGCGAATAAGTTATATTCGATGTCTGTTGTTAACCATAAACTCATCCTCTTTTTAAAGCAGTTCCTGAAACAAAGGGAATAAATCGTCACCTTTATTTATTTGCATTTATGTAAAATAAATAATACAATCTACTACGCATGGAAAAAGAAATTAATCAACAAGAGTTATTAGCCAAAAACCTTGCCTTCTATCGTAAGGCAAGCGGTTTAACACAACTCGAATTAGCGGAAAAGTTTAATTATTCTGATAAATCTGTTTCCAAATGGGAAAGAGGCGAAGGTTTTCCGGATGTTTTCGTTTTAAAATCACTCGCTGATTTTTATGGCATCAGTGTTGATGATTTCTACCTTGAAGAAAAGAAAAAAATCGCATCCCAAAATCATTCGTTAACCAAGCAAGTTTATATCAAACTACTTTCAGTAGGTATTGGCTGGTTAGTAACGTTGATGGCGTTTTTTGGCTTAACATTCTTGCCACAAGAAGCCACCTTTAAGTCTTGGTTAAATTTTGTTTATGGCACTTTAATTACAGGTATCATTCTCTTAGTGTGGGATTTTATCTATCACCATCGTTTATTAAGAGTGTTTGATACATCCATCGTTATTTGGACTGGTTTATTATCACTTTATTTAACTATTCTTGTGGTTTTAGGACCACAACATAATTACCCATTATTATTCCTTGTGGGTATTCCGCTTGAAGTATTAGAAATACTATGGTTCTTATTCCGTAGGAATAAAAAGAAAGCTGGAACTAAGTAAGTAATTCCAGTTTTTTATTCTTCGTTTAATCCGTCGTTAATGAATAAGATACCGAGAGTTTGAGGACCGCAGTGACTTGTAATCGTTGCCCCAGCGGTTGTCTCATAAATTGTCTTGAAACCGCGTTTTCTTAAAGCATCGATGGCCACCGCAACCATTTCTGGTGTTGCTAGTGTGTGGGTCACAAACGCCACAGATAAATCTGGATTAGCAAATTGTTCTAATGTATCACGACAATATGCTTCAATAACTTGGCTCTTACGGCCAATATACTTTTTAGCAGGTGACATTTTACCATCCGAAACGATGATTTGTGGTTTGATTCTAAGGATTGCAGCACCGAATCTTAATAAGCCAGAACATCTACCACCCTTATGCAAATATTCAAGGGTTTGAATGACGAAACTAGCCTGAACATAAGGGATACGTGCATTTACTTTATCGACGATTTCTTTTGGCTGTAAGCCTTTTTTCACTAACTTCGCAGCATAGATTACTTCAAGAGCAATACCAGTCGATAAACTGCGTGAGTCAATGATATAAACGTTTTCAAACTTTTTAGCAGCGTTAATCGCTTGTGAACAAGAAGTGGATATTTCTGAACTTAGTGAAATATGGATGATTGCCTCATATCCTTGATCAAGAAGATTTTGGAAATATTCGCGATATTGGAATTCATTCACCGCGCTTGTGCGTGGGAGAATCTTATTTTTATCAACATAATCAAAGATATCTTGTGAATTAATTTCACCATCTAAATAAGCGGTTTCGCCCAATAAAACAGTGAATGGAATGACGTGTACGTCATATTGCTTAATTAATTCTTTTGAGAGATCTAATGTTGATTCAGCGGAAATAGCAATTTTCATAACCGCCTAAATTGTAGGCAAAAAAAACACATAAGTCTAGTACTTATGCATTTTTTATATTTTAATCGCCGAATATCGCTGAGTCCGCAAGCATATCGTTCTTGCTATTTGTTACGAACATATCAAGCAGTTTTTCGATTGTTAATTTTTGTTTTTCTTCACCTTTGATATCCGCGACCACTCTTCCTTTGCTCATCATGATTAAGCGATTACCATATTTAATCGCATCTTTCATATTATGAGTAATCATAATTGTGGTTAATTGATTCTCTTTAACGATTCTATCGGTTGTTTCTAAAACCTTTTCTGCTGTCTTTGGATCTAAAGCCGCGGTGTGTTCATCAAGCAAGAGAACTGGCTTTGTGACGTCATAACTACGGAAACTAGAATCACGTACCCCTTTAATTTCTTTTAATTTAAGTTTCTTTTCTTCTTTGCTTAAAGATGTGTTGCTTTCGATTTCCTTTTTGGAAGCATTATATTCTTCAATAATTTTGTTAAAGGCTTGATCGATTTCTTCTTTTAAAAAGTTTTTATCACCAGCGGAGAAACGGACATAATCTTTCTTAATTTGACGAGGAGATGGATGATGTCTAATCGTCGCCATAAGAAGGGTCAAAGCTTGTCTTTGACCACCAGAAAGTAAGCCAACCTTTTGATATAGTTTATTCTCTAGCCCTAAATCAAGCGTTTTAAGCTCGCTAGTGAAATATTCGACATCTTCCTTACGATAGGACCATTTAAATAAAGAACGCCTCTGTCCGCGCCCGAATGCGAGGGCAAGGTTTTCGATCACTGTCATATCCGCGGCGGTACCGACCATTGGATCTTGGAAAACACGACCAAAGTATTGGGCTTTTTTGTGTTCGGATACTAAACTGACGTCTTCGTCATCTAATAGAACCATACCACTATCAGGTTTGATACTACCGGCAATAATGTTCATTAATGTGGATTTGCCCGCACCATTACCGCCGATTACTGTGATAAAGTCGCCTTCTTTTAATGTGAGATTGACATTATCAAGAGCGATTGTCTCACTGGCAGTACCTGGGTTAAATTTCTTTTTAATGTTTCTTAATTCAAGCATAATTAACCCTCCACGTCCTGACTCTTTTTCATTTTGCGGTTCGCTAAACGCTTTTTAAAGTCATCATAATAATGGGACTTAATATATGGCACGCCTAAGAAGAGAGCCACCACAACTGCAGCGAGCATCTTTAAGAAGTCGGTATCCATACCGATAAATACAACAGTCGAGAAAATGACATAGTAGATAATGCCACCGACGACAACAGACGCCATTCTTAAACCAAAGTTTGGTGAAATCTTTGAGAATATCGCGTGACCGATAACTACGGAGCATAGACCGATGACAATCGCGCCTCTACCCATATTGATATCAGCGAAGCCTTGATATTGGGCTAATAAGCCACCCGCTAAAGCGACAATGCCGTTAGAAATCATTAAACCTAAAACGATATTGAACTTGGTGTTAATGCCTTGAGCTCTAGCCATCTTTTGATTGTTACCAGTGGCTCTAATAGAAGCACCAAGTTGAGTGCCAAAGAAAATATAAAGTAAAGCCACAATAATTGCGACAGCCAGGAATAATATCCATAAGGCGTTATATTTATCTAGTTGTGACACTAGAACTGTTGTTGTTCTAGCGTTAACCGATATATTAGCCGCGCCACTAGCGATCTTTAAATTAATCGACCAGCAAGCCAGTTGCGTTAAGATACCCGCTAAAATAGGCGGAATGCCTAATAATGTATGTAATAGACCTGTGACCAAGCCGCAGAGTAATCCAGCGACAAATCCTAATAATAAACCAACAGCGAAGTTGCCACCACTTTTAATAAAGACAGCACAAACAATACCGCCCATCGCAAACGAACCATCGACAGTTAAATCAGCGACATCAAGCACTTTATAAGTAATAAAGACACCTAAGGCCATTAAACCCCAGATAATGCCGAGATTAACTGAACCTGGTAAAGATTGTACATAGTTTAATAAATAATTAAGGAATTGTTGCATATGCTTTTATTCTTATTGGATTGCGACATAACCATCTGGCACGGTAAGACCTAATCTTTCACAGATGGTTGGATTGTATTTTTTAACTGGTGCAGCATCATATTGCACTTTCATTTTTGAAATATGGGCGCCTTCTTTGATGATCTTAGCAGCCATTTCACCTGTTTTTACACCGATGTTGTAGTAGCTAATGGAAAGGGTGAACGCACCACAGCCTTTGCAAATACCTTCTTCACCACAGAACACTTTAAGTCCAGCAGCGGAGCATTTTGCGTCGATTGTTTCAACATTCGATGCACATGTGTTATCTGTTGGGATGAATAAAGCATCTACTTTATCTGCGACCATCTTATCTAATTGAGAAGGAAGGTCATTGGAATCTGAGAATGAATATTTATTTATTGAAATACCAGATTTTTGTTTATTTAATTCTTTTGAGATACTGTCGACTTGGTATTTAGAGTTTGCCTCTGCGGAGCAATATAAGATACCAAACTTCTTAGCTTCAGGGAATAATTCAACCATCATCTTCGCTTGTTCATCTAATGGCGCTAAATCGCTTGTGCCAGAGACGTTGCCACCGACGGTGTCGACAAAATTCTTGATATTTAAAGCTGTACCATAGTCAGTAATTGAAGTTCCAAGAACTGGGATATCCACTGTTGAGTTAGCAGCAGCTTGTAAGGCTGGTGTGGCATTAGCCATGATTAAGTCGACTTTCTTACTAACAAATGTGTTGGCAATTGTGACACATGCTGCGGAATCGCCAGCGGCATTTTGTTCATCAAATACCACTTTATCGCCAAGTTCTTCTTTAAGTTTGTCTTTAAAACCTTTTGTAGCGGCATCTAAAGCTTCGTGAGTAACTAACTGGCAAATACCGACTTGATACGTCTTATTTGGATCCCAACTAATAACGGGATCAATGTTTTTGCCACATCCTGTGACAAGTAACGCAGATGTGGATAATAGAGCAAATAATTTAGTGTGTTTCATTTCGTTCATCCTCCTCATGAAATAAAAATCGGTGTTCGTGACACCAATTAATATCCATTCGTTGAGTTGGTGTCACTGATTAGTTTTCGGTAATCAATAACACCCAATAGCTAAAAGGCCAAGATTTATTGATTACCTCTTGGATAATAATAGCTATAAAAGTAAAAAAATGCTCTTTTCATAATTTACTTGTCCATAATTGTATCACTTATTGAAAAGATGGCAATAAAAAAGACAAAACCAGGTACAAATGCACCTGGTTAAGATTAAAGATTAATTCAAACACCTATTCTGGTTGAGCGAAATCAACGTCAGAAATAACAGTGAGGTTTCTGATATCTGGCATTATATAAAGACAATCATTTTTACTATCGGTATCATTATAGGCACTTGTTGTGAGTGTGATGGTATTTTCTCCCCTGATTAAGAAGGTGTCCTTAAAGATAAGGCTTTGGAACCCATCACGGTCGGTTGACAAACTGAGTTTTTCCGTTTTAAGTTCTAACTTATTCACTTGAATTTTAATCTTATCAGTGAGGTTCTCAATTTCTTGATAGACACCCGCATTGTTGCGCCAGTTATTCCTTAGGCCAATTTCAATGTCGGAAAGGCCATAACTCTCGGTCTTGATGGTAAAGGTAATAGCACCACCCATTCTATCTAGACCGGTAATGTATTCCGCCAATTTAGAATCATCGCCATCCATCTTTTTATACTCTTGAGCTTTGTCAGTACTTAGCGGAGCAACACTAGCATCTCTAGCGTATAAAATAAGTGAATTTTTATATTCAGATTTTGAAGAAGCAACTTTTTCACCGGCCTCGTCATAGGCAATGTATTCATTGTCGAATAAAACTTCTTCTGGTAAAGCTGGGAATGAAGCCCTAATCTCTTCGGCGTTCTTTTCATACTGCACCAAGTAATTGTTATATTGAACTCTTGATACTAGAAAATTAACACCAGCAATAGTCAGAGAGACAAAAGCAATACCAATAACGACTATTTTTGTCAAATGTTTAACAAAGAAGTTTTTCATACGTTATTCTGCCTCCTTTTCATCTTTCGCTTTTCCAAAAGGTAAGAATGGTTTTGCTATCAAGAATACGCCGATAGCAATTGCGCCATAAACAATAGCGTCCGCAGCCACAATTGCCGGTTTCCACCATTGCCATGATTGTTTTGTTTCAGCAACAACAACCGCTTCGCTTGGATCGGCAGACGCATTGTATGTCAAATTCTTATATAAAGCATGACAATAAGCATAGACGTATTCTTTAATTGCTTGTCTCATTCTGTGTTGAACACGTGCGGTAGAAGAAGCAGATAATGCAACGACTGGGCTATCGTCGCCACCCAAGTTAATATTGCCACCTGTTCTTAAGTTAGCAGCACTATCCATGTTTTCTTCGTTTTCGGTCATATCAGTGATGATGGCGCCTTTAAAGCCCCATTCATTTCTTAAAATGCCAGTCATTAAGGCTTCGTTACCACCAGCCCAAATGCCACCTAATCTATTGAAGGAAGTCATAATACCGGTGGAGTCACCATATTTGACGCCTTCTTCGAATGTTCTTAAATAAATCTCACGCAAAGCTTGTTCACTAAGCCATGTATATAAACCCATTCTGTTGAAATCTTGATCGTTAACAACAAAGTGCTTCATGAATGAAGTTCTTCCATAGACGCCTAATCCCTTAATGATATTTCCAACGACTCTACCAGAAAGATATGGATCTTCAGATTGATATCCGGAGTTACGGCCACCATATGGAGATCTATGGATATTACATGCTGGAGAATATAAAGCATCTTTACCAGCTGGGCCCATGTCGTTACCTTCTGATTTACCAAACATATAAGCAAGAACTTGGTTCCATGTTTGGGCTAAGACGGTTGAACCAGGATAACCGACGCAACTAGTACTTGGTGCCATGACACCATTACCGACTTGAGAAGCACCTTCACCATGTTGGAAAGCACCATCGTCGTTGGTTCTTAAACCAATAGCAGCAATGCCTGGACTTTTATATTGTGTGTCCATAGTGAGAATTCTAATCGCTGTACCTTTAGCATCTCTATCACCAAGTGGAACTTGGTCTAAGACTTCATCCCATAATGGATCATCCCAGTATTCTGGATTGCCAAGTTTTTCACCAACGGCAGTTAAACGACCACCTTCCATGACTTTATGGGATGTGGCGGTGCTACCCCAGGTTGGTTTTGACGTTGGAACATCGTTACCAAAATAATCTTTAGTGGCATTGTCCCAAGCGTTTGCCATTTCGGCTGTATAAACACTCTTTGGAGCAACGATACCATTAGCCCTATTAAGTAATTTATCTGTCCAAGGCTTATTTTCTTCCACTTCTGTTAATAATTCAGGGAAATTATTGCGGTGAATTAACTCAATACCTTCACCTTCTTCTCCGCCTTGATCAACGGAACTGCCATCAATTGGCATTTCCTCATAGGCAGTATCACCAGTAAATCTATTTTCAACCGTATTGCCAGTTTTTTCATCTTTATCAATCAAGATGTCTTGGCTGACTTTATAAGAAAGGGTATTTTTAGCCATATCTTTTAAATGGTGAGCATCGGTCATGAGTTTAAGTTCATATGTACCGTGTTCCATTTCATAGCCACAGAAATCATTGCCGTTATCATCGTAGCAATCATAGGATTTAAATTCTTTACAATCGACTTCGATTTCCACATTTGCTTCTTGCAAAGGTTTTAATTCTGGAGTCTTAGCGTACGCCACTAATTTAACAGATGATTTTTCAATACCACCATCGTAGTATGGAGCGGTTAAAAACACTTCGATAACATCTTTGCCAGAAACGGGGCCAGCGTTTTTGACGTTAACTGTTAAATTGATTTTATCTTCGTTTGTAATATTGCTTCCTGGGGCAATGTCAACATC
This sequence comes from Bacilli bacterium, assembly GCA_017442875.1. Classification (GTDB taxonomy): domain Bacteria; phylum Bacillota_I; class Bacilli_A; order RFN20; family CAG-826; genus RUG14515. The sequence continues at coordinate 39,178 of JAFSPN010000024.1, forward strand.
CGTTAGAGTCCAATCAAAAGTTGTGTATGACATGCCGAATCCAAATGGAAATTGCACGACATTGTCATAACCACCATAATCGTCCCAGAATCCTTCAGCATCTGCTGTTTCAAACCAACGGTAACCAACATAAATGCCTTCGTTATATTCGACGTAGCAAGATGTTTGATAGAAATCACCACCAGCTGTGCCCATTGTTCTACATTCTTGGGCTTTACCGCCGATATATTGATGGGTGAATTTTGTGTTCCCACGGTAGTATGTAATGTTATATTCGTGGTTATAAGGATAAGTATCGGTTAAGTGACCAGATGGAGAAGCGTCACCCCAAATAATTTCTGGAATAGATAAAGCGCCTTGGACACCTGTAGCGCCGACGCTTATGCAAGCATCTATGCCTGGAATATCTTCCAAGAAGTCTAATTGCATTGCGTTTGTAGAGTTGATAACAACGATAACATTTTCAAAATCTTCCCCAAGTTTTGTCAATGTGTCTTGTTCTTCTTTTGAAATTTGCAAATATGTTCTCTCGTCATCTCTTGCTTGACCATTTGTCTTCACTTGATAATGTGGGCAGTCAGAGTTTTCACCAGCATATCTAGAAATAACCATGAAAGCGGTGTCTGAATACCCTCTAGCATTATCATAAATCTGTTGATACTCTGCTTCCGTTTCTAAAGACGGCTCTCTAATTTGGTAAGCACCCAAGCATTGGAAAATGGTATTTTCAACACCAACAGGTGATTTCCATTTTTTGTAATAAGTAGGTAATTCTTGATTTACTTCGATGCCATAGTGTTCTAATGCACTATTCAAATCATAGGATGTTTGGCCATCAGTACCAACCATTTCAGATCCAGAAGACATGATATACCAGTCTACGGAACCATGACCAAAAACATTAACACGATTAATAGATTTTGATAATGGTAAAGTGCTGTCTTCATTGCGAAGCAATACTATGCCTTCTCGCTCAATATCTCTCGCTAATTGGTTACCCATGTTACGAGCGGCTTCCGCTTCAGCTGAATGCGGTTCACCGTTAGGAGCAAGGTGGTGAGAAATAACAGCCGAGTAACGGTTAAAAGCAAGATCATTGCCAATTCCAAGGCCCACACCAACTGCAATCATGGCAAGAAGTGCAGCACCCGAAACAATGAGCCTTACTTTGTTTTTAGCAAAAAAATTGCCCATATTGTTTATTCTCCTTTTTTGTATTCGTCTTTATTTTATTATTTATTTTTAATAAATAGCAAAAGAAACATTAGTGATAGCAACATAATCTTGTATTTGTCAAAATATAGGCCGATTATTTATCTTCTAACAATTTCTTTAATTGTTCTTTTGAAGGAAGATTTATTTCGTATTCACTAGGGAATATTTGCTTGTTGTCTTCTGGAAGAGTTAATTCCACTACTGAGGCGTTTTTATCTTTGCAAAGCAAAATGCCAATTGTTTTGTTCTCTTCAGGTGTTTTTACGTATCTATCAAAATAATTGATATACATTTGCATTTGGCCGATATCTTGATGCTTTAATTGCCCTATTTTTAAATCGATAACCACAAAACATCTAAGAAAGCGATGATAAAACACTAAATCAGCGTAATAGTTTTGATTATCAAAGGATAAACGCATCTGTCTTTTGACAAATGCAAAGCCTTTACCAAGTTCAAGCAAGAAATCCTGTAGTTTATTAATAATCTTTGTTTCTAAATCCTTTTCTGTATATATACTTTCTCCTTTGAGTTCTAAAAAGTTTAAAACTAGTGGACTTTTATAGCATCAATTGGCTTCTCAATTACTTGACCAACTTGTGCTAACTTTTTTATTTCGCCTTTGTTTCTAGATAAAGCAAGCCGTTCATACAAAGATGAATCATATTGACGCTTCAGTTCCCTAGCACTCCATTTATTAGCGTATGATTCTATTTCATAGAAATGTCTTTCATCACTATTATCAATGCGTGTTAAAATTACATAATGTAACCAACTAAGAAAGAATACTTTCCCATCAGTTGTTTTATGATAATTATGTGATTGTGCAATCAGTGATTGCGGAATCTTGACATTGGAATAGACAAGATAAAATCGACGAATTAACCAGAGATTTCTAATTGAATATCCTCTTCCAAACTCTTTTGTCAATTCTGATGACAATTTTTGCAATATTTCTTTTCCATATTCGGCTCTACTTTTGCCGTTTTGTTCTTCGCTAACTATTCTCCTTCCAATTTCATAATAGGTGTAAACCATAGCGATATTTATCGCTACGACCGCTCTTTCTTTGGCGCTTTGAAGTAGTTTCTTTATTTCTTCAATAAAAGATATCTTGTTTTCTTTAGACATAAAAAGTCCTCCTAATTACTAATCGGGAGATTTTTCATTTTTGTCCAAAAAAGTTGAAGCAATAAAAAATACCTAATCTTTGATTAGGTAAAATTTTCAGTTTGGTGGAGCCGAGGAGAATTGAACCCCTGTCCCGAGAAGGCTCTTCAATAACGTCTACAGTTTAGACGATATTAAGATTTAGCATGCTTTCGTATATCGACTCACTAGGGCATGCGAGATAACCTAAGTTTCGGTGCTTGTAACTTATCGACTCATCACACCTATCCTTTTGGTATGACAACCTACCTAAGCGTGAAAGGATAAAACCTTAGGGGATGCTCTGCCCGGCGCCTAGCGTCGGAATCCTATATCGGTTGCTTAAATTAAGCTAAGCAGAGTTGTTGAGCTCTAGGAGCTCTCATATAACTGTTGTCAGTTATTTTTATTTTGATGATAACGTCATCACTCGACTGCAGTTAGAGCCTAACCATTCCCGGTCGAAACCAATACGACCCCATGGGCCTATATTTTATATTAAAAAGGATTATAAATGCAACAATACAAAAACCAGGCACGCTAGGCGCACCTGGTATTGTTTGTTAATAATTAGAATTGTTTGAACCTTAAGTTATTAGTTTTAGATGACTTCAACTTTAACTTCGGCTTCAAAATCATTCCATTTCGCTTTAACAGATTGTTCACCTGTCTTGCTTGTATCAATATCTGTCCAAGTAACTTGTTCAGGTCTGAAAACAGCAGAAGCAGATAAGTTGTTACGAACAACCATGACGCTCCAGTCACTGCGTGAGAATTCTGAATCTTTTTTGACTTGGATAACTTGACCTTCCTCTTTGATCAAACCATTAGTATCGATATAAATACCGATGATTGGATAATAAGGATAACCACTCATCTTACATGTTCTATTGCCAGTCACTAAGTCTGTGAACCACATATATGGTGAACCTTGGTCAGCTTTTCTACAAACCATGTCATTACCACTTGTCGCTTTCAAAACCAAGCAATCAATGCCATCTTCGTTAATGTTATACCAATAACCTCTTTGGTTATTAGATCCAGAATAAAGACCATCTGCATAGACTGTAATATTGTAGTAATTGTAGTTATATTGGTCATGATAAGCTTCTGTGTACTTACCTTCAAATTCGTAAACTACCCAAGTGTCATTGCGGTTATTTAGAGCACTATTGACATCTGAAGAGGAAGCGCCTTCATAAGGATTCTTAAATTCGCTGTCATCTTCTGCGCCTTGTTGATATTTAATTGATAATGGATCGTTTTCATAATCAACCACTAAATCTCTAAAAGCTTCAACTGGATTATAAACTTTTTCTTCCACTTCTTTAGAACCGCTATTAGAGAACACCAAAACGAGAGCAAAGACAAGACCGACAACACCGACAACACCGGCAGCGCCAGCTTTGATGATGCCTTTCTTTTCTTTGAGTTTTGGTTCGGCTTGTTCGCCTTCTTCAGTTAAGGAATCAGTGAACGCCACATAAATTGCGGAAGCAATAATGATGACTTGTAAAATCACATAGCTTAATTGGATGAAAAAATTGCCACCTTGGAAGTGAACACCGGTAACCATATCGGCGGACACTGGAGGAATTAATTCGAGTTCTTTCATGAAAGAAAGGGCATAGCCTGCGATGGCAAATAAATGCACCCATCTGTACTTTGGAACTATCAAAGCAGCGACTTCGAAAATCGCACCAGCGAAAGCAAAAATCCAAACCCATTCTGGTCTATGAGTGCTAGCGCTGTTAGCAAGAGAAATATTTTTGGTAGCTAAGAAATAAATACCTAAGATGATCGCTAATAAGCAATCAGCCATCATGATGAAATACGGTATCTTTTTACCTTTAAAGAAATTCTTAATCTTTTCCATGATCTATTCCTCCTTTCTTTATCCGGCTACTTCTTCGTCTTTTTTCTCTTTTTTGTCAAAGACGAGAATTGTTAAAGCGAACATCGTGATTGCGGCGGCCGCTAAGACACCAACGCCGATATCGACGCCAACAACAACTTTCTTCCACCATGGATTCTTATTTCTAGCGATGAGAGCTTCATCGATAGTAAGTTCTTTCATGGATGATTGAAGCATAGCGTACATGATATTCTTGTTGGCTTGTTTGACAAGACGGAACAAATATCCATCATCGCCAACGGCGTTAGCGATACCTCTACTACCGTCTAAACAGAACATTTGTGTACCACCATAGAGCATAGCTTTGGTATTTGTATAGGCACTGTTTTCGCCTTGGAGAGCGTCATCGATAACAAAGCCTTCATAACCCCATTCGCCTCTAAGGACATCTTCAACAAGTGTTCTATGGCAAGCAGCATATCTACAACCGATTCTGTTATAGGATGTCATGATGCCTAAGCCTTCACCTTTGGTTAAAGCGCCTTCGAATGGTCTTAAGTAGATTTCACGAATGGCTTGTTCGTTACAGTATGTAGCAACACCTTGTCTATTGGTTTCTTGGTTATTTAAGAAGCAGTGCTTAATGTTCATGATTAAGCCTTTCTTTCTTGCTGCACCAACAATGTTGGCAGCGCAGTAATAATTGAAGACAGCGTCTTCTGACATATATTCGGAAGCACGTGAACCATAAGGTGTTCTATTGATGTTACAACCTGGAGCGTTAACACAAGCAACACCACAGAATAAACATTCTTCAGCGTAGAAATCGCCGAACTTTTTTTGAATTTCATGGTCCCAAGAACCGGAATAGATAGCACCGGTTGCGAAACCAGTAGCTTTTCTCTTATCACCAAATTGGAAGGTAGCAAGTAAGCCTTCTGGACCTTCAGTAACAGAGTTATCTGGTTTTAAGACTTTTTCAACCGCACTAATACCACGGTTATCGAGCATAGAAATGGTCATGTCTTTTAATGACATTTGAGAAACGAATTCTTCCCAAATTTCTTCACCGTCCATTGCTTCACCAGTTTTTGGGTGAATAGCGTCACCATGGAGTGGAATATCAACCATATCTTTGAAATAGATTTTATATGGGTTACCATTAGCATCTTCGAGCACGCGCTCATATTCAATGCCTTTTAATTCAGCATAAGTTGGAGCATCGGCCGGCTTGGTGTATTCATTGCCCATATTCATCGCTGCTGACATACGAGAGTTAATGGTCAAACCAGTTAATTTGGTTGGGAAGGTGGTTTGCCAGTTGTTACGGGTTAAGTATTCAAACTTAAATGATGAATCACACCAATAATTCAAATCAGCGTCATCAAATTTATTTGTGACTTCTTCATCGGTATAATGTGATTTTTTAAATGTTTCATAGTCTTCTGCAACATCGACTTTAATAGCGGTATTGACACCAGCTGTATAAGCGTTGCCATCGTGGTCTACTAAACCAGTAGCGCCTTTGAGTGCCAAAACGTTGTTAAGAGCTTCATGGGCACCATTACCAATAGCAAAGTAATAATCGCCAGCTTCAAGAATATATTGTTTATTAACTCTCCAATCGTAAGAGGCTAAGAAGTATCTATCGAATTTAACAGTCACTGTTTCGCTAGCGTTTGCGGCTAATTCAGATGTTTTTTCATAACCACATAATTGGATAGCGGATTTTTCTAATTTGTTTGTAACATCCCAATCTGTGTATGGAAGTTGAGCGTAAATTTGAACTGATGATTTAGCAGGATAATCACCAATGTTTTTAACTTTAACTTTAACTTCGTATTGGTCTGTCTTGGTATTTAATTTGACTTCTTCGATTGTTTGTTCAAATTCGGTATATGATAAGCCGAAACCAAATGGATAAGCGACTTCGCGATCATATGCCCAATTTGTTTCGCCATCATAACAACCAGCACTACCGTTAGCGTTACCACGATTTAAGATGCAGTCTTCATATCTGGTTTCGTAATATTTATAACCAACGTAAATACCTTCTTTATAAGTGACATAACCTTTTTCTCTGTCGAAGTCACCAGCGCTTTCTTTACCACTGAATCTAATGTCACCAAAGTTTTGGTAAGCGGCTGAGTTAGAAGCGTGGGCTGAGAATGTATCAGGAGCATGGCCAGATGGGCTTAATTGTGTAGCGCCTTCTTCATTTCCGTTTTTGCCCATTAAAACATCAACGACACCGGCTAAAGAATAATAGCCAGGAACGCCGACGAACAAAACGGCATCAACACCATATTGTGGATCATCGACCCAGTTACAACTCATTGGCATAGCGCCATTCAATAGAACAATTGTCTTACTGAATTTGCCTGAGTTTTTAATCATTTTGAGAAGTTCAGCTTCATCAGAATTCAAATCTAAAAGGCCAGTTGCTGGGTCTTCATTTTCGGTACCGACTCTTGTAAAGGTCACAATTGCCGCATCGCGATAATCGTTCTCATAGCTTGCTTTAATAGCGTCTGTGTACTTGCTAGGCGCAAGTTCTTTGACGTCGTTAACTGATGGATAACCGGCAGTTGTGTTTAGCTTCCAAACTGTTGGGTTGACGGTGAAGCCACGTAATTCAAAGGCTTCGTTAAGGTGAACGACCAACTTATCATTTGGAGCCGCACCACCAGCACCCGATCTTAAGATCATGTTAGCGCTGTTACCACCGAAGATTGTGATACGTCTTTCGTTTTCTTCGAGAGGAAGAACTGGATTGCCATTTTCATCTTCGTTTTTAAGCAAAACAGAGCCTTCTCTTTCTTCTTGGACACAGAAATCATAGGAATCTTTGATGAGTTTCATACATCCTTCGTTCGTTAATTTTCCTTCTACGGCGTAGGAAGAAAAGTTGGAATCGGAGTATGGATTCTTGATACCAAGAAGGTCATTGATTAGCATTTTGTATTCATCCGTGATGGCAGTAACCGCTAAAAAGAATGTGGTAAGCAAAATGCCGACCGCGGATAAACCTAACCAAAGTTTTGATTTTTTCATACTTTTTCCTTTCTCGCGTATATACGCGTGTTAAAACTTTAAAAAATAATCATTATGGAATATTTTTTTGTTCTTCGTTTATATTTTGTCTTTTTTAGGTCTCAAACGCGTATGACATTTATGCTATAGATGCCTGTATGAATGCGTTAAAGAAAAAAAGCCATCCTTTTATTAAGGTGGCTTTGAATTCTAATAATTATTGGTTATCTTTTTCAAACGCTTCAAGAGCGTTGATGGAATCGGAAACACTATATATTGTTTCTGTTTCGTGAATCACTTGTTTTACTTCCACTTGCTCCGTGCCCATTCTACGACGATATTCTTTAGGAGTATAACCAAAGTGTTTAATAAACATACGGTTCATATATTTTGGATCAGAGAAGCCAGATTCATAAGATATTTCTAATAACGTTTTCTCTTTATTAGGCATTAATCTAATACACTGTTCCATTCTCTTGATATTGACGTAATCTTGGAAAGTGACACCAAATAAAGAAGTGAATAGATGTGAGAAGTGTGTTGGAGAAAGGTTCTCTTGTTCGGCAAGATCTTGAAGTCTAATTTGCGTTTCAAAATTAGCGTCGATATAGGAAATAATTCTTTCAATTCTTAAGTTCTTTTGTTTTAAGTTGTTCTTTTGTGCTTCAGAAATGATTTCGTATGGCACTTTTTCATAGCAGCGTGTTAACACACGAGCAATATTACCTAATACTTTTAATGGATATAGGTTTTCCTCTAAGAAATAGGCTTTCGCGGATGAAACAAGTAAACCAGTAACTTCTTTGACCTCGGCTTCTGATAAATAATCTCTTAAATTGCAGGAGTTAAAAACAGTTGTTCTAATTTGTGGGAAATATTCTCTTAAACAGTGATTAGAGATTTGTGCGAATAAGAATAATGGAGCGGAGTCTTTTTCTCTATCGAGAATGATGTTGCTAACAGGATTACGTGAGTAAGCATGCACTTCACCCGAATTAATAAGATAAATGTCACCTTGTTTGATTTCACAAGTATGACTCTTAATTCTAGCGACACCTTCACCACGCAACACCAAAAATAGTTCAAATTCATTATGGATATGTTCTTGTCGATGTTGAATGCGATTAACTAAAAACTTAATATGTTTTAATTTTTCATAACGAACAAGTTCGATATCTAATTGTTTCATTTTTATGACTCCTATATTCCCCAAAAACAATATTACCACAAAGGAAAGAAAAACGCACAATAATCTTAATGACGATTATGCGTTTTGTTATCCATCACTATAATCATCTTTTGAGATACACAATGTGTAATTCTAGACAATTATTTGTCAAAGTATCTTAATAAAATATCGATAGCATCCTATAAAAATGAAGAAAACCGCAAACATAACCATTTTTATGAAGAAAAGCGTTTAGTTTATGCCTTATTTTGCTGATGTTTCTTAAAACAAAAAAAGGGAAAGATTGGCTTTCCCTAATTATTTGATTTAGATAATGACTATTTACCAAAGAGGATGTCATTAACGACTGCTTCGAGCATTTCTTGACGACCACTTCCTGGAAGTTCAGGAGCACCCATCTTGCAAGCATAGTCGCTTAACTCTTTAAGGTCTGTCTTATCGCTTAAGATCTTCTTACCAACTTCTGTGTTGTGGAAGGAAGAGTATTTTTCTTTGATGAAGTTATCAACACGGCCATCTTCGATGATTGCAGCGGCTTTTAATAAACCGAGGGCGAATGTATCCATACCTAAGATGTAGGCATAGAACATATCTTCTTTTGTATATGATGGACGTCTGTTCTTACTATCGAAGTTGAAGCCGCCTGTGAGACCACCGTTCTTTAAGACTTCATACATACATTGTGTCGCACTGTAGACATCGAATGGGAATTCATCGGTATCCCAACCTAAGAGCATATCGCCTTGGTTAGCATCGATGGAACCTAACATACCGTTCATAGCAGAGATTCTTAAATCGTGTTGGAATGTATGACCCGCTAAAGTAGCGTGGTTAGCTTCGATGTTCATCTTGAAGTCTTTATCAAGACCATATTGTCTTAAGAAACCAATCGCTGTGGCAGCGTCGAAATCATATTGATGTTTCATTGGTTCTTTTGGTTTTGGTTCGATATAGAAGTCGCCTTTGAAGCCGATTGAACGACCATACTTAACGGCCATCTTCATTAAACGAGCAATGTTTTGTTGTTCGAATAAGACATCGGTATTGAGTAATGTTTCATAGCCTTCTCTACCACCCCAGAAGACGTAACCTCTACCACCTAATTTAACGGTGATATCTAAGGCTTTCTTAACTTGAGCAGCGGCGAAAGCGAAGACATCCGCACTATTTGTGGAACCCGCCCCATTGCAGAATCTTGGATTACTGAACATGTTCGCGGTGCCCCATAAGCACTTAATATCTGTACCTTTCATCTTTTCTAAGATGTAGTCAGAAATTTCATCTAATTCTTTGTTTGTATCTTTAATATCTTTGCATTCTGGGACTAAGTCGACATCATGGAAGCAGAAATATTTGATACCGAGTTTCTTCATGAATTCGAAACCAGCATCGACTTTGGCTTTGGCGTGTTCCATTGTGCCAGGTCTCGCACCGAAGGATTTATCGGCTATGCCCGCACCAAACATATCAACACCAGTAGCGCCTAAGTTATGCCACCATGCCATTGCAAATGGCAAATGTTCTTTCATTGGTTTGCCTAAAACTAATTGATCCGGATTGTAATAATGGAAAGCTAAAGGATTTTTGCTATCTTTACCTTCAAATTTAATTTCCGGAATATTTGGGAAAAATTCTTTCATATTTTGACACCTCTTCGATTGTATATTGTCATAAAAAAGACTATGAGAAAGTGATTATCTTGCTATCGTATAAGTATTTTGGGGTTAAAACGCGTAGCCACATGCATATGTCCTAGTATGAAGGAATTCTTAAATATTATTTACCTTAGCCACATTTTTATTTATAATAATTTGACTGCGAGGAAAGTAGTATGAGAGATAGAACAAAAGAAATAATAAAAGACGGTTTCGCGAGTTTAGTTAATAACGCCGCGGCAATTAGAGGGGCAAAAGCAGGGCCACTATGGTTAACCATAGTTATGTTTGTCTTGTCTGTCTTTCTTCCTGTTGTTCCAATCTTTGTTTCTAACATCAACACGAATGGCGACTCTTTCCTAAACAGTTATTCCTATGGACTTGAAAGATATGTCACTAAAGTTGGTATGGATTTAGAAGATGAACTCTATAAATTCGGTATCGATAGCGAACATATGTTAACAATCAAAAAAGATGGTATTGATGTTGATTTTGATGCCTATGGCGCTACTAAACCACTTGCCTCTTATAAAGATCAAGTCACTAATGAATACACGCTTCAACTCTATATCAGCAGTGCAATTAAAACCGCTGATAAGAAAGAAGTTTATAACGACATTAGTAATAGATACTATGCAACTGGCTCGGACACCATGACAGAATATGATAAGAATGATGCCTCCGCTAGTTATCGTCCGAGTTATTTAATTCTTTTCAAAGACAGCGTTTTCATGCAAATTAATAAAGGTTCTAAAGCCATTAAGAATTCTTTAGGTGGCGACTATAAAACCATTAAAGAAAAAGATGATTATCTTGCTGAATTATTAACTGTCACAAGCAAAGAAGGCGTTTTAGTGGAACAAGATATCACCAATAGAAGTTATACCGATGGTGTTTATAAAAACTTTAGAAGATTCTTAAATAAGTCTTATGAAACACTTAAAATTAGAAATACATTTGCTACTTCTGGTATCTACCTCGGTATCTTCTTTGGTTTATCAATTATCATGGGCTTCTTAATGTGGTTATTAACACGTGGTAAAAATAATCCAAATAACTACTATACACCATGGCTCACAATGAAAATTCAAGGCCGTTTAGGTTTGGCCCCTGCTCTTATTACATTAATCGTTGGCTTCTTCTTAACAAGCTACGCTCCACTTATCTACATCATGGCCATCGGTCTAAGAGCGATGTGGATCTCAATGAAAGAGTTAAGACCAGTTCAACAATAACTAGTCACCATAGTCACTACCACGTGATTTATCTTCCGCAAATATTTGTAAGGCATCGGTCACGTCAGTAATTTCTAAATAAATATAATTGTCGACATCTGTTAACGGATTCTCAAAGTTACCGGTGAAGACAATTTTTTTATTCTTCTTCACGAGTTCTTCCATCTTATTGATAATCAAATGATATTTATCTGGGAAATGGTCTTTAAAACCCATCAGTTGGGTATAAAAGACTGGTTCTAAATAAAAAGATTCACCACTTTCATATTCGTAAAGCGCACAAAAAGGATTACACGGGTCTTCTTTTTTCTTTAAATGTTTGAACTCTGGATAATCTTTCATTTGTGGTAAACCTCGTTTCTATTAATCTTAAAAGCGCGATATATTTGTTCTAATAGTATGAGTCTCGTCATTTGATGAAGGAATGTCATGTTTGATAAACCTATACGGTCATTACATCTATTTTTAAGTTCATCGCTTAAGCCATATGAACCACCGATAACAAATGATAGATTAGATCCACCTAAAACAAACTTATCTTCTAAGTATTTAGCAAATTCTACACTAGTTGGTTGTTTCTTAACTAAATCTAAACCGACTAAATATTCATCGTTTTTTAATAGTTTAATCACTCTTTGGCATTCTTTGTCCTTAGCCATTTCGATTTCTTTTTGACTTGGATTATTAACGATGCTTTCATCATTGACTTCAATGATTTCCACTTGCGTGTATGGTTTTAGTCTTTCTAAATATTCATTAATACCTTGTTTTAAATAAGCATCTTTTAGATGACCAATCGCATATATTTTAATTTTCATGAGGAATATGACCTCCTGAAAGCGATTTTCTTTGCCACGCTGTTCTAACGTTGTAGTTTTGAATATTAACACCAAAATGTTTGAATATTTTTTGATAAGCCTCTAAGGCTACTTCTGGCGTATTAGCCTCTTCCGAAAGATGGGCTAAAGTGATTTCTTTGGTGCTATTACCAATAATCGATATCACTGCGATCGCACTATCTTCATTACAGAGATGTCCTTTATCAGACATAATGCGGTTTTTTAATTCAAATGTGCGATTAGTGTTTAAAAGCATCTTAATATCATGATTAGATTCAATGATGAGATAAGTTGGATTTTTGACTAATGGCAAACACTCATCTAAAAAGACACCTGTATCCGTCATATAAAATAACGACTCATCTTTATCTTTAATTAAATACGCACATGGGTTAGTCGCGTCATGGCTTGTTTCAATCGGTGTAATTTCAAAATCACCAATTGTAAAAGGTTTATTAATATAAACAACATTTGATAATGAGGAAGGAAGCGTTCCTTCTAAGGCGTACATGATCTTTGGAGAAATGAATTTTAAGCCACTGATATGATCGGTATGGTCATGAGTGAATAAGGCACCCGTGATATCATTAACCGTTAAATTAACTTCGGCGAGTCCTTCTTCTAAACGCGATAAAGAAATACCCATATCAATGAGTATTACTGTTTTATTAGAAACTACGATTGTAGCGTTACCTTTAGAACCAGAAGCAATAATATGGTAATACATTAGTTCGCCGCGTTTTCATTAATCTCGCGCATTTGCTTGAGCCATTCTTCACTTGGTTCATCAAATCGACCAAAGGATTTATAGAAGAATAAATATGATTTACCGGTTTGACCGTTTCTATTTTTAGCGATGTTAACTTCGACGAAGGAAACATCACCCACCATGGATTCACCAGTATTTCTTTCTTTTTGTTCTTTAACCATTTCAAAACGTTCGCTACCGGTGAGGTTTTTCATCTTCTTATCACCAGCATTGCTATTTGGACTCTTGGAGTCTTTATAATAGTCTTCACGGTATAAAAGCATGACGACGTCAGCGTCTTGTTCGATAGAACCAGAGTCTCTTAAGTCAGAGAGGATTGGGCGTTTATTTTCACCACGTTGTTCAACAGAACGAGATAACTGTGATACAACAATAACAGGCACTTTTAATTCACGGGCTAAAGCCTTTAGGGCTAAGGATGCTTTTCTTACTTCTTCTTGACGCGAATCACTGCTCTTGGTGTTACCAGAAGAAACTAGACCTAAATAGTCAACAATGATTAAACCTAAATCAGGTTCTTTGGCTTGGAGTTTTCTACTCTTAGCGATGATGTCCATTAACTTACCGTTTGGGGAATCATCAATCCAAATTGGTAAACTACCGATTTTATAAATCGCATTAGCGACTTTTGCCCTATCAACACCCACTAAGTTACCTGTTGTAATTTTACTTAATGAAACGGATGATTCGGTGCCCACTAAACGGGTAACGAGTTGCTCCGCTGGCATTTCTAGAGAAAATATAGCGACTGGTTTATTAGTACGATTAGCGGCTCTATAAGCAAAGTTAAGGGCTAAGGCTGTTTTACCAACAGAAGGACGAGCGGCAACAATAATCATGTCGCCAGCGTGGAAACCTTGGGTAATTTTATTGATAGAATCAAAACCAGTAGTTAAACCATTAACACCATCGGTTTTAATCTCTTTTGGTGTTTCGATATTTAATCGCACTGCTTCGGCCACTTGTTCGGCTTTTTTAAATTCTGAGACTCTTCTTTTTTCAGTAGCGTCTTTAAGTAACTTTTCGCTATCAGCGATAAAGCCATTTACATCATCAATTTCTTCGTTTAAGAACTTATAATCGATATCTCGACATGATTGAATTAATTTCCTTAAAGCGGATTGGTCATTAACAATGTTAATGTAATAATCAATTGATGAAAGAGCAACCATTGCGTCGGAGCATTGTTGAAGGTATTCAACACCACCGATGGTTTCAAGTTCCTTCATATTCATTAATTCTTCAGTAACAGTTAAAACATCAACCGCGGATTGTTTATCGAATAAGTTTCTAATCGCACGATAGATGAGTTGATGTTTACCTAAATAGAAGTCATCTTCATTTAAAGATGAAAAGACGGTAAATAAGCAGTCTCTACTTAATAAAGCGGAGCCTAAAACAGCTTGTTCAGCTTGTTCGTTATATGGAAGATCTCTTTGACCTTTAGGACGCGCCATATTACTTACCCTCCTCTTCTAAATGAACATGGACTTTACCGATAACACCTTTATATAACTCGACTCCTAAATGATGGAAACCGAGTTGATCAAGGGGACCTTTGTCCACGAATTTTCTTTTATCGACATCAATAGAATATTGTTTATTTAATTCTTCGGCGACTTGCTTTAAAGAAATCGCACCAAATAATTTGCCTTCTCGACCAGTTTTTACTTTAAAAGTAATGATGATACCATCTAATCTTTTAGCCAAAGCTTCGGCTTCCGCTTTCATTTTGGCATCGTTTTCTCTTCTTTCTTCTTGTTGGTTTTCTAAAACTTCAACGCTCTTTTTGGTCACTTGTACCGCTAAATGACGAGGAAAAAGAAAGTTATTAGCGTAGCCATCGCTAACTTCGATAGTTTGATCTTTTTTGCCGAGTTTTTTAACATCGGCTAATAAAATAACTTTCATCGCATTAATCCTCCTCGTTATTCTTTGGTAATCCGGCATTAGTGGCTTCAGTTAATGAAGACTCTAAGACCATCAATATCTTTTGTTTGACGACTTTCATGTCGTTACCGTTGAATGTCGCAGCAGCTGAGGTGAAATGACCACCACCACCGAGCTTCTCGGTTAATAAGGAGACATTTATTGTGCCATCGCTACGAGCGGATAATCTGATTTCACGTTGGCTGACTTTGCCGAAGACGAATGAGGCGTGAACACCTTTATAGGTGAGACACATATTAGCCGCTTTAGCGATTGTAGCATGGTCATATAAACGATCTGGATTAGCGGTTGCAATAACAACGCCATAGAATGGTGTTTCTAAGTTAGAAGTAATTTCTGAGACTTCTTTATGTTCTTCATAATCGTCTTTAAGGAAGTCATCCGCTAAAGAGTTATCAGCGCCATATTCCTTAAGAATAGTGGCCGCTTCAAATGTTCTAATACCAGTATTTCTACTCTTGAAATAAGCGCTATCAAGGAAGATACCAGATAGCATAATTGTGGCGTATGTGCTTGGAAGTTCAATTCTTGGGTTAATAGACGAGAATCTAATAAATTCGGAAATTAATTCACAAGTTGAAGATGCGGCTGGATCGATATGGTTAAAGACAGGAGAATCGATATATTCTTCTGCACGTCTATGGTGGTCGATGACAACGATTTTAGCGGCCTTGTCCACTAGTTTTGGTGCCATAACCATATTTGGAATGTGGACATCCACGACCACTAATAATGTATTACCGTTAATTAAATCTTCAGCGTCTTTCGAACTGACGATTAACTTTTCCAATTCATCTTTACTAAATGAAGAAGTCAAAGCCGCTCTTGTTTTGGCTTCGGTATTTTTCAAATCAACGACGACGAAAGAATTCTTCTTTAAACGTGCACAGATGGCTTTCATACCTAAACAGGCACCAAAGGCATCCATGTCCATCATCGCATGGCCCATAATGAGGACGCGTTCAGAAGCGTTGATTAAAGAGATAAGGGAGTCAGCAAGAACACGAGTTTTAACTCTATTACGTTTTTCTTGAGCTTCGCTTTTACCACCATAGAATTTCATTTCTTGTCCATAAGCGGAAACAACAACTTGGTCACCACCACGAGACATAGCGATGTCTAAAGCATCATTAGCTAAATCGTTTAATTTATTAACATCTGGGAAATCATGAGCAATACCGATTGATAGAGTTAATGGGATTTCACCACGGGTGGATTCACCACGCACCTTATCAATAATTGAAAATTTATCTTCGAGCATTCTAGTAAATGAAGCGTAGTTACAAAGCATTGAATAACTATCATCTTTAAGTCTTCTTAAGAGGATGCCATAGTCTTTAGCGTAGCCAAAGATATCATTTTTAACTTTGGTAACGACGTCATTAAAGTCATCATCGCCACGGACAACGTCATCATAGTTATCAATCGCTAAGATGCCAACGACAGGGGCTTGTTCTTTGGAATAGTTAAAGATTTGTTCGTAGTCAGTTATATCTTTAAAAATCCATAAGCCCGCCTCTGGAAGCAACTTAACAGCGTAGGTTCTTGAGTTAACTACTACTTTAACGCTTTGTTCGCCATTATTAACTTCTCTAAGCGCGGTTAATTCTGGTTGCCAGGCAATGATATCCATATCCATGATCTCGATATGTCTAGCTTTAAATAAATCATTTGTCCAGAGGACAACATTCTTATCATCAGTAATGGCTAAACCAATCATCGCAAAGTTATAGGCTTCTTGAATATCACCGCCTATTACTTCTGCGGCCCTTAGGTCCGTCTTTTGTCTTAATGAAGAGAGCAATAAAATCACAATCCAAACGAATAAGCAGTTAATCACTAAGATAGCTATAGATACTAAAGCGATATAAAACGGAGTAACTTTAGTTTGGAATTCAAAGAAATTATTAAAATAGAGAATAGAGAAAGCCGCTCCAAAGATGATTTCTAGGAGGATGATAATAAAAGCAACAGTCTTGATTCTCTTAATGGTTTTTCCCATAGTGCCATTATTATAAACAAAGTTTAATAAATAATAAATACAAAAAAGCAAAGCAATTTGTATTTATTAACCTCAAATTTGCTTCGCTTATATCTTACTGTTGTTGTGCTAGTATTATAGACCAGTTTTTTAATAATGCCTAATAAAATATTAGAAATCTAAAATAGCGTTGATATTTCGGCCAAATATTTCTGTTCTCTTTTCTTTTTATATCGCTTAGAACAAACAATTTCTCTTAAATAAATGGTCTTATCAGCGTTAGAAATTATCCTCGCTTCTTTGGTTTTAGGAAATTCTTTAAAATTAACTGGCCACATATGAGACTCAATGACCTTTTTAATCTTAGGTGAGATATTAAAATCCCTCATGGCGTTTTGCGCAGCGGTATAAGGATGGGAACCCATATGATGTTTCATTTTTGAATGGTCATTTCGCCAATCATAAAGGTAGTAATCATGAAGGATAGAACCTAGCAAAATCACGTACAGGTCGCCTCTTTTGTGTCTTAAAGCCCTCTTAATAGCGAGCTTAGCGACCTTAAAAGAATGGATATAACAGTTCGATCCACGATGCATTGAAATCTCTTTCATTTTTAAGATTTTTTCATCGTGGAGGAATGTTTGATAGATGGTTTCTAATTCCTTTTTTCTTTCTTCAGTTAATTCCATATTTCTATTTAAACATATTTTATTGTTTAAATCATATTATCTTTTCGCTAAATATATCCTTATTCCTTCTTTTAGTATTTCTGTTGCAAATATTTCATTCCCCATCATTTGCCTGTGAGTGTGGATATCAACCTCTTTTTTTAAGTGTTCTTCCAAAGTAGCGGCTATGGCAAAGAATCTCATGCCCATAGCTGGACATACAACCAATATATCAATATCGCTATCTGAAGTTGCTTCGCCCCTTGCATAACTGCCGAACAAATAAGCACATTCAACTTCAGGGAATTGTGATAAGACATCCTTACAAACACTTTTTATATATCCAAGGCTAAGCACACTGGCACTGCTAAGTTTTTTAACTAAATCATTATATTTCTGACTGTTGTCACTTAATTCTTCATAGGTTTGGTATGTTCTGCGAGAAATACCACAGACGTTTGCGGCTTGTATTTGTGTTAGTCCTAATTCTTTTCTTTTTTGCTTTAGTAGATTCATGCTTTTATTATATCTGCGCATTTTATTTTGCGCAACTACAACAGAAAGCGTTTTTAAAGAAAAAGTGGCACCACCACTTATTCTTTATTGTCTTCCTCTTTTGGAGCTTCTTCCAAAGGAACTTCTTCTTGAGGCAATTCTGCTTGTTCGGTGACTGCCTTTTTCTTTTTCGAATCAACAATAAAGAACGCTAATGCAACAAAGAAGCCTGCACCAAATAAACCAATAACGAAGTACGGAGATTGGATAAATGACACAAAGGCACCTGCTTTAGGAACAACATTGATTACTTTGCCTCTTACGTAAGAATATTTAACTGGAGCATCGATTGTTGAGTTTGCATCACCCTTGAAAACAACATACTTCTCGCCATTTTCTTCATATTTATCCACCACTCTGTGGCAGATTAATAAGGACTTACCTGAATAATATGTTGCGACATCATAAATCTTAATCTCGTCGAAACTTTGATATTGTCTGGTAGTAATGACATCGTCCTTTTGAATCTGTTTCATGTCACTAGTTATATAGCTTTCATTTGCAGGATTCACTGTCGCCATTGATGGAGAAGTAATAACAGAGGTTCTTAAACCAAAGATTGGATACCTGTATCCAGATCTGATATCGATAAAAGTAATCACAACAACGGCAAGCATTAAAGATAGCACTGTGAAAAATGCTATATTTAGCACTAATCTTGTTTTACTCTTTTTAGCCTTGTTCTCGTTTTCCATATTAGATTGTCGACCAGTTATTGTCATCGGAACTATCCCAAGCACCATTCGGGACAGTATAGCAATTTCTTAAATCATCGAGATTTAATGACAAATCTCCTGTTTGGTTCCACTTAACACCTTCGTTAAAGTTGTTATCCGCTGTTCCAGGATTCATTCTGCAGAAGATGACGTTTGTATAACCACCATCAGGAATACTCACTTCGTAGGTTCCATCGCTATCGGTATCAGCCATGCTAACCCAGGTATTCCCACCATCTTTAAAGAAATACGCAGCGAAACGGGCGCTATCTTGTGTCCAGTTCGAATTAGGCGTTAGATATAGCTTTGTTTTATCAGCCATGGCGTATGCTTCGGTAGAACCGTTATTAAAAAGTTTGAAATAGAAAGTATAAGTACTTTCGCTCATTGGAATGATGTAATTGCCATCCAAAGAAGGCGTTATATTATTGTCCCCATTCCATTTATCTTTATAAGTTGATGAATAGAAGTTTCCGTACTCATCAGCAAATTTTATTTCATCATCCTTATTAAGAGAAACACCAGAAATAGTAAATTCTTTAACTTTTCCTTCTTCAGGAGACATGGTATTTGTCATATCTGTTAATTTGTTTCCGTTTAATTGAGCCCAAGCTGGTGTCGTAAAAGAACCTCTTAAATAGAGATCTGGGAAAACACCTTCAAAAGCAACTGCAATACTGTTGCCCATATTTTGGTAAAGAGCAAAGCTCTTACCAATTGAGGCAGTAACTAATATCGCACATGCTGGGAGCAATATAAGCGGAAATAATTTCCTGTTGTTCATAATTCTGTTTCGTTTAATAACACATCAGCAAGATCAAATCTTGGACAGATAAGGCCTATTAAGGTTGCCTTTTTCAGTCTTACCTTTAGTTTTTAATTAGTCTTGATAAATGTTGGTGTCAACAACGTTGAATCCGCCTCTATCCTCGCCTTTGTAAGTTACAAAGTATGTGATTGCAGGATCGCAAACAATGTTCGCAGAGTTGTCGGCTTTTGAACCAAATTGTGCCCATTTTGTTTCGTTCCAAATATCAGCGGTATCTTTTCCGTTTTTATTTAATAAAACTTTCATGGCAGAGAATGAGTGATTGGCATCACTATTTAAGTCTTTGAAGCACCATTCGTATGTACCGGCACCAAGATTTGGAACCATGCCATATTCGTCTTCGATGGTCCAACCTGTACCATCACCAACGATATATGGTCTACCAAAATCATTGTCAGGTTCAGTATAGGAAACATCTAATGCGTATTGACCTTCATCTAAATCGACGAAATCAGCGGCAGAAATATCATTTAATGATACTGTCACGTGAACTGTTAAATACTTATTATTTGTGACAGCAGTAGCCATATCCGCAGCAATGCTTGTTGGAGCAGGAATATGAGCACTAATTGTATTAGCGTCTTCAGCACCTAATGTTCTTGCGGATAATGAATCGGCTTTGGCCCAATAATTTTGCTCTACTGTTTCAACGATGTGTGATTCATAACCATCAACATAAGCACTGATAGAGAGATTGCTCGCTAATGAGCCTGATTTTGTGATTGATAATTTACCAATAATGGCATCTTGTTTAACTAAACCAGGAGAAGCTGTTGCATATCCAGCAGCAATTTTGAATGAATATGTAACGGTATTATTTGTTGGGGATAAAGCAGCGTTTCCGCTTTCGACGGTAAAGCCTTCGTTTCCAGCAGCAACAAGTGATGATAAATACTTATAAGAACCGCCAGATGGACTGTAATTAATACCACCGAATCCAACGCCTTGCTCAACGCCGAAACCGCTTTGATAAAGGGCGAACGCAGCGCTCATCGAACCAATTGTACCTAGAGAGGCAATAGCAATAGCCAATAATTTACGTTTTTTCATAAACTATGCCTCCTTATGCGTTAGCCCAAGCAGAATTCAATGTTACTGTTCCGCTCAAAGTTTCATTAGCGCCGATTGGTGAACCATCATAATCAAAAGCAATTGCAAAGTAAGCGCTTGTTGCATGGCTTGCAGAATCATCGTCAACTGTGAATGTTGCGTTACCGGTTAAATGGCTGCCATCTAACTCAAATCGCTTGTTTCCTTCGACAGCGTATGTCGCAACGTTTTCAGAAGTGATCTCTGCACTTGCTTGATAAACTGTGACTGTTAAGCCAGTAAGAACGCCTGTTTTTGCATTGGCATCTTGTGCAGCCAAAGTGAATGAAATTGTGACAGTACCAGCAACGCTCTTAGAAGAATTAACTGTTGCACCAACATAAGAATATTGGCGGACACCACCTTTAAGAGATTCAATTGATGGAATAGAGTTTTGATTCCAAGAAAACACTACTGCACTATCAACGTTGTTTTTAATCGCGCCATTAGCAGCTGTTGTTGTTAAAGCGACTGCGCCACCGACGCTGCCCAATAAACAAAGTGCCATTACGCCGATTAAAGCATTTCTTTTTAATCCCATAATGTTTGTTCCTTTCTAAACTATGAAATCATTAGAACATAAAGATTGTGAATTCTACTAATCAACTATGTTCTGATAGACACTAAAAAGCTTACATATGTAAACTGTAAGAATGTCTAGTAGCAATATAATTATATATTGTTGTCTAAAAATAGAATAATACTTTTTATTAAGGTACTAAAAAAGCCACTGCTAGAGTGGCTCTTATAGTAAGTAGTTTCTACTAGCCTAGTGCAATATACACTTGGTCTTGTTGATACTTAATCTTGATATAGATTTCAGAAGCGTTGAAGTCTTGTAAGACTGTGTAGTACTTCTCATCGCCTGATCTAGCGAGATACTTTTGCCATTCGTTTGGTTGGGTTTCAGAACCACCAAATGAGTACTTATCGATTGGGACAGTCCATGTGCCTTTACTACCGAAATCATAAAGGGCGAATTCTTGACCTTTTTTGAATGCACGCTTCGAGAATTTATATTGCTGGAAGCCATCAAATGGATCAACTTCTTGGCCCGCCATATAGGCTTCGTGAGCTCCGAAGAACTTGAAGCCGAAGCCAGTTCCTGTCGCTTCTTCTGCGGTCGCAGGTGTGAATTCACTTGGAGTGACACTACCGCCACCACCGCTGGAACCACCACCTGATCCACCACCTTGTGATGGGTTGTCTGGATCTTCGCCAAAGGAAGCATATAGAATCGCATCCTTAATTGCTGGAACCTTGGTGTATTCGGTTAATTTACCATCGTTTTTATACATTACCCAGTTAAGGAAAATTCTTCCTTCGACTGCGGAGGTAACTTTATCTTTGCCTGGTAAATCACTACCAACGGTCATATTTTCCATCTTCTTAACATGTTCTAAGAATAAGGAATCTTCTTTAGTAGTTACTAATTCGCCTTCGTATTTGCCATATTGGCCAAACACTAAGTAAACAGTAATTTTTTCGCCTGTAGGAGTATCATCTGGCGTTTCATGTGGCGCTGGATTTGGAGGCGTGACACTTGAAGTATCAGGTGAAACTGAACTTGATGGAGTAGGAGTCGCACTCTTACCACCTGGTTTGCCTTGTCCGTTATAAAGGACACAGCTCGATAAACCTAGTGTGAGGAGTGGGATTAATAAGAGTAATAATTTCTTTTTCATCATCATGTCCTCCTATTTTTTAAATGCCGATACGGACCATTTAACCGCACCGATATCGCCACCAGCAGCGCTTGGAGCGCCACCCATGGCCTTGATATTTGTGTAACCACTACCTGGATTCATTAAGTAGCTACTTTGATCACGGCCAGTATTGATATAAATCCATAATTCTTTACCGTCACCATAGACGTGTAAGCCTAAGACGTTACCGCTTGAACTCTTATATTCAAGTTTGGCGCCCTTTGGATATTGTTTCTTGATTTCAATCAAGTCTTTATACCACTTGTACATGGAATTGGAATCCGCTTTTTGTTGATCAACGTCTTTTAGGCCAGCATTATAAGAATCAAATTCAAATTTGTATTGACCAGATTTGTAATTGGCTCTCTTTGTGCTGTCTGCCCATTTGAATGGTTGACGGTACCAAATATCTTCGCAGTTTTCACTACCATAGGTGGCAACGTGTGTGTCTGTATTAGAAGACATACCAAGTTCATCACCATAGTAGATCCAAGAACAACCTGGATTTAATAATGTGATTGCCGCGTGGACTTTGGCTTTATAAACTTGATCGCCATCACCAGTGACTTTATTTAATGGTGTGGTATCCATAACTGTTGCGCCAGTTCCATTAGCCTGGTTAATCGCTCTCATAACGTCGTGGTTAGAAGTGAATGCACCATCGATGAAGTCTGGTCTATTGCCACCAGGAATGTTGTAGTTTTGACCATTGTTTGTAATAGTGACATCATTCGCGCTCGCAAATGGAACGAATGTTTCACTCGCTTGACTATTATCAAAGTGTGTCGCACTGCCTGCATCAGAATATAAGTATGAGCAGATATGATAATAGGTCGCGAAGGAGAACTGAGAATCCATCGCTTGATAATATGGAGCGGTTCTTGTGCCCCAACCATCGAAGTTTTCACCGACTAAGAAGCAGTTTGGATAATCGGCTTTAACACCATGGGCGAATTCTTTCCACCACATCATGTTCTTGGTTAAGTTAGATGAATAGTCGTATGCTTTAGTAATATATCTACCTTTTTCATCGTCATAGCTTTCTTTACTACCAACGTCAACGATAATGTAGTCGCCTGGTTGGAAACATTCATCTCTCATGAAGATGTGTTTGACTGCGTCAAGACGGAAGCCATCTAAACCAAAGCTCATCCAGTATTTAGCCATATCAATGACTAATTTCCTTGTTGATGAACTTAAGTAATTAATTTCAGGCATACCACTACCGAACTTGCCATAATAGTAGTAATTGGACTCACCATCTCTATACCATGATGGATTGTCGCTTTCAGCGTCCTCTTGGACAGTAATTGTTTCATAGGATCCTGTAGTAGGATTATATTTTTCAATACGGTCTGTCGCGTATTTCCAGTTATAAACGTCTCTCCAGTTCATACCAGTGGCTTCATCTTTTACACCCCATTGGGAGTTAATGAACCAGACGTTGCTCTTACTGGTGTGGTTGAGAACTAAGTCCATCAAGACCTTCATGCCTTTTTGATGAGCTTTATATAATAATTCACGATAATCTTCAATTGTGCCGAAGCGTTTATCAACGGCGAAGTAGTCAGAAATATCGTACCCGTGATATGAATCAGACTTTTGAATTGGTGTGAGCCATAACGCTTGGACGCCTAATTCGCTTAAGTAATCTAATGAATCAATAACACCACGGATATCGCCAATGCCATCACCATTGCTATCTCTAAACGAGGCAACAAACACTTGATAGCCAACACCAACATCTTTGAAACTGTCAGATGTTGAGCTGACGCCTAGGTTATTGCTATAAGCAGCGTTGAAGTCACTACGATAGTTACCGGTGGTATCTAAATCGATTGGGTTAGTAATGGCATCTGGAACTCCTTCACCAACGCGATAACGATAATCATACAACGCACCAGTACTGACGAAGATGTGGATGGCTTTACCACCACCGGCTAAAGTACGCCAGTTTTCTGTATTGGCAATATCGTCCAAATATGTTTCTCTACCACCATCAGACACCCAGTTTGTTTCACCACTCATTGAGCTTTGTCTTGGTAACAAGAAACCAATTTCATTCATGCCTTCAAAGGAAGTTTCTTTGCCAGTCTTACCACCGACAAGATTTGCAGCTTTAAGATCGACATCAGCAATAACACCAAATGAGTCAACATACATGTCATTACCTTCTTTGCCGACTTCTTCAGCGGTCATCCAGTGAGTGGTCATTGGTTTTAATTCGACATTCTTTTCAGCATTAACCACAGGATTCGCGGAGAAGGCATATAAAGCACCTTCTAAGTCTTCTGGGGCGTGTTGCCATAACCAAAGGCAGTAGTTTTCATATTCGCCTTTACTACCTCTGTTATAGTGGAAATATAGGTGGTCTGGTTGGCTCCAAGAGTCTAACCATTGATCGTATGCATCAGCGTCGTCTACTGGAATAATAGGAGCGGTGCCACCACCTCCACCTTGGGAATTACTTCCTGAATTACCACTAGGACTACCATTACAGGCACCTAATAGTAATAAGGGAATTAAAAGGAAAACGAGTTTATTTTTCATATTATTGTTCTCCTTTCTTAATCACAGCTTCTTCATCCTCTTTTTCTTTGGCTTTTTCAGCGTGCTTAAGGACTAAGCCAAAAGACACTAAAGCGCCCATTGAGAGGAGATAAGCTGGAATAGCCGTGCCTTTATAAGCTGCAGAGTTTTTTGCGGTGATAATCTTAAAGTCTTCGTTGACTTTGTTCCACCATACTGCAGCGCTATGATAGGCACTTGTGTTAGTATCTTCTAACGCTGTACTATCAGCGTCGAGGATTTTATTTAATCTGTTTTGACACATTAACTGTGTATTTAAGGAAGCTTGATATTTAGCTTTCTCATATTGAGAAATCGTAAAGAAAGTCATCGCTAAAACAGCACATCCACCGATGATACCAACATAGGCTAAAAGTCTTTTTGTTTTTTTAGCTAGTTTCATGTGACCTCCTATTCCTCAATATCAGATTTTGGTAATTCTTCTTGCTTTTCTTGTTTGACGATGTCAGCGTCAAGCTCATAAGCATCCGCATTTGTGATATCGACAAGTAAATTCTTTTCACTTTCTGGATCAAAGAAGTGCATCGCTTTACCAGAGAATGACACTTTGATTTGTGTACCATTGACCATATTCGCTCTTTCTTCATCGCTTAAGGATAAAGTAGGAATACGAACAATGAGTTTTTCACCTTGTTCAGTGGTGACGTGTAAGTGATATTCACTGCCCATCATTTCATTGACTTGAATGGTCACTGGAACGCCATCTTTACCAGATGATAATTGAATATGTTCTGGTCTAATGCCTAAGATGATTGGACGAGACTCTATGTCTCTATCTAATAAGGCTTTACCTTTATCGCCATCCACTGGAAGTTTATAACCATAAGGATTAACGAAGTATTTGTTACCTTCTCTAATCAAATCGCAGTGCACGGTATTCATCATTGGGGCACCGACGAATTGAGCGACGAATAAGTTAGCAGGCATATCGAATAATTCAGTTGGTGTACCAACTTGCATAATGAAGCCATCTTTCATACAGACGATTCTATCGCCTAAAGTCATCGCTTCTGTTTGGTCGTGGGTAACGTAAATGAAGGTGGTATTAATTCTCTTTCTTAAGAGGATGATTTCCGCTCTCATTTGGTTACGGAGTTTCGCGTCTAAGTTAGATAATGGTTCGTCCATTAAGAACACTTTACAGTCTTTGACCATCGCTCTACCGATGGCAACACGTTGTCTTTGACCACCGGACATCGCTTTTGGTTTACGAGTTAAGAACTGCGTAATACCTAATACTTGAGCCGCATTAATGATACGTTCATAGATTTGATCATCGGTATAGCCTTTTTGTTTACGACCATTAGCGATTTCATCTTCTAACTTATCAGCTTTATCGTTTTTACCTTGTTTTCTAAGTTCTTCGACTTCTAAGCGCGCTTTTTCTTTTTCTTCATCGCTTAAAGGCATGATTCTTTCCTTCTTATCAATACGAAGTGGGAACGCCATGTTTTCATAAACAGTTAAGTGTGGATAAA
Source organism: Bacilli bacterium (assembly GCA_017442875.1). Classification (GTDB taxonomy): domain Bacteria; phylum Bacillota_I; class Bacilli_A; order RFN20; family CAG-826; genus RUG14515. The sequence goes on from JAFSPN010000024.1 coordinate 65,678, forward strand.
GAGCGTAGTTTTGGAAGACCATGGAAATGTGACGGTCTTTTGGTTGTAAGTCGTTAACGACTTCACCATCGATACTGATCGTACCTTCAGAAATATCTTCTAAGCCAGCGACCATTCTTAGGGTTGTGGATTTACCACATCCAGAAGGGCCGACGAAGACGATAAATTCTTTATCTTTAATGTGAAGGTTGAAGTCATGGACCGCGGTCACATTACCGGAATAAATTTTCTTAACATTTTTAATAATTACTTCTGCCATAATAGATTTCTCCTATCCTTTAACTGCACCACCAGTAACACCCTCAACATAGTATTTTTGTAAGAAGAGGAATAAGACCATTACTGGAATAGCGACAATGACACCACCCGCACAGAAGTGAGCGAAGTGTTGACCGATGTTAGCGGCGCTCAACCAGGAATTAAGACCAGCGGCCACATTCATACCTGATTGGCTACCAAGTGAGACTGTATAGGCGAACACGAAGTCACCCCATGGTCCCATAAATGATGTAAGAATTGTGTAAATAAGAATTGGTTTACATAGAGGCACGATGACCTTTAAGAAGATCTGCGCTCTTGTCGCGCCATCCACTAATGCGGCTTCATCGAGTGATTTCGGCATCGTATCAAGGAAGCCCTTAATAACGTAATAGCCCATACCAGAAGAAGCGACATAGACAAGAATTAAGCCTGGGACAGCATTATCACCAGTTAAGCCAATGCCTTTTAAGATTTGATAAAGAACAATCATTGTTAAGAAGCCAGGGAACATACCAAGCACTAACATGAAGTTCATCATTGGCTTACGTAAAGCAAATCTAAATCTACTTAAGACGAATGACATAGCAAACTGCATCGCGGTTTGCACAACGCACACCACCAAAGCGATGATGAATGTGTTGAAATACCACTGTAAGAAGTTGCATTCGCTGCTGAATAAGTAAATATAGTTATTAAAGCCAAAGGCCTTTGGTATGACGTTAGAAGTCACACCAGGATTTTCAACGTCGAATGATTTCAATACTAAGAAGATGAACGGCATAATCCAAATAATTGAAATCAAGCCTAATGTGATATAAGAGGCGATATTTCCAATACGTCTCTTCGTGGACAGTTTCATTGATTTTTTCTCTGCCATATTATTGGAAACCCTCCTCATTTCTTGTACTTGGAATCAAGTTATAGACCACTAAGGATAAGCCAGCGACCACGATAAACACCATGATACCGATGACCGCGGCGAGCTTATAGTTAGAATCGTTAACCGCCAAGTTAAATAACCAAGTAATAAGTAAGTCTGTTTTACCAGCGTTACCGAAATACTCTTGGACATTTGGTCCACCACCAGTTAATAAGTAAATAACATTGAAGTTATTCATATTACCCGTGAAACTGGTTAATAGGTATGGACCAGTAATAAATAACATATATGGTAAGGTGATCTTGGTGTATTGTTGGAAAGCATTCGCTCCATCAATATTCGCGGATTCATATAAGTCCGCTGGAATGTTCATCAAGATACCAGTGACAACTAACATCAAATATGGAACGCCAATCCAAATGTTAACAATAATAACGGTGATTCTTGCTAACCATTGGTCGCCCCAGAAATCGATGTGGGTGCCAAATAAACCATTGATAATACCATCTGTTTTGAACATGTTTGAAACAAACAAGATGGAGATGAACTGTGGAATCGCAATGGAGAAGACTAAAACTGTTCTCCATACTTTCTTAAGTTTGATACCTTTCTTATTGATGAGCATCGCGACACCCATACCTAAGAAGTAGTTAGTGAATGTGGCAAAGAAGGCCCAAACTAAAGTCCAAAGTAAGATTTGACCAAATGTCATGGAGAAAGATGCGCCACCACTATTGGTCCATGTAAATAATTGATTGAAGTTATCAAAACCAACCCAACCGAATAAGTTAAGCGGTGGATTATGAGCCGCGTCGTAGTTTGTGAAAGCGACGAGAATCATAAAGAAGATTGGTAAGACCGTAAAGATCAAAATACCTAATGTTGGTAAGGCTAATAAAGTCTTATGGAAGTTTTTATCAACGAGTTATCTTAAATCATCCATCCCAGTCTCAAGTTTCTTTTGATCCTTAAGGATTTGTTCATTAATTCTATTTTGTTTAATATTAAGGTTCCATGTGTATATGAACGCGACGATGAAGAATAAGGTCAAAACGCCATATAACATGATGTTAAATGAGTTTTCACCATAAATAACTGTACCATCGTCAAGTGTTTGGGAAGCTTGTGTACCTAAGATATATAATCTTGATAAGTACTTACCACCAAAACCAACCATATAAACGATGAAGATAACTTCAAAGGCAAAGAAGAGAAGACCTCTTAAAATTTGCTTTCTTGTCACATTACCAAAGCCCATGATGAAGTAAGAAACTTTTGTCTTCCAATCACCATGCACAAATGTGAGACCTAAATCTCTAATCCAATGCCAGATACCAATACCGAGGTTTTTAAAGAACAAACCGATTTTGATACCGAGGTTTTTTAGCTTGCCTGGGATGGAAGCGAAGAACGAAGTGAATTTGACACCAAATCGCTTCATCTTACCCATCTTTAGCATTTCTAAATCTGTGTATTGCTTCATGGTCTCACCTCCTAATCTTCACTTAATAAATCAGGTAAACCGTTCTTATAGTTATTAAGAATGGCTCTGATTTGATCGTCGGTGCTATTAGTTGTCACTGCTTTAGCAGTTGTGCTTAAAGCGACGAACCAAGCACCTGGACATTGTCCTTGTTGTTTAGCGTATTCGTGTTGTTTGGCTAAAGCCGCTAAACCTGGGTGTGATTTAACTTCGTCTCTAGCGGAGGCATCATTATTTGTTGGGCCCCAAGAAACTTCTTTAAATCTTTCTGTTTGGCAACTAGCACCAGTCAAATATTTCGCTAATTTTCGACACACGGATGCTTTCTTTGCATCGACTTGTGGCTTAACGCCCATTAATTTATAGCCATCGAATGAACTTAAGTGATAATCTTGTCCATCGACGGTAAAGTATGGCATTTCCGCACAACCTAAACGATCTGGCCCAATTCTATTAAGGGCGACTTCATATTCCCAAACACCAGAGATAACCGCAGCAGCGGTACCATTGAGTTTGGATGCTTGCGAGTTAGAAGCGACCACTGATGTATCAGCGATTTCTTTTAAGCCTTTAGCGGCAATTAAGCCTTTATCATCACTTGCGAAGTCATCTTCGTAACCCACGAACTTACCAGATCTTTCATCGAGTTCCCAAGTGGAAGAGCAACCTGTTGCTAAGAAGTAGCTAGCGGCATAGAAGCCGTTACTTCTACCTTCAAAGTTAAGAACTTTTCCAGCGGCTCTACATTTCGCTAAGATGCTTGTCATATTTGTCGCATCAGCGTCAGAGATATATTGCTTATCGTAATATAAGAAATAACCATTATCGCTTGTGATTGGATAAGCGTAGATATTGTCATTGATTGAAGCCGCTTTAACGGAATCCGCACTATTATTGCTTCTTACAAATGAATCGTAGCTGCCAGTTAATCTAGAAACCGCACCAGCGACTTTTAATCTCGCTAATTGGTCTTGCGCAAAGACGAAGATATCCGCACCGCTTTGAACGTCTTGTAACATTGAGGAAGCAGCCGTTCCTTCGGATTGTGGTTCGACCGTAGCGTTAATGGTGTATTTACCACCACTAGAAGAAACAAATTCTTGAATTTGTGTTTGTGTGAGAGGAACGATTTTATCGTCAACCCACACTTTGATGTTGTATGTGCCGGCGTCATCGATACCATCATCGACTTCGTCCATATCATCTCCACCCATTACTAAGCCTTTAATTGTATAGGAGTATTTGAAATTACAGCTCGCTAATAAGAGGGCTGGGAGGATAAATAATAATTTAAATCTATTTTTCATCTTCATACCTCCTCCTATTCATTACTGACCCAAATACCATAAAGGTTAAGGATGTTAAATTGTTTATAGTCTTGTTTGAAGTCCCAAAGATTAGAGCCAATTGATGATGGATACTCTGAATAACCTAAGAACTTCGTATAAAGAGGATCGGCCGCATTAGCGCTTGTTAACATCGCTTTAGCTGGGCATTCACCTAAAGGTTTGAGCATGTACCATCTCATAACGTAAACTGGTTCGTTAGCGTTAGCTTGGACATACTCTTCATCGGTCTTATCTGTTGATGGAAGTTCACTATGTGAATAATCCAAATAGAAATAGATGGTCATATTGAATTCCGCGTCAATATCCGGAAGAGCGGGATCCGCACCTTCGTTTTGATTGAATGGATCGCCTGGATATGGCATATCCTCTCCTGGATCATAAACATAGTTATTACAAGCCGCTAAGGCTGGAATGAGCAATAAGCTCATAAGAAATAATTTACTCTTTTTCATCTTATTGCCCTCCTAATTATTCGTACCATGACGGTCATAATATAAGACCGCATTGTTAGCCACTCCACCAAAGTGAACAGCGTTATCATAAACGTTGCCAGTTGGAGAAATGCCATATTCAAATTTTAATGACCAAGCATTCATCTTATCGCAGTCGCATTGGATGTAGTCATTAGCGCCAACAATACCAGCACATGTATAAACAAACGCTTCGTTAGCTTGGAATGCTACAGCATTACCAAAGTTACCAGCTTCTGACCAGTATCTATTCATAACACCTGCACCTGCGGAAGTTGAACCAACAAAGGCGCCATAGCCATTGTTTTCGCCTCTCTTCTTGAGTAAACCCTTATGGGATTTAATCAAATCAGCGAACTTTTCAACGTAATGGAATACTTCATTAGTAATCTTATCGTTAGCGTCATGACCAATGACTTCAACTTTGTTACCCCATTTGAAGGAGTTGAGTTCTAAAGGAGCGTTATAGGAGTTGTGAGAAATCTTATGACCCCACATCTCTGTATAACTATCTTTAGTGACACCAGCGTAATCTTCTGGATTGATGCCTTTATATTCTTTTGTTCTTAATAACTCTTCACCACCGAGGATGAAAGCGGCGCTATTGCCAGCCATCACTAAGGCGTGAGCTTGCAAAGAACCTCTCATAATCGATTCGATTGTAGCAGGTCTACTACCATCCGCGCTCTTTGGCATTGTATTAAAGAGTTGATCTCTCACTGTCCAGTTATCGTGACAGGACACGTAGTTAACGGTTTGTTCTGGATAGTAACCAGCAATTTGACCGTTAGTGTTAACGTTTCTATTAACGCCCCACATGCCGTCTGAAATCTTATCTAAACGATCGTAATCACAGTACCAATTACCGTTACCATCTTGTTTCCAGTTACCGGTTTGGACAAAACCCGCTTGTGGGTAAGTGATTTCTTGACCCCACATACTGTTTTCGCCTCTCACAGCGTTTCTAAAGCAGTCATTGAAACCGCCTAAGTATGTACTTTGAGGATTGCCTTTAAATTGATTGCATTCGTTATAGATTTGCCATGTTTCAGCGCCCCAGTTACCTTCGCTTGGTCCATGGTAACCACCACTGGTCCAGCCTTCACCATAGAGGTAAATATCTGGATCAATCTTATAAAGCTCTTCTCTGGCTTTATTCAAGGTTTGGAAATCAATCAAACCCATTAAGTCAAATCGGAAGCCTTTAATCTTATATTCAGTGGCCCACATCTTTAAAGAATCAACGATGAATTTTCTCATCATTGGTCGATCAGATGCCACTTCGTTATGACAACCCGAACCATCATAAAGTTCGCCAGCTTCATCATAACGGAAATAATATCTTGGCATTAATTTATGGAAGCAAGAACCAGTTGCCGAACTAACGTGGTTATAAACAACGTCCATAATGACACGAGTATGGGCTTCAGTTTGGCTCATTTTAAGAACCATTTCTTTAAACTCGCTAACTCTTGCTAAACCATTATGAGGATCTGAAGAATAACCACCTTCCACAACGTTGTAGTTGAGTGGATTATAGCCCCAGTTATATTTAAGTGTTTCGGTGGACTCATCGTTATCGTGGTCAAAGACGGGAACGAGTTGTACCGCACCAACACCAAGTTCGTTTAAATGGTCATAACCAGTTGTGATATCTGGATGACCTTCTAATCTCGTCCCAGATTCAACAAAGGCTTTATATGTGCCACGCTTTGTAGCGGGATTTTGTGTCGATTTCCAAGACACGTCACCTGTGAAGTCTTGCATATGGACTTCGTAGATGGTTAAGTCTTGTGGTGTCGCTAAATCCAAAGTAGCATCGCCATCCCATTTAAGTGGTAAAGCATCCCAACCTTGTGGATTTGATTCTGCTTTATCGTAGATGTAACCTCTTAAACCATTACAGCCTGCGCTTGTCGCGTATGGGTCCATACAAACGTTAGTGCCTAAAGTATTATCAACTTGGTAGTTATAATATTTACCCTTTAAGTTACCATCGATTGTTAATTCCCAAACACCACCACTGGTGTAATGCATATGATAACCTTCGTATTTATCATAAGCAGCTTTTTCTTTTTCATCAGTGACACTCGCTGGAGCGTATTCCGCGGATGTGTCCTTATCATAAAGAAGAACGGTGATATTAGAACTGACTGGTGACCACACTTTAAAGGTTGTTCCTTCTGGAGTGTATGTCATACCAAGTTGATTGACGCCACTTTGATATAAAGCGTTTTCAACACCTGTTTCATAATAGGTGTGAAACTTCGCGCTGTTATATAGACTTTCAAAGCTCACGGTTACAGTTTTATCTAAAGCCGCCATATCGGGATCAGAATCGCTGTCTGGATCATGGCTCACTAAAGAATAGACCATATTAATATGGGCTTCATATGGTAATTTGATATCGAAGTCACCAGTACCGGTACCTTCTTTAACTAAATACCATTTTTGTGAATCCGCTCTCTTCTTTGGTTTAATTTTGAAGTAAGTTTCATCATAGGCGTATAGTTTCCATTTAACGCCTTTTGTGTCGGCGGTTAGCTTACAACTAATCGTTTTCCAGTCTTCGAATTTAGCGAGCTTAACACCATGGACTTTGGTTTTTGCTTCGCTATCTAAAAGAGCAATTCCTCCACCTGCTGCAGGCATGGTCCACATTTCGCATACTGATTTATCTCCATCTAAAGTGACAGCGTTAGCAAAATCAGCATAGCGAAGTTGCACGTCATCGGATTGACCGCCCCAGTTGAGGTTTGTATCGCTGATCTTTTTAAATTTGATGATGAAATATAAAGAGCTCTTGTGCGCAAAAGCTATAAATCTTTCATCAGTGAAATCAATGTTGATTGTCATCATGGTGTTATCTGCGGAAACACTCATGATGTCACTAGCGTTTTCTAGATTGTATTCCACCCCATCAACACCTGTGACCCAAAGATAAAAAGCACGACCATCACATCCGCCTGCTTCGTTATAGTAATGGAGGACTACTTTGTCGACTTTAACTGTCTCTTCTTCATCTTCATCATCGTCCGCGGACATAATGTCTGGACGATTGAGTTGAGCATGCTTTAAAGTACGGTCATAAATAGCCGTATCTTTTCCTGGATCTTCTTGTTTATTTGCTGACGAACTAAGCAAGACAGGAAGGCACATTCCCACTACGAAAAAAGAAGGCAACAAAGTCATCAAAAATCTTTTGACCTTTTTCATAGTATATCCTCTTAATTATGTGTCTACATTATATCACGCACATTTAATAAGTGTATATGTGTGCGTGAAAAAAATAATTGCTTATAGCTTTTCAACAAAAAGGGAGACTGGTGCGTGAAAAAAGTTGGCTATCTTTATAATGTTTTGAAATGAGGCCTTATAGAGGGCTTTATCACTAGCGTTATATTTGCTTAGTGTGTTGATGCTTATTGAAGTGGCTTTGTTCATTCTGGATAGCGATGAATGATGCTGTTCACAGAGCAAACGAAGGATGGTCTTTTCTTTTTCTAGTTGAACAAACACCTCGTAAAGAGAAGAGAAATCCATCTCATGATAAACAGGATACATGTTTAGCATTTTTTCGAAAGGTAATTTCAAAAACAAATATGAGAATGGTTTTTTGGTTTTTAGGTACAAATTAAAGTATGTAAGCCCACTCCAATAAGCATCATTATAAACACCATAGCTGTCGTCTTCTTTTATATAATCGCAGCTGATTGCGTCGTATATCTCTAGTATTGATTTATTAAAATAATCATCGTATTGATTCGCCTCAATCTTTTTAATAAACTCACTATTTGCTAATGAGTGTGTAAAAGCGTTGAGGTTGACGCTATTTTGAATAGCGATAACAAATAAACGTGGAAAAATATATTTGACCTTTTCTAAATCATAATTATTCATAATCAATTACCAAGTCTCTCAATCTTTTTTCTTTGGAATATCGGTCATTATTTAATAAGTCGGTGAATACTTTATCCGCATCACTTTTCCTTTTGTAATAGTCTTCTTTATTAGATGGTTTGGTTTCTTCATAATCGACAAACCTTAATAAGTCGAATGCGCGTTTTGAGACAATAACGTATTGTTTGCCTAAATCTCCGGCTTTAAAGATAGCATTCAAAGACGTTAATGTAATCTCGCTTCTTACAAAGGCTTCTGGAAAATGAAAATAACTATCGTCAGCGCGGTAGCCAATTATGATGTCATAATTAGAAGTATCTATTAAAAATTTGTCTTCAAGATATTTTAACTCACGAGGAAAGTTCTCTTCTAAAGAACTTGATAATTCACGATTGTGCATTAAAAGCGCTACCCAGTATAAGACATTATCAAATGGCGGTTTGGTTAAATCGAGGATTCTTAACCTATCGTCCCTTATCTTGTATTGATTGACAAATCCAAAACCGTTTTTTCTAGCGGCCCACTCTCTTGCCAACTCTTTATTGGAACAGCAATAGAAACCAAGGCCATAATCATTATGAAGATTACCTCTTAAAAACTCTGGCTTTTTAATGATGTTTTCGCTGCCGTGATAAATAGTTCTTTCCATGACTAAATTATACTTTGTGCATATTTTTTAGTCAATTTAATATACTGTATTACATTTATTTATCGTTTATACGTACACAACTTTATTCTTTTTCTTTATATTTTTGAATAGTTTTTAATTCGTTTTTAGCTTTTTTAGGATTGGTAAATATAATTCTAAAGAATCTTCCTAACCACGCAAAAGGAATTAAGATCGGACACTTATATGCCCAAGGATAGGCATATTTATAAAATAAGTAAGGAGGAAACACTCTCGACATCATATAGCCAAACTTGCCTTTGGCTTTAACTCCTTTAGCGACACTGTGTTCTAAGGTGCCGTATGTACCAGAAGAAGCGATATAAAGAAGAACCTGTTCTTCCTCTTCGTTTAGAGGCTCATCATCAAACACTTTTTGAGATATTGCTCTGATTTGATTGGAGAAATCCACTAAATCGAGTTTTTCTAATTCTTTGTTAATGTAATCAAAATCTAAATTAGTCTTTTTTAAATATAGATAATAGTCAATTAGTGTTCTAATACCACATCCACTATGGTGATAGTGTTTATAACTATGCGCAGTGAAATAGATATAGAAATCTTCGTCGCTTAAATAATGTTCTTTGTTTTCTTTTATCACGGATTTATTTAAGTAGTTATTGAAATATTTGATAATCTTACCGTTATCGCCAGTTTCGCCAAATAAGGCGCGATGCATTTCAAAATTAAAAAATGGTTTCTTTTGAAAAACATCGTGGTTACTCTTACGGAAAGCTTCTACTTCATAGTCTCTTTTAACGAAGAACTCTTTAACTAACTTATCTTTCTTTTCATCAAACAAGATATCGTTATCAGCGAATTCTCTAGAAAATGGATCTGGATAATAATCTTTAATGATAATGCCTTTTAAAGGTAGATAATCGATACCGTGTTCGTTTAAATAGTCATACAAGGCTTTTCTTTCTTCTTCAAATGAGACTGCTTTTCTAACATTAAGCAAATAATCTTGTTCTAATTTAGATAGGTATTCTTGAGGAATGCCTAATTTCAAAAAGGTTAATGTTTGATAGAAGACCGCTCTTAGGGAGTGGTACTTAGATATTTTGTAAAAGAAGGAAGCTTTTTCTTTATCAATAACAAAATCTTTGGCTTCTTTTTTATTCAAATAAAGCGAAAGTAATTTGAGATATTCGTGGATATACTTTTTAAATTGTTCTTGTTCCATTATTCACCGAGGTCCACGACTTTATCGAACTTAGATTCATCATATCTATGATGTGAGATAAGAATGATTGTCTTATTATCTAAAGATAAGATATTTGATAATACTTTTTCTTCTGTAGCGGCGTCTAAAGACGCACTGCATTCATCAAGCAATAAAATAGGCGCATCACTATAGATCGCTCTAGCAATCGCGATTCTTTCCATCTCGCCAAGAGATAGACCACTACCTTTTTCATTTAAATATGTTTCTTCTTTTAAAGCTAAGTTATTAACAAAATTAGATGATTCACTAATATTAAGTGCGTTATTAAATAAATCCTTATTACATTCTTTATCAAATAAAGTCACGACATCTTTTATTGTGCCTTGCATTAATAAGTTATCTTGTGGGACATAGGCAAATAGTCTTTCGTATTTCTTATCTAATGGTTGCTCGTTAATTAACACTTCACCACTATCTGGTTTAAGAAGCATAAGAACAATCTTCATTAAAGTGGATTTACCACCACCAGAATGACCTTTGATTAGAATCTTTTGGTTTTTATTAATATCAAGAGAGAAGTCTTTCAAGACCTCCACTTTATTACCATATTTATCTAAATAGGAGAAAGATACCTTATCTAATTTAATACTCTTGAATTCATCGCCATAGAATTCATCGATATCTTCTTTAGATAAGTAATTCACGTCTTCATTATTTTCCATCATCAAACGCTCACCAGAAGCGATTAAAGAATAATAGCGAGGAACAATCGCAGTAATATTACCTAATGGGCCTGTTAAGCGTGTTAGAAGGGCCACAATCGCGGTTAAAAAGCTAAGATCCATTGTCGCTTCGATAATGCGGAAACCACAGAACGCTAAAGCGAGAATATAGAAAGCATAATAAACCACTAAAAATGAGATAGAACAAGCAACACCAAAGGTGTCTCTTTTCACTCTCGCTTTCTTGTATTCTTCTAAGTTGTTTTCGTTCTTTTTAGAGAAAACTTCTTCTCTTACGAAGGAGTGAACAATTGATAATCCTTGCAAGGATTCAAAATAAAACACTTTGACCTTCCCGTCTTTTTCTTGTGTTAAACGATGATATTCTTTAAGCTGCTTACGCATAAAGAAGGTCAGAAGTATCGCTAAAAGGATAAATGGTATAAGCATTAAACCAAACTGCCAGAAAAGATATGTAATAGCCGCTAAAGCTAAAACGAGTTGCACAACCATGCGGCATAAAGACGGAAGAATTGAAAGAATTGATGACGCCACCACCGCGGTATCACTAGTAAGTCTATGAATCCATTCTTCATCATGTAACTTTTTAACTTCTTGATAGTCTTTACTTAGTATTATTTCGAATAAGTTCTTTTTGAGTTTATTCTCAATGTCGACATAACTGATTTCATAATAGATGCGATAAAAGATTGTTAATAGGATTAACGCTGAAGCGATAGAAGCAATAATGATAATGTTTCTTGTTAGTAAGTTTTTATCGGGCACTTCGATCGCGGAGATAACGAATTTAAGCATGAAAGAAAAGCCCACTGTTAAAGCGCCAATTAAAACTTGGGTAATTGAAAGAATGGCTATTTTTGATTTACAGCCTTTAATGTTTTTAGAGATGAACTTCAATACTTCTCTATTTTTCATTTCACTTTCCTTAAATGTAAGACTTTACCCACCATTTGAAAGAAGGCTTTAATAGGAAAGAAATTAGTGTAGAAGAACTTTCTAGCTTTCTTATCTTTGGATAAGTCTATTTCTTTGCCGTCAATCTTTTTAATAGATACTAGCTTACCTAGTACTTGGTTATTAGTGATGGGTTGATCTTTAAAATAATTATAATCTCCTGCGGTAATAATCTTATCTTTTTTTATTTTTAAGATTCTATGTAGAACATAGTGTTCCGCGTTTGATTTAAAAAGAATGATATCCCCTTTTTTATAATCATCAGTCTTGATGATGTGTAAAATATCCTCTCTTTGTCTAATTAGAGGATACATGGAATAACCAACATTAGTGAAAAAGAGTTCTCCGTCTTTTTCTAATACTTCTTCAAATTTAATTTGTGATTGCATTGACTTCTTTTAATTTATTAACAAAATCAGTAACTGATTGTTTGATAACTTCTTTATCTTCATCTGGATATTGTTCATAAAAATGATTTAATAATGCATCTAGAGTTAAATCTTTCTCTTCTAAAAGATGGACGATTTCACTACCAGTGGCGTTAAGTTTAATAACACCATGGAACTTTTTAGTTTCTTCCCCCACTGGGATAAGCATTTCACCATTACCGGTATTATGGATTAGAAAATCATTATTTAATTTCATTTTTAATAATCTCCTCATACGTCATTTTAGCGGATTCAATGTCTTTAGTGACATTAATTTCGTAAAAATTAATATTCTTTAAGATAGAGTCCGCCGCTTTAAGCGCTAATTCTCTTTTAGCTTTTTCTTTTGGTAAATAGATTTGTGAAATCATCTTAATATAGATTTCTTCTTTATTAACAATCTTACGATATGTATTAGTTTCTCCACGGTTTAAGAACAATACCGCTTTCAATGGAGCGGATATATCATTACTTCTTCTTTCTTTGCCGTTCCATGGAGTTCCATACACGATGACACTATTTTCGTTAATTTTTAGTAATGGTTTATCATCGTTAATATAAATGAAACGCTCACCAATATATTCCTTTAAATTTCTTGAATGCGTGGATTTACCAACACCACTTCTCGCGGTGATTAAAAAGGCTTGGTTATCCACCATGAAGGAGGAACCGTGGAAGACGATGATGTTTTTTTCAACAAGTAATTCCGCAATCTTTCTATATAGCGCTGATATCTCTTCGTTAACATAGACTTTACCAGTTTCCGAAGTAGTTCTTTCATTTGTAAGATCTTCTTCAGTCATCGTAATAACATAGTTAGGTTCTTCTTCGCTTAAAAACTTCCCACAGTATTTTTTTGTGGATTCATTAAAAGCGTTTATTTCTAAAACCTTATCAGCGATTTTAATTTTAAAGTTAATCATAAGCGTATCTATTATAAAAGAAAAACTAGAATGTATAAAGACACTCTAGTTTGTTTGAAATATGCTCTTAATATTATACAACGTCCCAACCAGTAATAGATATACCACCTGAAACAATTGTTCTTGTCACATTCTCATGGGCAGTTTCATAACCATTGTCGTCGAAAACTTTTAATTGAACTTTTTTCCCGACTGGTAATAAGAATGTGCCTGTCCAAACATTGCCACTTGTCCAAGTCAATCTGTATTCATCCCAGCGTTCATAGTTACCACTGAAATCACCAACAGCATACAACGATCCATTATTATGAGTATCGTAGTTAACACTAAATGTAACTGACGCCAATTCTTCGACATAGACTTTATATTCACCATTTACATAGAAAGCATAAGTTGCATCTACTGATGCGATATATTCTACTTGTTCAGTGTCACCATAATGCAATTGGTTGTAACCACGGTAAATAGATACTCTTTGACCAGTTTTTAATGGCACTTCGTAAATCGCTGCATTCCCGTGCAAATATGTTCTACTAGTAGGAGGGACTATATTTCCATTGACTAATACTCGAAGCTCTGGATAGTTGACCCAAAGTGAATGATTGTTTGAGCCTAAATCCTTCAAGTAAATATCAATATTCTCGCCACCGCATTTAACAACACGGTCATTATCAATATTATTACCGTCGTTTTGTTCTCTAGAAGGTGCTATTGATTCACCATCAAGTGTAAACAACAACGTTGAGCCTGTCTTAGGTGAAATGTAAGCATAGTGTTGTGGTTGATGGCTTCCGTCATAACCATCAAATAACAATGGTACAGAAACTACATTGTCACCATTGTCGGTGTATTGAACAGAATAACCACCCTCAATATTATCGATTTGATAACCGCTAGTAAAATCAAATGCATAATTATGAGCTGAGACAACTTTAATCATTCTACTGCTTTGGCCATCATTAACGAGATATGGATTATCTATAGTTAAGCATGATGAATTGTAAAGCTTAAATGTGCCACTTGTTTTTTGACAGATATAAAAACTATCATTCACAGATAAGCTTGCTGAAAAACGAGCGACATTATCATCAAACGGAATGCCTGATGATAAGATTGAATTTGCAGAACCACTAAGAGTACCAGCCAAGAAATAACCAGAAGTATTCTTTGGATATTTAGCAGTGGCATTCCCGCCAATTCTAGCAGCCATTTCTAACGAGTTAACAGAACTAAGGCTTCCTTCTGTATCAGATAGTTCAACGCTAGCTGCAATGTAATAATCATCTTTTTCTTCAAAAGGAATGTCATATAAAGTATAAGCAACAAAATATTTGTATTCAGCACCAAAGCTTGATGGATAAACCGTCTCGCCCATGCCACTTAAAGCAGTATAAGCTTGTGTTGTTTCGTAAGAGGCTTCAGCACCAACTCTAGCACCATTAGCGTCGTAAACTGATCTAGTCCATTCGGCATTGACATCGAGACTTTTGATAGCCGCTATGAACCTAACAGCGATGTATGATTTATTATCTTTTTCATAAGCAGCTCTATATTGAACACCAATGATTGGCTCAGCCAAATCAGCAGCAGCACTTCCGAAAGGCTCGTTCTTTCTTAAAGAAACAGCTTCTTCTTCGCCACCAAAAACATCGACTTTTGCAGATGCGTCTTCTTTGAAGAAATTGCCTTTTTGAACAGTTCCGCTTTCTAAATAAGTGCAGGAGGACATAGCCATTAAGGCAGGCAAAGCAAGCAATAATAATTTCTTATTCATATTATTCTTCAAACCATCCTTCCTGATAACCAGCATCTTCGTTACCTTCACCAGAATCCACAAGAGTATCTAATTCATTCTCAAAATTGATAATCTCTGCTTTTGGATCGACGTACGTTCTTTTCTTCTTATCATCCATATAGTTTTACCTCCGTAAAATATGTTTTATTTCAGATAATTATTGGTCCCCAATTATTTTTTGCCGTTAAATCATAGACGGCTTTCGTGGTCACGTCCTCGGTAATTTTCGACAAATCCTTATCCCACTCTTTAAAAGTGTAGGTGAAGTCATCGTCTTCAGGCCTTATGGGGGTTTCACCACTATAAACAGCTTCATGTCCTTCTAATACATCAACCTCATATAGTTTTGTCTCGTCATAGTTTAAGAATGTGACGTGATAATAAACTTCTTGAGGGACTAGACTAGAACTACTAGGGGATTCGATGCTACTAGAATCTATTTTGTTTTCACTACTGGAATCATTATTTGTATCAACACAAGCGATTAAAGAGAATAAAGCAAATGAACTAAGTAAGATTTTAAAAACCTTTTTCACTCACTACCTCCTTTTTCTTTCTTGGTCAACAAAATGATTCGGTGCACAAAATATGTATGCGTGAAGCGCTTATATAATTATTATATATTAACTAATCTAATGATTGTCTATACACAAATAGCAAATTAGTAGAAAATGGTGTTCTTTTCAAAAGCCCCAAAAGCAAAGCCAAAGTTTAAAAATAATGGCATGTTTTTATATGCTTCAAATGTGGTTCTGCTAATGAATTCGTTTATGGTGATACTTTCTATATATCCATAAGGATTATAGATAGTAATATTATCATTTTTGATATCGATAGCGCTTATTAAAGAGAAATGTAAAGTCCACTCCTCCTCGTATT
The DNA here is from genome assembly GCA_017442875.1 of Bacilli bacterium. GTDB lineage: Bacteria > Bacillota_I > Bacilli_A > RFN20 > CAG-826 > RUG14515. Next base: position 81,578 of record JAFSPN010000024.1, read on the forward strand.
TAGCGGCCCACTCCAGAGCGACTGGCCTATTATCAGATAAAGCGATCACTATTTCTTTTAACAAAACATCATTATTCAAATAACTATGCTTAACAAACTTTTGTTCTGGGATAGTTTTTCTAAGTTCTTTTAAAAATCCATCAGATGTTTGTGTTGTAATCGCACCGTTATTTTTATCGCTTAATTCTTTTTCTGTTACTTTGTTTCCATAAAATGATGACATCATCTCAATTGTAGCGTAGCCACACGATATTTCTTGTTTAACTAGTTCAATACCAGTGACTTCTTGCTTCTCACTATAGATGGGATCATCTTTCAAATATGCATAGTTCTTCTTAATAGAAGCGCTTCTTATTCCAAGAATCATAAAAGGAATTAATACCGCGAGAACAAGCGCGGCACTAACACCAATACTAATACCTAAGATGATCTTTTTCTTTTTTGCCATAACTTATTTCATCAATGAACGGATAACTTGTTCACAATCACTTAGTCTCATAATCTTTGGTACTGGATAACCTGGATTACCTTCCTTAAGCGCTCTTTGAACAAGCGTTGGTATATCTTCTTCTTTGACAAAATCAAACTTATCAGGAATATTCATAGACTTATTCATTCTTCTAATCTCGGCGATATAGGCTTTAGCTTTTTCTTCATTTGATAATGATTTATCAGTGAGATTGATAATATCTGCAAGTTTCGCTAATGGTTTATAAACTGAAGCACCATACCATTCTAAAACGTATGGAAGAATAACAGCGTTAGCTAAACCATGTGGTGTGTTATACATGCCACCTAAATTATGAGCAATAGCGTGCACGTATCCCACAAACGCTCTTGTAAAAGCGCTTCCAGCATAGAAAGAAGCTTTGAGCATATTCTCTCTTGCTTCGATATCTTTGCCATTATTATATGCTTTTTCTAAATTAGCATGGATTAACTTAACGGCATCTTCAGAATATCTAATTGTAGATTTCACATTACTTTTACCAATATAGGCTTCAACAGCGTGTGTTAAAGCATCCATACCAGTTGTCGATGTGATATGTGGTGGCAAGCCTGTTGTTAAAGCTGGATCTAAAACCGCATATTTTGGTCGTAAGCAAGGATCGGAGATAGCGTTCTTCTCATGTGTTTCTGGATCGGTCACTACTGCGGCGACAGTTGTTTCAGAACCTGTACCTGCGGTTGTAGGAACAGCGAAGAATGGAGGAAGTTTTTTACTTACTTTTAAATATCCTCTCATCTTTCTAACTGGTTGTTTTGGTTTAACTACTCTAGCAGCGGCTGCTTTAGCGCAGTCCATTGGTGAGCCACCACCAAAGGCGATAACGCCCTCACAGTTATTATCTAAATAAACTTGTTTACAATCTTCAATGTTTGGAATTGTGGGGTTAGGTTGAACACCATCAAAGACGACATATTCAATGCCAACTTTATTAAGTTCGTTAAATAAAGGATCTAATAGATGTAATCCCATCAATCCTTTATCAGTAACCACTAATACTTTGTTAATGCCTTTATTTTTAATAAAAGATGGTAACTTTAAGATGGCGTTTTCTCCTTCAATGAGTTCTGGTTCTTTCCAGTTCATAAAACACATCACAAGGAAAAGCACTTTTTGATATATGCGATACCAGCACTTTTTAAAAAACCACATAAATATATCCTTAATCTAAATTCTTATTAATCCAGTTTTTGATAAATTTCATTTCTTCTGGTGAACTGAAATGATGTTCTGATTCACTCTTCACTGTTAATTTGGCTTGTGGATGGTTTTCTAAGAATTCCATCATGCTACCCATATAAACCATTTGGTCAAAAGCACCATATAAGATTTCAGTTGGCACTTTCCAATTATCATCGTCAGTGGAGACGTGTTGATAGAAATCATAAGATAAGACATTACCGTCTTCTAGTGTAATGAATTTCTTCCTTTCAAGTTCTTTATCTTTGATGCCATACATCGCCATTAAATCAACAATTTGTTGGAACATGCTAACGATTGGTGAGATAAAGAAGGCTTTCTTAATCTTATAACTACTTAAATATTCATATGCATAGAAAGCACCGATGGAATTAGCGATGACAATAACTTCATCATAACCTTTGGTTAACTTCTTAAATTCATTTTGAATTGGTTCTTTTAATTCCCAAGGCTTACCTTCTTGCGAATATTCTAATCCTTTAACATCATAGCCTTTTAAGAACTTATAGAAATCGGCTTCTTTAGCGGAACCATGGAGACCGTGTATATAAATAGCCACTCTTTTGATGTTTTCATTAGCTTCTTCAACTTCAGGTTGTACTTTTCTAGCTCTTGCTTTTCTTCTTTTTCTCTTTCTCTTCTTGATTTCGCCATCAAATAACGAGTTAGCGTCAAGGTCAAACTTTCTTAAAAGAAAGAGAATCTTTTCATATGTCATATCAGCATCGCCTTTCTCAATGTGAGAAATAACTGACTTACCGGAATAGCCAAGTGCTTCCGCTAATTGTTCTTGTGTCAAACCTTTTTGTTGCCTAAGCTTTTTGATCTTTGGTCCAATTGTCATGTTAGCCATAGTAAACCCACCTTCTATAGAGTAGTAATTATTTACTTCTCTTATAGCATAGCACTTGGTTGTTTTATTTACACCTAATAATTCAAAAAGAAAAAACCGCCCACGCGGACGGCTTGTCTTATCTTATTTGAAGACCGCTATTGCTCTTGATCAACTAGCCAAGATCTCATCGCACTATACTTGAAAACACGAATTGTGTTACCCCAAGTAATATCAAAGTAATACTTAATAGCGATATCCTTTTCACTGTTAATGTAACAGTAAACATATTTGCTTTCATCGAAGCCATGGAAATCCGCTTTATCTTTGGTGTTAGTTAAATCGTATTTCTTGCCATCATGCTCTGGTTCATATAAATGAAAGCCATTAGCCTCTAAGATTTCATCATAGTCACCTAAGAAGTAATATGGGCTGCTATCGAAAATGTTATAGCATTGTTCGTGATACGCTAATGTGCCATCTAAGATACCATTTCTGGCATAAGATTTGTTGTTCTTTGTTGGAACACTATAGCCTTTGCCTAATTTCACAAATGGCACCGCACTAGCGTCGATTGTGCCATCATACCAATCGGCCATATCGGCAATGTCATTACTATCCCAAGCATCATTAGTGGTTCTTTCTTTTTCACCAAAGTAGCCTTTATTCATATGTTCAAACCAAATCTTGGTGTTGTTAAGTGGTCCATATGATTTACCTAGATCAGAGATGTATAAGTATTGGGACAAAGAAACATAGATTTCAAGTTCTTCTTTTTCGTCATAGCAATACCAGTAACCACCATCCCAACCATAGAAGGCATAATATGGATCTTCAAATGAACGAGTAACGGTAAAACCGTTTGCCTTTAATTTTTCTACATAATCTTTTGGATGGACATCAGCGATATAAGCGGTACCATGTGATAATTCACCAGTTTTTGAATTCTTATCAACACCATACCAAATTTCATAACTATCACCTGGCGCTGGTAATTGGACTCTTTGATCCGCACCAAAGGCCTCCAATGTATTTGTTAATAATTCAGAGCTAGCAATTGTTTTAGTGTCGCTATAGCCTTGGAACACATTTGTGTTCTTTTCATTCATATAAACATTTTTAAAGTCTTTAGTGACATAGAACATGAATTTCTTATATGCAACGACAAGATAGCCTTCGTTATCCTCTTCAACATTAAGATTATCTTCATCAGAAGCACCACTTACTCTTCTCTTAACGCCGTTCTCAATAATAACGTCAGAGTTTTCGATTTTAACGACACCATCTTTTTCTGATATTTCAACTTTTTCTCCGTCATTGGAATATACATAAATATCGTTTTTATCTTTATAAACAGAAATCATGAAGCTCTTACCTGTGTAATAGGTTGTATTGCTATATTTCTCACTCTCATTTTTTGTCCAAAAATAAGAAGTGCTACCAATGTCAGTATTTAACGCTGCTACATCGTTATATTTTTGATAATGAAGTTCTTGTTCGAAGTATTCTTCGTAACTCTTGTATTTATCTCCACCAATGAGTTTGCCAAAAAGATCACAGGACGTAAGCATAACACCTGTTAAAGCAAATAAAAGGACTTTAGTAATACGTTTCATATAGACACCTCAGAAACAGAAGTTTCTTTAATGAGTATAGTCTATATTTATAAAATTATCTATTATTCTCTGAACATATGTGGATACTTTTTGAGCATAAAGTCCATATCTTTATCCCCGCGTCCGCTTAAGTTGACAAGGATGGATCCACTCTTCATGGAACGAGCGCATTTAATGGCATACGCTAAAGCGTGGCTTGATTCAATAGCAGGAATAATGCCTTCTAATCTAGACAATAAGAAGAATGCTTCTGCAGCTTCATCATCAGTAATATATTCATATTTAACTCTACCTATTTCTTTTAAGAAAGCGTGTTCTGGACCAACACCAGGATAATCTAAACCACTAGCGATACTATAAGCGTCTCCAGCAGTACCATCTGGATTTTGAAGCACTAATGAATTAAAGCCATGCAATACCATTTCTTTGCCTAATGTCATTGTGGCGCTATTCTTACCTGGTTCTTTTCCTTCGCCCATTGCTTCAACACCAACGATATTGACTGGTTCTTCTAAGAATGCTTCAAACATACCAATGGCGTTACTTCCACCACCAACACAAGCGGTTACGATATCTGGTAACTCACCTGTCATTTCTAAAAATTGTTCTTTAGCTTCTAAACCAATAACATCTTGAAAATCTCTTACCATTAAAGGATATGGATGTGGGCCAACCGCACTACCGATAACATAAAATGATGTTTTATATTCTTTGGCGTATGCTTCAAAAGCGGCATCGACGGCTTCTTTTAATGTTTTTGTGCCAAAGCTAACAGGAATAACTCTTGCCCCAAGCATTTTAATTCTCGCGACATTAGGAGCTTGTTTTTCCATATCGACTTCACCCATGTAGATATCGCATTCTAAACCAAAGTAGGCTGCTGCCATCGCCACGGCAGAGCCATGGCTTCCCGCTCCTGTTTCTGCAATGAGTTTTTTCTTACCTAAGTATTTTGCTAATAAAGCTTGACCCATCGCATTATTAAGCTTATGAGCGCCACCATGGTTAAGGTCTTCTCTTTTAAGATATATCTGTACACGTCCTAAATAATTACTTAAGTTTTGGCAGTGATAGACAGGAGTTGGACGACCTTGATAATATTTCCTAATATTCCTTAGTTCAGCGATGAATTTAGCGGATTTAGCAATTGTTTGATAGCCATAATAAATCTCTTCCATCGCTTTCTTTAAATTATTAGGAAGGAATGTTCCTCCATAGCGACCAAAATAACCATCATCACTTGGAAATTGTTTACGATAGTTCTTAAAATCGATATCTATACCTTTTAAAGGAGAATCTTCAAACAATCTTTGCCCTTTGATTCTTCTATCTAATGGTTTAACGGCATTTTCTGGAATCAAATATTTATGATCCTTATAAATAGCTCCTTCAATTCTTTTCTCTTTCAAAAGAGATCTCACTCTTCTTTCATTGATGCCAAACTTAATAGCGGCTTCTTTAACGGATATATACTTCATACCTTTTCTTTCCTTTCGGTATAATCTTTGTTCCTATTATAAACTATACTGAATGTTAAGCAAGGATAAAGCACTTCAACTTAAGTATTATTTTTTAGAGACGGCTTTTTGTCTTAATTTAATAAAGAAGCAGAATAATAAACCGAGACCAATTATCGCAGTTAATAAAATAGTAATCCAAGGAATAACACCAAAACCTTTTTCAAATAAAAACCCGTTTTGATCATAATTTAAAAAGAAATAAGGAAAATATAAATCTTTAGCATATTGGAGTTTTAAAGGCACACCAATAGCGTACACAAAGATGACATATGAAATAGGCGCAATCGTCGCAATCAAAGATTTCGGATAGCTGAGATTGATAGAGGTATCAAAGATTATAAAGTCTATGATTGCTAATATAGGCACTATTGCGTGCAATGAAAAGTTGTTAAAAGATAGCAAATAATCGATACCCATCAAAGGGGCCAACATTGTGAAAAAGACGATGAACGTGACTGTAATTGCCACAGTTGCCACAAACTTAATTTGAAGCATTATTTGATTATCTTTCTCTTCTTTTCTTACCAAACAAATGATCTCATGACCTAAGAATAATAACGCCATCACGATAATAAAAATATTGGATTGGACAGTAAAAAAATAAAATACTGAAGTACCACCCATAAAGTCAGATGAAAGAGCGGTGAAAATGATACCGAGGATGCCCACCACTATTAAGGCAGAAAGAATAATAATTCTAATAATTCTCTTAATCATAAAACAATGATAACTCTTTTATTGGTAAAATAAACGTTCAACGCTCTTTTAACGATTGTCAAAATGTAAAATAAGCTTTTAGTATTTATTTTTAGTGTAATCGTCCAAATCCGTTTTTCCTGATTCGCCTAAATTCTGCTTTCCCCGAAAAGAGCCTCCGCCAGTTGTCCAATTTTGCCACGACTACTTCGACGACGACACGACGAGCAACATCATTCTTTATAGATAAAGTGAGTAGCGTCAGTAATGTTGTTGAGAATTTGAACTGATATTCCAATAGGATATAAACTGATGTTTTTTAATTCCTCTAATTCAAGCCAAATAAATTTAGTGTCGTTAGTGTCAGGATTAGGAATCAACTCCTGGTTTTCATTAATCATTTTTAGTCTATAGTATATGCATAATTGGTGGCAATTTTTATCGCCCCATTTCCAAAAATTCTCATATGTTGATATGACATTAAGTGGCTCTACATCAAGACCAGTTTCTTCTTTAAACTCTCTGATGATTGTTTCCTGGCTAGTTTCACCAATTTGGCTGTGACCTCCAGGAAGAGAATAGTCATCTCCGCCTTTGGTTAACAGGATTTTATTATCCCTGATAAGCACGCCACCAACACGATAAGAAAATAATACTCCATCGACATCAAAAAGAATGTCTTTCATCCAAGCATTCTTTCTTACCTCTTCTTTTTTGGATTTATAGTGTTCTTTTAACAATTTATCTATATGTTGAACGTCAAATAATTCATTAGCGTCAGCGCCGTATAATCTAAGTAAAAGGAGCATCTTTTCATAAGACATCTCAGATTCACCTTTTTCTATATGAGTAATAACTGATTTATGAGAGTACCCAAGAGATTTAGCCAATTCAGCTTGTGTAATGCCACGCCCTTTTCTAAATGCTTTAATTTTTGGGCCTATTGTTTCTTTAGACATAAATATTCACTTTCTATGAAAATTTGTTATAATGTAACCAGAAGAGCGGAGCCTCGTAGACACTTAGGTGGTACTAGTTGTTGAGGGCTCTTTTCATTTTAACAGCAACGCTATCAAAGCTAATAGGAGGCACGTTAAGGCATTCCGCAGAAGTCCTAAAACTTCTTTAAGAAAGTCTCTCAATGCAATCACCTCGCTTTCTGTGTCCAGATTTACGAGGCCTCCACTCCGAGTTTTAAAGACTTTTCTTTGTCACAATTATTATGACATAAAGGTGTCTATTACACAACTATTATATAAATTGATTTATATAGAAAAAGCCGCCCTTCTTGGACGACTTAATTCAGCCTCAATGCATCTTGCTTATCGTTTTTTATAAGAGATGGTCGGTAGTCCATATTCTCCATATTCGCAACCAACATTATAGACATTAATATCATCGATAAGTTTGCCTTTATGAAATAGTTGAATACGCCCCACACCATTACCACCATTAAATAAACGGTTATGTAATTTCTTTCCGTTTGGGGCTTCATAATTAACAAGAAGCATATCCTCTTTTAAACAAGTTATATCAGTAATCATTTTATTATTCCAAGTCTTCTGTTCGACATGCCACACTATATGTGTATCTGTTTCATAACAATCAAATTTTGTTCTA